>MHII01000021.1:33300-72373 GCA_001817425.1 Candidatus Buchananbacteria bacterium RIFCSPHIGHO2_02_FULL_39_17 | reverse complement strand
CGACCATCTGCTTAAAAGGCAGTTGCTCTACCAGACTGAGCTATACCCCCATGTCTATTAATCTTCTAATAAATTTTCTACCCTGATAACTTTTTAATTGTTTTTCTCGAAGTATCGCTGTTTTACGATTAGGGTATTTCTCTAAATAAATTAATTGCCAAACACCCTTGTTTTTATTAGTAGTCTGCCCAATATATATTTTACCATTCTCAGGGTTATTTATTACGTAAACATTGTAGATCATAATGGATCAAACCCATCTGCTTAAAAGTCCGCCAGCTGACGGATCTACCAGACTGAGTCCCGATGTCCGCCTTTAGCGGAATCGGGATCTCGACTTCACCTTTAGGCGAACGTCGGGACTATACCCCCAAAAATTGTAAATTCATTTTGACAAAATATACAATATCACAAAAATTTTTTTTTGGCAATAGTTTATGTTAATTTATCCCATTCTCTTATTATTAAAATTTCGTTATAATTAATTCATATGATTATCGGTTTTGCCACGGGCTGTCTTTATAAGACAGAAATCTATCCCATTTCCAACGAAGCGGTTAATTTAATGAAAGAATCAAAGATTAACGCGATTGAATTTACGGCCCATGATTTAGACCGATTAAAAAAACTTAAAGAACTTGATCGCAAACAACTGTCTAGTTTCCAATATATTTCGCTTCACGTGCCAACTTTTAATATTCAATACGGTTTAAATGCAAAAAGCAAGTTAGTGATAAAAACAATTAATGATATTCAAAAAAAGATTAGGTTTAATTTGGTTGTTTTCCATCCTGATACCATAATAGATCTAAGAATTTTTAGTTTTTGCCGGTTTCCTTTGGGTATTGAAAATATGGATAACCGAAAAAAAACAGGCCGACTGCCCGAAGACCTGAAAAAATTTATTACCAAAAATAATTTTAAATTTGTTTTAGATTTGCAGCATATTTATGATAATGACCCGACCATGGGCCTAGCTGATGATTTTTTAAAACTTTACGCAAAAAAATTAGTCCAAATTCATCTAAGCGGTTCTACTCCGGTCTGTCTTCATCACCCGCTTTATTTGACTAAACAAAAAATAATCATTAAAAAAGCGAAAAGTTATAATCTACCAATTATTATCGAAAGCGTTTTTAATCCAAAAGATAATCTTTTTAATCAAATTCGCAAAGAATTTCGCTACATTAAGAGTTTTTTAAATGCCGACTAGTTTTTGTTTACGCTAAAATGTGCTAAGATAAAAAGGAAAGGGGGTGACAGCTATGAAGCAACTACATAAACTAAGTTTTATTTTATTAATCATTGGCGGTTTAAATTGGCTTTTGCAGGGACTTTTCCAGTGGGAAGTCGGTCAACTATTTGGCGGCCAAGAAATGATGATTTCAAGGGTAATTTACGTTTTGGTCGGTCTCTCCGCGATTTACGAATTAGCCATCCACACCAAGAGCTGCAATTTCTGCTCTAAAAAAATGTAATTAACCAATCCAGTTTTTCTAAAAAACTGGATGTCAATACCCATATTCTGGTTTTAAAAAAATCTCTTTTTATAATTCCTGAAGTCGCCCGTTTTGGGGCGATTTCTTAATTAAACGCCGATGAAAATAATACAGATCATCGCCCAAAAAGTCTGGCTGCTTTTTATTGCCATTAATTTAATGGTCTTTATTTATTTAATGGCCGGACTTAACTTAGGCTTAAATTTAAACTGGAACCAAAGTCAGTTTAAAAATAATCCAGACCAAGTTGAAAATTTATTTAATTATTTAAAAAATAAAAATCAGCTTAAGGTCAATTATTATACGACTCGGGAAATTCTCCATTTGCAAGACATAAAAAAATTACTGTTTAAATTTAAAATGATTATTTTTGCTTTATTAGCTCTCCTTATTACCCAGCTGATTTTTTTAGTTAAATTTTGGCGGCGGCAAATAATTAATCTAATAAAACAGATATTATTCATCTGCTTGGGGTTTGAGTTATTGTTATTTATCATTTTAAGGTTTTACTTTGAAAAAATCTTTTACCAATTTCATCTTTTCACTTTTTCTAATGACTATTGGCAGCTAGATCCAAATTTTGAATCGCTCATTAATGTCTTCCCGCCGGCTTATTTCCAAAATTTAATTATTTCTACAATGATCATAACCACGGCCATTTTTATAATGTTGCTGGCTTTAATTTACTTTTTAAAAGATCAAACTGAAAGATGATGGCGAGATTCGCCATTTTTTGTTATAATATCAATAACTTATGACAAAAATTTTTTGGCATCATCTCCCCATAAACAAAATTTATGAAATTTTAGCAACCAACGCCAATGGTTTATCTGTTCTTGAAGCGGAAAACCGGCTGAAAAAAAATGGGGAAAATAAATTGCCCGAAGAGAAAAAACTCTCGGTTTTTTTGACGTTTATTAATCAATTTAAAAGCCCTTTAGTTTATGTTTTGCTCGCCGCCGCCTTAATCACGTTGATTTTGAAAGATTTGGTTGATTTTTCCATTATCATGCTGGCGGTTTTAATTAATACTTGGCTTGGTTTTTATCAGGAAAATAAAGCCAACCAAGCAATTACTTTTTTGAAAAAATTAGTTGATTTTAAAGCCAGAGTTTTCCGAGACGGTCATGAAGTTGAAATCAAGGCAAAAAATTTGGTGCCGGGTGATATCATCTCTTTAACCGCTGGCGATAAAATTCCCGCTGATGCTAGAATTACTACGGCCAATAATTTTCAAGTAGTCGAAGCGGCTTTAACCGGAGAATCAATCCCTTCTGAGAAGAATTTAAAAAATTTAGATCAGGGAACAGCCTTAGCGGACCGAGAAAATATGGTCTATAGTGGCACCGTAGTAGTTTCCGGAAAAGCCAAAGCCGTTGTTTGCGCCACTGGCATTAAGAGTGAATTAGGGCAAATTACAAAATTAGTCAGTGAAACTAAAGAAGAAAAAACACCTTTACAAATTCAACTAACTCAGTTTAGTCATGGCTTAACTTACTTTGTTATTTTCGTCGGTTTTTTCATCGTAATGATTGGTAGATGGCAAGGACGATCAATTTTTGGTTTTGGCTTAGCCGGTCAGGAAAGTATGCTTAATACGGCGGTAGCCGTGGCCGTGGCCGCTATTCCAGAAGGATTATTAATTTCGGTGACTGCGATTTTAGCTATTGGGATGAAGTCAATTTTACGGCGCAAAGCTTTAATCCGTCGCTTAATTGCCGCCGAGACGCTTGGCAGCGTTTCAATTATTTGCACTGATAAAACTGGAACTTTAACTGAAGGAAAAATGCAGGTAGCGCAAATAATCACTTATGACAATTTTTTAACCACGGAAAAAAATATTGAATACAGCAACTCCGGGACCTTGAAGGATCATGAATTAATTTTAAAAATCGGGCTACTTTGCAATGACGCCGTGATTACTAATCCCAGTGAAGATTTGCAAAATTGGCAAATGATTGGTTCGCCGACTGATGCGGCCTTAATGATGGCGGCAGTTCAAGCCGGCCTACCCTACGAAAAGACTTTAAAACAATACTCGCGCCTCGCCGAAATTCCTTTTAATTCGGAAATGAAATATATGTCAAGCCTCCATCGCCTAGATGATAAACGTCAGGTAATTTATGTTAAAGGCGCGCCAGAAAAAATTTTAGCCAGATCAAACCAAATTAGAATTAATGCCAAAAAACAGATTTTAACATCGGAATTAAGAAAAAGTCTGGATCAAAAAATTGACAAAATTACCAATCACGGCTTAAGGCTTTTGGCTTTCGCCTATAAACAAATTCCCAACAATAATGATCTTAATTTAAATCAGGAAATTCTTAATGATTTAATTTTTGTTGGTTTTGTCGCCATTAAAGATCCTCTGCGTCCGGAAGCGAAAGAAACTTTTAAGTTAGCCAAACAGGCCGGCATTCGGCCCATTATTGTCACCGGTGACCATCGCTTAACCGCTAAGGCTGTAGTTTCGGAGCTTGGTTTAAAAGTCTCAGAAAAAAATATTTTAGAGGGCAGCGAGATTGATCAGTTAAGCGATGAAAAATTTTTACAAAAAATCAAAGAAATTGACATTTATGCCCGGGTAGAGCCGCATCATAAATTACGCATTATTCATGCCTGGCAAAAACAAGGAGAAGTGGTGGCAATGACTGGTGATGGCGTCAATGACGCCCCAGCTCTTAAAGCCGCTGATATCGGCATTGCTTTAGGCTCAGGCACTGACGTGGCCAAAGAGACTGCTGACCTGATTTTACTTGATAATAATTTTAAAACTATTATTTCCGCGGTTGAACGCGGCCGGGTAATCTTTGAAAATATTAAAAAAATTGTTTTATACCTACTTTCTGACAGTTTCGCTGAAGTCATTTTAGTCACTGGATCAATTATGCTTAATTTGCCGCTGCCGCTTTTACCCGCTCAAATTATTTGGATTAATTTAATTGACGACGGTTTTCCCAATTTGGCCTTAACTTTTGAGCCAGGCGAAAGGGAAGTAATGAAAGATAAACCAAGGAAGAAAAGCCAAAAAATCCTTAATCGCCAAATGAAATTTTTGATTTTTGTTATCGGTGTTTTTACTAACCTGATTTTACTTGGCTTATTTTACCTGATGGTTAAGGCAGAAATTTTTGAATTAAATTATATCAGAACTTTAATTTTTGCCACTCTTGGCGTTGATTCTTTATTGTATGTTTTTTCTTGCCGCAGCTTAAGGCAATCAATTTTTACAAAAAATCCTTTTTCCAACCCCTATTTAATCTTAGCCGTATTTTTTGGCTTTACCCTCCAATTAATTGCCATTTACCACCCGTTGCTGAAAAATATATTTCACACTGTTTCCTTACAGCCAAATGATTGGTTGTTCGTTTTTGCCCTTGCCTTAATTCAAATCGTTGGTATTGAGCTAACTAAGCATTTCTTTATTGTTAGAAAAAAATTGATTTAATTATTTATGCTTGGTCTGATTTTAAGTGACAATGAAAGGCTAATAAAAATTATTCGCCGTTCACCGATAGTTTTAGGTTTAAATTTATTTTTTCCCCTATTAATAATTCTGGGAACATTTTTTTTAATGTATCCGCTTTTTATTTGGGGAAATTTGGGAATTACTATTTTTTCATCTTTGATTTTAATCAGTTTAATTTGGATTTTTAGAGCGGCTATTGTTTGGTATTGGCAACGATTTATTATTACCAATCAGCGGATCATTGACTTTGACCAACAAGGAATTTTAAAAAAAGTTGTCTCGGAAATTCCCTATGCTGAAATTAAGAATGCCTATTATGAAAATCATGGCCTGATTCAATTAATTGCCCGCTTAGGTAATTTCTACCTGATTTTAAGGGATAATAAAACAAAAATTGAATTTCGCGATATTAAAACTCCGGAAAGAATTCTTGAATTAGTTGGGTCATTTCGCTATCCCGCTCGTCAGCCAGGCGGGGAATTCACCGATTGGTCAAGTCAGGAATTAGTCAATTTAGTAAAAAAATTAAAAATTGAACTGGGAGAAAGGCAATTTAATGAAATAATTAAGGAGATAGCTGATCATTATTGAACTAAGTTTATCTTTATGGTATAATTTAATTACTAACGAATTTAAATCTTTACCCAGTAAAGAAAAATTTTTAGCGTTATTCAAAATATTTTTATTTAAATGTTAAATCGAATAAAGTCAGGGGGAAAAAAATCTAGTCTACGTTTTAAGCTAATTTTATTTGGTGGGATCATCGTTTTGATTTTACTAGGAGTTAATTTCATTAATAGCTGGATAAAAAATAATAAAATTAATCAAGAAATATCTAGCCTGAAAACAGAAATTGGCAATGTGGAAACTAACAATACTCGGCTAAAAAATCTTATTGAATATTTTAATTCAAACGCTTATATCGAAGAAAAAGCCAGGCGTGATCTCGGACTAAAATTAAAAGGGGAAAGAGTTATTGTCGTTAATGATAACAAAACGGCATCAAATCCAATGAAATCAGAAGGTTCTCAGATCGCCAGAAGCGAAACTAATTTAAATAATCCGCAAAAATGGTGGCTATATTTCTTTAAAAATTAATTATGAATGATTTAAAAAATTCAACCAATAATAATCTAAGTGATGAAGAAATAAATAAATTACGCGACGCAGTTTTAAAGTGGATTGAGCTTAAAAAAGATGATAAAAATATTACCCCTCGCCAAAAATTTAAGCTGGAAACGAAAAAAATTACAGAAAAAAAATCAGAGCCGGAGATGGAGCCAAAACTGCCTCAGCTAACGGGCAAATATATAAAAAAATTTTGGCCGGGATTTCTTAGGTTGCCAAAATTACCACAAAACAAAAAAACATTAATCCTGAGTATTTTAATTTTTTTGATTACTGCCACCATAATCTTTTTCCTTTCTGGTCTTTATTATTTTGCGTGGGACAATCAAATAACGAAATTAATCACTAAAATTATTCCCTTGCCGGCAGCAGTGGTTAATTTTCAAATTGCGACCTATACTGACTGGCAAAAACAAGTTAATACCCTGTCAAATTTTTACCAACAAGAAAAAGAAAAAAATTCTGATTTGATTATTCCATCACTTAAGGAGGCTAAAAACCATGTCTTAGAACGACTAATTGATTATCAGATTTTAAAGCAAGCTGCCATGAAATATCAAATTAGTGTCAGCCAACAGGAGATTGACCAGCAAATTAATAAATTAATTGCTGAATTGGGCAGTCGTGAAACTTTGGAAAAACAACTTAATGATTTATACAAATGGACCATTAATGATTTTACCAATGAAATTATTAAACCACTAATCGTAAAAAACAAATTAGGTATCGCGATTACCCTTGATGATAAAATTAATCAGGCCACCAGGGAAAAAGCCCAAGAAATTCTAGATGAAGTAAAGGCAAAACCTGAAGAATTTTCCGAATTGGCAAAAAAATACAGCGAAGACGTAACTTCGGATTTAGGTGGAGATTTAGGATATTTTGGTTTAGGCCAAATGGTACCAGAATTTGAACAAGCCGCCTTTGCTTTAGGAGTCGGCCAAATCAGCGATTTAGTAAAAACTAAATTTGGTTTTCACATCATTAAAGTTGAAGAAAAAATTACTGAACCGGAACAGCAAACAACATTAATTAGGGCGAGACACATTTTGATTCGGGGCAAAGACTTAGACAGTTATCTTGATGAATTAAAAAAACAAGCCGTGATTTGGCGGCTGATTTCAACTAAAAATTGAATAGCCGGGGGAGAGAATTGTCCTGGTTCCGGTTTCACCGAGAACCGAGGATCCCGACTTCTTAATTATTTTAACAAATCAGTGCGTCGGGAAACCGACGACCAATAGTTTATATGCCCCGCCTGCCGCGCCCGACTTCGCTTTGACGAAGTCAAAGCGGGCGGGCCATCATCGCCAAAGCCCACGGTCGGACTTGAACCGGTGACCTATTTACCCTGCACCTTCTGGAGCCAAGAGTGGGGCTTGAACCCACAACCTACGGTTTACGATACCGTTGCTCTACCAATTGAGCTATCTTGGCGCTAGAAGGTGCGGGGCGAGCGAATACGTTGCTCTACCAACTGAGAGCTACATCGGGCCCCTCACTTGGACACAACTAAACGTCTTATAAAATAAATTCTAATATTAAATTACTAAATTGCGACCAAGTGAGGAACTACCCCGGCGTAAATTAATCAAACTATTTTTTTCAAATTTTTTCAAAGCGGGATACGGGAGTTGAACCCGTTTCTCCACCTTGGGAAGGTGACGTTAAACCGCTTAACTAATCCCGCACCACTAAAACTAAAAAATAGAAATCATTAACCATTATAACAAATTGGGGGAAAAAATAAAGACTAAACAAAAATAATGATAATTTTCAAAAATATTTCAAAAATTTACCCACCTGATATCGTTGCCTTGAAAAATATAAATTTACATATTAAACCTAAAGAATTTGTTTCTATCGTTGGCCGAAGCGGTACAGGTAAGACAACTTTAGTGAAAATTTTAGTGGCCGAGGAACCACCTTCAAAAGGACAAATTATTGTTGGTGGTTGGGAAATTACGAACATTCGAGAAAGTGAAGTTCCGTCTTTGCGTCGGCAGATTGGTGTTGTTTTTCAAGATTTTAAACTGCTGCCGAAAAAAACCGTTTTTGAAAATATCGCTTTTGCCCTAGAAGTTTGCGGCACTGATCGGATAAAAATCAAAGAAGTGGTGCCTCAAGTTTTAAAAATTGTTGGCTTGACCGGCAAGGAGGACCGTTATCCCATCCAATTATCCGGCGGCGAACAACAACGAGTGGCCATTGCCCGCGCCTTAGTCCATCGGCCAAAAATTTTAGTCGCGGACGAACCAACCGGTAATCTTGATTCAATTAATACCAGAGAAATTGTTGATTTACTCTTAAAAATTAACGAATTTGGCACCACCGTGGTTTTAGTCAGCCATAATCGGGAAGTGATTAATTCAATCAACAAAAGGGTGGTCACTTTAGATAACGGTACTGTTATTTCCGATCAAAAATTTGGTAAATATTTTCTTTAACTATGTTCATGGCTTCTCCATATCGAATTTTAACCTTTGCCTGGCAAAGTTTTTGGCGAAATATTTGGCTTTCGTTAGTGACGATTACCATTATTGTTTTAACTTTTATTTCTATCAATTTTTTAGTGGTGATAAATTTTATTACCGACGCGGCCATTAAGGTATTACAGGAAAAAGTTGATATTAGCATTAACTTTAAGCCAGATGTGTTGGAGCCACAGGTCCAGGAAATTCAAACCTATCTTTCCGCCCTGACTCAAGTCAAAGAAATAAATTATATTTCCCAAAAAGAAGCTTTGGAAAATTTTCGCCAAACCCATAGTGCCAATCAGTTGGTGATTGATTCATTAGCTGAGCTAGAAAATAACCCTTTAGGCGCCTCCCTTCAAATTAAAGCGAAAAATTTAGATGATTATTCAGAAATTATTACCGTCATTAATAATTCTAAATATAATAATTTAATTGCCGTCAAAAATTTTGATGATAACCAGCTCTACATCAGCAAAACTAAAAATGTTTCTGAGTATGTGAAAAAAATCGCCGTTTTTGCTTCTGGTTTTTTTATTCTCGTGGCATTTTTAATTGTTTTTAATACGATTCGGGTGGCGATTTATACTCATCGCCAAGAAATCGGCGTGATGAAATTAGTCGGGGCGACTAATTGGTTTATTCGCGGCCCATTCATCGTCGAAGCGATTTTCTATGGTGTTATTGCCTGTATCTTGGCTATTTTAATTATTTATCCGTTTCTAAATTTTTTGCAGCCTTATTTGGTTAAATTTTATTTAACCGAAGATTTCAATATTATTAATTATTTTAACGAAAATTTTTGGCAGATTTTTGGCTTAGAATTGCTCGTGATAATTGCGCTTACTATTGTCGGCAGTATTATTGCCATTAGACGATATCTGAAAGTTTAAATAGCCCTTCAATTAACCCCGTAGTAAAATTTTGACATTTATTTTTAATTATCCACTTAAAAATCTAAAAATCTAATAAAAATACAAAAAAAACAAAGAATATTTTTAAATCATAAATTAAGTCAAAGTTCTACTACGCACGGGGTTGACAAATCTTAATTTTTAGGTTAAATTATCTTAATTCTTGCTTTTGGGTTCTAAAATTTGGAGGTTGAATAACTTGCCCGCCTCACTTCTTAAATCCAACTACCAGAATATCTTGTATTAAATTCGGAGATCCTGTCTGTGCCGGCAGGTCTAGCTTGTCCCGCCAAAACTCGCACTCAAAATTCGGGGGTCGTCTAACGGTAGGACAGTGGCCTTTGGAGCCATCAATCCTGGTTCGAATCCAGGCCTCCGAGTTTTGAGCGGGAGAGAACACTTTTATGATCAAGGATATCGAGGGTTCGTCCCGTTATTCGACGGGACGCCCGGTCGCATAACCGGGCGAGTCCCTGTCCCCGAGTTTGGCACAAGATAAAATAATTTTAGAAAGTTAACCGTATCTGACCTCCAAACCTTAAACATAAAAACGTTTAATCTATATCTTTATGGAAATATTTAATTATATTTGGCAATATTATCTCTATATTCCTCTCTTTAATTTTTTAATTTGGCTTTATCTGAGCTACTCCATATTTAACTTAGGGATTGCGGTGATTGTCTTGACGATTATTTTAAGAATTCTTCTTTTGCCTTTTACTATTCTCACCGAACGGGCAAAAATTATTAGTCAGAGATTACATCACGAAATGTCGGAAATCAATCGTGACTTTTCTACTGATCCGGTGAAGCGGAAATTAATGATTCGCCAATTATTAAAGAAAAAAAAGATTAGACCTTGGGCTAAAACCGTCGTTTTAGGCGTCCAGCTACTTGTTTTAATTCTCTTATACCAAGTATTTTTAGGCGGTATTAATACGGAAAGTAAACTTCATCTTTTATATCCAGCCATCCCTAAACCTGATTTTATTAATACCAAATTTTTATTTTTTGACATTGGTCAAAGAAATATGATGATGGCCGCGGCGGTGGCCGCTTTTATCTTTGCCCAAATTTTAATCCATTATTGGGGGCAAAGCAAAAAAATGTCAAAAAAAGAACAGATTTATAGCCTCCTTTTTCCGGCTTTAAGCTTTTTAGTTTTGGTTTTACTGCCTTCAGTCAAATCGGTTTTTATTTTGACATCTCTGATATTTTCGGCTATAATATCAATCATCACCACTGTTTTAAAATTAATTTTAAAAAAGGCTAAGGTAAGCCCAAAATAAATAATGTTTCGGCGGGCGGGGTTTTAGACCTCGCCCGCCGACCAAAGGAGTATCCTCCTTTGGAATCCTCTTGTGATAAGTGTTCGTTCGCCGTTTGTTCCGCTTTCGCTCTACAAACGGCTCACTCACCATCTAATCTTTAACTCCGCCTCATCCCCCCGATGTCACGTCGGGGCGGGGTATTCGGCGGACCGCACAATAAACTAAATGTATGTCAGATGAAGGTTTGGATAAACTAATGTATTCATTTGTCGTTGAAGATGTTTTAAAGGGATTTTTCATTCAAGTGCCGCCGGGTTATGTCGCCTGCGTTTATGATCTTGGTCGCGGTGTCTTAAAAAAAATCTATAAACCTGGCCTGCACTTAAAAATTCCTTTTTGGCAAAAAGCCATGCTTTTTAACACGCAAACCTTGGAATACGGTATTAGTAAAAAATTTAATCCGGATAAACCAGAACTTTTAGGTGACCAGCCAATCACGGCCACTACTCGAGACGCTAAAAAAATCTCAATTGAAGGGACAATTTTATTGCGCTTGGATCCGGAACAAATCCCGGAAATTTGGCAAAGTATCGGCCAAAATTTTGTGGAAAAAATCGTTCGTCCCACGATTCAAAGCCGGATTCGGATGATTGCCGCCAAATACAGTTTTGATGAAGTCGCCACCATCAAGCGCGCCGAATTTGAAATTGCCACCCGGCAGGAACTGGAAAGAATTTTGTATCCCCGCGGCATTTTTGTGGAAAACGCTTTATTGAAAGAAGTCTACTAAAATTTTAATACCAAATAAATTAAAGGCTTCGGAAACTCCGAAGTTTTTTGCTATAATTAAACCTAACGATTCAAAATTAAATGAATTACCCAACCGCAGCAGAACTGCGGGGATATTAAATTATGATAAAAAGTTATCCACTATTTTTTAGGTTAAAATTTTTTGAGACAATTTACCCAAAGCCTGTCAAGGCTATTTTGTTTAAAAATTGTGTATGACTAGTTTAATTCGCGAAAATAAAATAATTATTGGGTTAATTATTGGCTATTTTTTAATTTTTAGCAGCTTAAGCGTTTGGCGGCATTATACTTTTCAGACTCAAACTTGGGATTTAGCCACTTTTGAGCAATCGTTTTGGAATACCTTGCAGGGCAAAATAATGTTTAACAATTTTGAAGGTAAAAATCACTTAGCCATTCATTTTAGCCCAATTCTTTTTTTACTCTTGCCAATTTATGCCTTATGGCAAACTCCGGAAAATTTATTAATCTTGCAGACGGCGGCTTTAGCCATTGCCGCTTTACCACTTTATTTATTAGCAAAAAAAATTCTAAATAAAAATTGGGCTATCTTTATTAGCGCCTTATATTTGATTTATCCGTCAGTGCATTGGATTAATCTTTTTGATTTTCATGAAGTGCCGTTGGCGATTCCTTTAATTTTTAGCTCTTTTTATTTTGTCACTAAAAAAAAGTATTATCTTGCCAGTTTATTTTTAATTCTGACGGCCATGGTTTCGGAAAATATGATTGTTGCCGTAATTTTTATGGGCTTATATTTTTTACTCTTTGACCATAAGCACTTTGGCTTAACGGTTAGTTTATTCAGTTTAATTTATTTTCTAGCCGTAGTTCAATTAATTATGCCTGCCTTGGGCGGGGGACTGATCCGCCTTGATCGTTATGCCCAGTTTGGCACAACGGCGCCGGAGATAATATCTAATGTTATATTTAATCCTAGTTTAACTTGGCAAACCGTGGCCACAAGCCAAAAATTTTTTTATTTAACAAAAATTTTTCTACCCTTACTGTTTTTACCTTTAATCAATATTAAAACTTTAATTTTGCTGGTGCCGGGATTACTCCAAAACCTTTTGACGAATTTTGAATTTCAGTTCACTAATTTTTATCAGTATGACAGCATTTTAATCCCTTTTTTATTTATCGGCCTTATTTTTGCCGTTAAAAAAATTTTAGATTGGCAAATCAACAAACTAATAGTGATGATTTTAATTGCCGCTTCGGCCATGGTCAGTTTTCTTTGGCAGTCGCCCCTTAGCCCGTTTAATTTCCCAACGGCGAAATTTTTTAATTCCCGGACTAAAACTTTTCAGGAAATTCTAAAATTAATTCCAGCCAATGCTTCAGTTTCGGCTCATACCAATTTAGTGCCCCACTTGACTCATCGGGAATTTATTTATATGAATGGCGATGAAAAATTCCTAGTTGATTATTTAATTATTGACAGCCAAGACCTTTTCGGTTTTCCCGATCAACAAAGTTTTGACCAATATTTGAATATCTATTTACGAAGCGATAGCTACCAGGCTTACTTAATTGACGAACAGTACTATATCTTTAAAAAAATATTTTAATTTAGGTAAAAAATAGTGACTTGATTATTTTTTTTATTTTTGGTAAAGTAATTATTGTTTTATGAATCAAATGACAAAAATCAGACTCCTGACCGCCCTTATTTTTTTATTGGCAATATTTAGTGTCGTAATTGATTTTGGCGAATGGGGTAAAAAAATTGGTTTGCCCGCGCCCAACTTTTTAAAAATCCCTTATCGGCTCGGCTTGGATTTGCAAGGCGGCAGCCATTTGGTTTATCAAGCCGATGTTTCACAAATTCCCGCCGCTGACCAATCAAGCGCCGTTGCCGGCGTCAGAGATGTCATTGAACGGCGGGTTAACGCTTTTGGCGTAGCTGAACCAGTGGTCCAGACAACTAAAGCTGGGGACCAGTGGCGGATTATTACGGAACTGGCTGGTATTTCCGATATTAATCAAGCGATTAAGATGATTGGTGAAACACCGCTTTTGGAGTTTAAAGAGCCAAATCCTAACCCCAAAATTGATTTAACCGATGAACAAAAAAATGAATTAACGGCTTATAACCAAACGGCTGAAAAAAAAGCCAAGGAAACGCTTAATCGAGCCTTGTTGCCATCAACTGATTTTTCCCAGCTGGCAAAAGAGGTTAGTGAAGATCCAGGCAGCAAAGAAAATGGCGGCGATATTGGTTTTTTTAAAAAAGGTTCATTAGTGCCGGAGTTTGAAAAAGCTTGCTTTAACGACTTACAGTTGGGTCAGATTACCCCCCAACTCATCAAAACTATTTTTGGCTACCACATTATTAAAAAAGAAGAAGAACGGGGCGAAAGCGAAAATTTAGAAGCCCGTTGCCGCCATATTTTGATTCGAACAAAAAGCGAATTGGATTTTGGCCCACGACCGGACGAATGGATTTATACTGGTTTAACCGGCAAACAGCTAACACGCGCCCAGGTGATCTTTGACCCCAATACTCAAATTCCTCAGGTTAGTCTCCAGTTTAACGATGAGGGCAAAAAATTATTTTCGGAAATTACCGGTCGCAATGTTGGTAAACCGGTCGCGATTTTTCTCGATGGTGCCGCAATTAGTACGCCAACAGTCCAAGAACCAATTAACGATGGCCAGGCCGTCATTTCCGGACAATTTACAATTAGTGAAGCAAAGCTTCTCGCTCAAAGATTAAACGCTGGCGCTTTGCCCGTACCGATTAATTTAATTTCCCAGCAGACGGTCGGCGCGCAATTAGGCAATGAATCAATGACCAAAAGCCTATTGGCCGGCATGGTAAGTTTTATCATTATCTGTCTTTTTATAATTTTATATTATCGACTGCCGGGTTTGACGGCATCGCTGGCCTTAATTTTTTACGGCTTAATTGTAATTGCTTTCTTTAAAATCATGAACGTGACTCTGACTTTAGCTGGGATCGCGGGATTTATTTTGTCATTAGGCATGGCCGTTGATGCCAACATTTTAATTTTTGAACGGCTTAAAGAAGAATTAAAGTGGGGCAAACCATTAAGTATTGCCATTAACGAAGGCTTTAAACGCGCCTGGTCATCAATTTTTGACGGTCATGTCTCAACTCTCATTACCTGTTTTATTTTAATTGGTTTTACCACCAGTTCGGTCAAAGGTTTTGCGATTACTTTAAGTATTGGGATTATTGCCAGTCTTTTTTCAGCGATGACGGTAACTAAATTAATTTTAAAAAAATCAGTTAAGATAAAAGGGTTAACCCACCCCTGGTTTTTTGGCGTTAAAAAAATCAACTAATTCGTCAATATGATTTCGATTATTAACACAAGGAAAATTTGGTTTACCCTCTCCGGCAGCTTAGTTTTAATTAGCATCATTTCATTTTTTATTTGGGGATTAAATTTGGGGATTGATTTCACTGGCGGCAGTCTTTTAGAAGTTGAATTTATGGTGATGCGGCCAAATCAAAGTGACGTCAATCAAGCCTTAGCTGAATTAAATTTAGGCAACATTGTTTCCCAGCCAGTCGGCGAAAAAGGAATGATTATTAGATTTAAGGACGTTAACGAAGAAATCCATCAAAAAATTCTCCAGACTTTGAAGGAAAAATTTAAACCCAGCGATGCCCTAAATCTTCCAGAAGGGCAGGGGATTAATTTTGAAATCAAAATCATTGAAGAAAAAAGATTTGATTCCATTGGGCCAGTGATTGGCCAAGAACTAAAAAATAAAACGATCTGGGCAATTATTATAGTTTTAATTGCGATTGTGATTTATATTGCTTGGGCTTTTCGTAAAGTATCCAAGCCAGTGGCTTCCTGGAAATACGGTTTAATCGCCGTTTTAGCTTTGTTCCATGATATCACGATTACCGTTGGCGTTTTTGTTATTTTGGGAAAATTTTATAATCTGGAAGCTAATGCCCCGTTTGTCGCTGCCTTATTAACGGTTTTGGGTTATTCGGTTAACGATACGATTGTTGTTTTTGACCGAATTCGCGAAAATCTAATTAAGCATTTGGGTGAAGATTTTGACAAAATTGTTGATCAAAGTATTAATGAAGTTATTGTCCGCTCAATTAACACTTCTTTTACCGTTTTGTTAGCTCTCTTGGCTTTGCTTTTATTCGGTGGAGCGACAATTCGTGACTTTATTTTAGCGCTGATTGTTGGTATTAGCGTTGGAACTTATTCTTCAATTTTTCTTGCCAGTCCCTTACTTGTGATTTGGGAAAAATTTAAAACTAAATAAACAAGGAATGGTTAAAAAATTAACGGCATTTGCTAGTTATTTTTTATTTTTAATAAAGATCAAGGTAAGACACAATTTAATTTTAAAATCAAGACTTGACGCTATTGAATTTTTATGATATACTTAAAATGTTAAAAAATAGAAAAATTGATTAATTAAATTAATCGGTTAAATTTAGCTAAATTTTAAGCAAATTATGAATAAGCAAAACTCAATTTTGGATAAAATCATTGAAAGTCAGGAAAAACAGCAAGCTGCTTCCTTTAATCCAGGCGAGCTGGTTTCAATTTTACTGCGAAGTCTTTCCAATAAAGAAGGGGATATTTTAGCTCGACGTTTTGGCTTACTGGGTAAAGAAAAGGAAACTTTGGAGCAAATTGGCAAACATTACGAAATCACCCGGGAACGTATCCGCCAAATTGAAAATGCAACCATTAAAAAAATCCACGAATTAAAAGAATTTAAACAGCAAGTTGAAAACGTTGAGCAATACATTACCCGTCTTTTAGAAAATTACGGCGGAATTATGGAAGAAAATTTTCTTTTAAACGAAATTAATTTAACGGAACCAAATGAAAGTAATCTCCAGTCCTCCCGATTTATTCTAAACCATCTTTTAAATAAAAAGATTGACCCAATTAAATCTGATTCTGATTTTTTGAGCGGTTGGCGTTTGCCGATAATCTCCATTGATTCCGCTAGAGAGGCGGTTAAAGTCTTAGCTCAAATTATTGCCGAACAACAAAAACTTCTAAAAATTGAAGATTTACTCAGTCATTTTTTAAATTCCGACTATTATCAAAAAAATAAAGATCAAATTGTTGCTGCAAAATTAGGCATTAAGGAAGAAAATTTAGAACAAGAAATTAGAAAACTGATTCATTCTTACCTTAAAATCAGCAAAAATATTGAACAAAATATTTTAGGCGAATGGGGTTTGGCCTCTTGGCAAACAGTCGTACCAAAAAGAATGAGTGATAAAATCTATTTAGTTTTACGCAAAATAAACAAACCGCTTCATTTTAAAGAAATCACTGATTTAATCAACCAATCTAAATTTGATAAAAAAATTGCTTATCCACCGACGATTCATAATGAACTGATTTTAGATAACCGTTTCGTTTTAGTCGGCCGGGGAATTTATGCCTTAAAAGAATGGGGCTATCAACCGGGCACGGTTTTAGATGTTATTATTGAAATTTTAGCTAAAGCCGGAAAACCACTGACTAAAGAAGAAGTTGTCCAGGCGGTTTTAAACCAGCGCTTAGTCCGCAAAAGTACCATTTATCTGGCTTTAACTAATAAAGAAAAAATCAAAAAATTGCCTGACGGCAATTATATCCTCAATCAATCATAAACGCTTTGATTAGGTTTACTTTTTACGCTAAAATAAAAACAAGGGGTTAAGTAAGAAAACAAAAAGAAAATTACTATGGAAATTTTTTTTGACTTATCGGCCATTCCGACAAATAGCCCACTCTTACTTGGTTGGTGGTTTTTTAAAACTATCGGCTGGATTTATCCAGTTTTTTTGTTTGTCTACGGCCTGTTGCTTTATTGGCAATTTTGGATCAGAAATAAATATCGCCATGACCGAAAATACATCCTTTTAGCCATTGATGTCCCGAAAGATAATGAGCAAGGGCCAAAAGGCGTAGAAAATATTTTTAATCAGTTAGCCGGAGCCCATCAACCGCTTGGTTTTTTGGATGATTGGTGGACGGGTGAAATTAAAAACAGTTTTTCTTTTGAAATCGTCAGCCTCGGCGGCTACATTCAATTTATCATTCATTTAGTTGACCGTTATCGCGATTTGATTGAAGCGATGATTTATGCCCAATACCCTGACGCCGAGATCACCGAAATTGAAGATTACACCAAAGATTGGAATTTAAAATTTCCCAATAATCAATACCAGCTTTGGGGTTCAGAATTAAAACTGGCTAAGTCTGAATTTTATCCGATCAGGACTTACCCGGAATTTGAACATGTTGAAGAAGGCTTTAAAGACTCAATGGCGTCATTGCTGGAAGGGATGACCCGAATCGGCCCAGGTGAACAGATTTGGGTGCAAATCGTGGCGACACCGGCCGATAATAGCTGGGGCGATGCCGCCGAACATCTGATCAAAAAACTGGCTGGCGGTAAACCTAAAATTAAAAAAAATGCCTTTGACTATATCTATGGCGCGCCCAATCTGGTTTTAGCTGGTTTAAACCCGGTCGAAACTGCGGCTTCAGTGGTAAAAAAGGATGAACCGCCGACCCAAATGTTATACCTAACCCAAGGCGAAAAAGATCGAATTAACGCCATTGAGCGAAAAATCGGCAAATTAGGTTTTCATTGTAAAATTCGTTTAATCTATTTTGCGGAAAAAGCTAAATTCAAAAAAGCGGTTCCGAGCGCGGTTTATGGCGCCTTTAAACAATTTAACACCTTAGATTTAAATTCATTGAAACCGGATAAAAGAATTTTAACCGCGAGCATTTTTTGGCTGAAAGAATTTCGATTAAATATTCGACGGCGAAAAATTCTTTACCGCTATAAATGGCGGGGCTACTGGCTTGACCCTGGCTATGAAGGTTATATTTTAAATAGCGAGGAATTGGCCTCAATTTATCATTTTCCGGTAATTACGGTGAAAGCGCCATTGGTCAGAAAAACTGAAGCCAAAAAAGCCGAACCGCCCATGGGTCTGCCGATTGAACAAATGGCCCCACCGGTAAAAATTCCCTCAGCACCAAAAGCCCAACCACCGGAAAATTTGCCAGTTGGCTAATATTATCTTATGGAAAAAAATGAAGACCAAAACCAAATAGTTTATTTTGCCCAAACTAATTTCCGTAATCAAAAAGTAAAGTTTGGCATTAAAAAAGACGACCGCCGCCGCCATATGTATTTGATTGGCAAAACCGGTATGGGTAAATCAACCGTGATGGAAAATATGATTATCCAAGATATCGCCAATGGCGAAGGCGTGGCCTTAGTTGATCCGCACGGCGATTTTGCGGAAAAAATTATTGATTATATTCCCAGTCACCGAATTAATGACGTAGTTTATTTTAATCCATCAGACTTTGAATTTCCGATTGCCTTTAACGTGATGGAAGCCGTCTCTCAAGAACATAAACATTTGATTGCCTCCGGCTTAGTCGGCGTCTTTAAAAAACTTTGGGCCGATTCCTGGGGCCCGCGCTTGGAATATGTTTTGCGTAATGCCATTTTAGCCTTGCTTGATTATCCGGGCAGTACGTTGCTGGGCGTAATGAGAATTTTAGTTGATAAAAACTACCGCCAAAAAGTCATTGCTAAAATCAAAGACCCAGTGGTTAAATCTTTTTGGGTTGAAGAATACTCTAGATATCCCCAACAGTTTCAGACCGAAGCCATTGCCCCAATTCAAAATAAAGTCGGCCAATTTTTATCAACCGCATTGATTAGAAATGTCGTTGGCCAAGTGAAATCAACGATTGACCTGCGTAAAATAATGGACGAACAAAAAATTCTGATTATGAATTTATCCAAGGGCCGGATTGGCGAGGATTCTTCGGCGCTGCTCGGCGCGATGATGATTACTAAAATTCAACTGGCGGCGATGAGCCGAATTGACATCCCGGAACGCAAACGTAAAGATTTTTATTTATATGTTGATGAATTCCAAAATTTTGCTACCGAGTCGTTTGCTAACATTTTATCGGAAGCGCGGAAATACCGTCTGGATTTAATTATTGCCCATCAGTATATTGAACAGCTCGATGAATTGGTGCAGGCGGCGGTTTTTGGCAATATCGGCACCTTGATGTGTTTTCGCATTGGCGCCGCTGACGCGGAATTTTTAGCCACTGAATTTGCCCCTTATTTTGTCGAAGAAGATTTAGTTAACCTGACTAAATATGATATTTATATGAAACTGATGATTAACGGCGTTTCCTCTAATCCTTTTTCCGCGACCACCCTGCAACCGCTTGGTGATGAATTTCTAACCGGAAATAAGGAAAAAGTCATTAAGGTTTCGCGCGAACGATTTGCTAAAACCAGAATTGAGGTTGAAGATAAAATCAGCCGCTGGAGCGGCGTAATGGATGACGAGGAACAAGATGAATTCAAAAATAACAATAAATCGGAAGATAAGCCAAAAAGGCCAAAAAGGGAACCGGAACGTTTTTCCCAAACTGAAAAGCAAACCCAAAAAGATAAGGCTTTATATACTGTGAATTGCTATGAATGCGGCAAACCAACAAAAGTCACCTTCAAACCAGATGGCGTTCGACCAATATATTGCCAAACTTGTTTTCAAAAAATCAGAGAAAAATTGGTTCGCGGTGAAATTAAAGAAATCAACGTTCCGGAACAAAACCAAAATGAAATTAGTCTAGAAGAAGCTTTAACCAAAAAACCACAACCCTTCGAAGCTAAGAGGGAATCACCGATAAATTTTAACGTAAAATCAAAGCAAAACAATTCAGATACCGAAAATTTGACTTCGCCGCCAGTGACTTCTTTGCCAAAAACCGTCAAGCCGGGTCAAGTTATTAGATTTTAATCTTTTAACCCGCCTAAATTTTTATGAAGCAAAAATTTAGCCGGGTCAAGGCAAGGCTATTGAAGGCTAAAAAAAATAATTTCACTACGGTGACGATATTAAGGTATAGAGATAATCTTTGACATAACTGAATTTTTAAATTAAAATTGAATAAGTCTTAAAACTTATTTTTTTATTTAGTTAATACTTATGAAAGTCGCAATTATTGGCAGCGGTTATGTTGGTTTAACCACCGGCACCTGTTTGGCTGATTTTGGTCATCAAGTTATCGGCATTGATAATAATCCAGAAAAATTAGCCAAATTAAAAAGCGGAGTTTCACCAATTTATGAACCCGGCTTGCAAGAATTAATCACAAAAAATATTGCTGCTGGAAGACTTAGTTTTAGCGATGACATTAATTTAGCGATTAAAGAATCAGAAATTATTTTTATTTGCGTCAACACACCACCTAAAACTGACGGGGCGGCTGACTTAAGTTTTGTTGAACAAGTCAGTCATCAAATTGCCAAAGCTTTAAACCATGACCATAAAATCATTGTTGATAAAAGCACCGTACCGGTAAAAACCGCGGAAAAGGTTAAGGAAACATTACTCCAACACAGCGTTAGTCAAGCGAAATTTGACGTTGTTTCTAATCCAGAATTTTTAAAAGAGGGGACAGCGGTTAAAGACACATTAGAGCCAGATCGCATTGTCATTGGCGTTGATACGGAATTAGCCAAACAAAAAATGCTTGAATTATACCAGCCATTAATTATTAAAACCAAAGCGCCCGTAAAAATCGTTTCCGTCAGAAGCGCGGAATTAATCAAGCATGGGGCGAATACTTTTTTAGCCAATAAAATTTCATTTGCTAATTTAATGGCTCAAATCTGTGAAGAGGCCGGAGCTGATGTGGTGGAAGTTTTAGACGCGATTGGCCTAGATGACCGAATTGGCAGTCAATTTTTAAATCCGGGTATCGGTTTTGGCGGCAGCTGCTTTCCCAAAGATATCGCTGCTTTCAAAAAAACTTTGGAAACTTTGGCGGTTGATAACAGTCTAATTGAAGCCATTGAAAAAATTAACCAGCAAGCCGTCAACCGCTTTATTCAAAAAATTAAAAAAGAACTCTGGGCGCTTGATGGTAAAAAAGTGACAATTTTAGGTTTAGCTTTTAAACCCAGCACCGATGATATTAGAAATGCCCCAGCGCTAAAGGTGATTGACGCTTTACTTAAAGAAAAAGCGCAGATTATCGCTTATGATCCTCAAGCCATGGAAAATACAAAGAAAACATTTCCGCAAATTCAATATGCTCCCAGCGCCGAGGCGGCAATTCAGGGCAGTGAAGCCTTGATAATTTGTACCGAGTGGGATGAATTTAAAAAATTTGATTTAGTCAAAGTTAAACAATTGATGACTGAACCAATAATTTTTGACGGCCGAAATATTTTTAAACCAACCGAGGTTGAAAAATTAGGGTTTAAATATTTCAGCGTAGGCAGATAGAAAGAATGAAAATTTTAGACTAAATTTAAATTGGGTCATCCCTTTTTTATGGTCTAAACAAGTTATGCTATAGTAAAATCATGAAACAGTATTTCTATGCTTTAGCAACTTTTAGCGGAACGATCATCGGCGTTGGTTTATTTGGTCTACCTTTTGTCACGGTTAAAGCCGGAATTATTCCGGTTTTATTTTATTTTTTCTTGCTCGGCGGTTTAATTTTAATCAGCCACTTAGTTTACGGCGAAATCAGCTTGCGGACCAAAAAACCGCACCGCTTACCCGGTTATGCTAAAATTTATCTAGGCAAGAAAGCCGGCTATCTTTCTGTTATTTCTAACGCCATTGGCTTATTTGGCGCTAATCTCGCTTATATTATCATTGGCGGCAGTTTTTTAGCCAATTTAGCCCTACCCCTGTTTGGCGGCAATGTCTTCGCCTATATTTTAATTTACGCTCTATCGGGCGCTTTTTTAATCTATCTTGGCTCAAAAACCATTGCCCGCTCTGAATTTTTTAGCCTCATTATATTTTTTGGCATCTTGCTTTTTATCGTTATTAAATCCCGGCCTAGCATTAATTTAAACAGTTATTACCTCTTTAATGCTAAAAATTTATTTTTGCCTTATGGCGTGATTCTATTCTCCCTTGGCGGCATATCAGTGATTCCGGAAATTCGCGAAGTTCTGGGTGAACGGATAAAACTTTTAAAAAACGTGATTATCGTTGGCACTCTAATTCCAATTTTAACCTATTTAATTTTCATTTATGCCGTTGTCGGCGTTTCCGGCGCTCAAACCACGACCGATGCTCTGACTGGCCTAAAAGAAATTTTAGGCCCAAATATAATTTTAGCCGGTTATTTTTTTGGACTTTTGACGACTTTTACTTCATATTTAACCATTGGTTTAACTTTAAAAAAAATTTTTTGGTATGATCTTAATTTCAGTCATTTTAATGCCTGGGTCATTGCCTGTTTTATTCCCATCATTTTATATTTCCTGGGTTTGAATGATTTTATTAAAATTATTGGCTTTGCCGGCGCTGTCGCTTTAGGCGTTGATGCGATAATAACCTTTCTAATTTACTTGGCGGCTAAAAAAATCGGGGAAAGATATCCTGAATACCAAATTAATTTACCAAAACCTTTTATTCTAATAATTATTTTTCTTTTTATCTTGGGCGTTGTTTTTGAACTATTATCCTTAATTCTTTAATGAATTAATTCCGTTCATTTTCTTGACGCTATTATTTAAGGGCTATCTCCTTGACACGCCTTTTTTTTATTGCTATGCTTTAATTAGCACTCTGATAGCGAGAGTGCTAATATCAAAAAATAATGCCGCCGGAGGCGGTGATGAATTTTGATTTTTGATTTATTCTATTTATGTTTAATCCGCAAAAATTAACCTTTAAGGCCCAGCAGGCTTTACAACAAGCCATGGCAATCGCTTCAGAAAAAAATCAGCAGCAAATCACGCTGGCTCATTTTTTGCTGGCTTTAATTAATCAAGAAGAAGGTTTAGTCTCTTCAATCTTAAAAAAACTTGAAGTTAATGTTTCTGATTTGAAAAAACGCCTTGAAATTAAAATAAGCGGTTTAGCCGAAATTAGCGGCGGCGGTTTAATGCAGCAATTTTTAGAACCATTATTCCAAAAAGTCTTTGGTCAAGCCGAAAAGGAAGCGAAAAAAATTGGTGATGAGTTTATCAGCACTGAACATTTTTTACTGTCTTTAATTGAGGTTAAATCGGAAATCAGTGAAATTTTAAATTCACTTAATGTCACTTACGATCAGGTCTTGAAAGTTTTAAAAGAAATTCGCGGCAGCCAAAAAATCACTGATCCTGAGCCAGAAAGCAAATATCAGTCTTTGGCGAAATATGGGGTAAATTTAACCGCTATGGCCCGGGAAGGCAAATTAGACCCAATTATTGGCCGTAACACTGAAATTAGGCGGGTGATGCAAGTTTTGTCCCGTCGGACAAAAAATAATCCGGTTTTAATCGGTGAACCGGGAACCGGTAAAACGGCGATTGCCGAGGGTTTAGCTCAACGGATTGTCGCCGGTGATGTTCCAGAAAGCATTGCCGGCAAGGAAATTATCGGGCTTGATCTTGGCAGTTTAGTCGCCGGGACAAAATTTCGGGGCGAGTTTGAAGATCGCTTAAAAGCGGTTTTGCGTGAAGTTGAAGCCGCCGCCGGAAAAATTATTTTATTCATTGATGAATTGCATCTGGTGGTTGGTATTGGTGGCGCGGAAGGTGCGGTTGATGCCGCCAATTTATTAAAACCCGCTTTAGCTCGGGGCACGCTTCATGCCATTGGCGCCACCACCCTTAAAGAATACCAAAAATATGTGGAAAAAGACGCTGCTCTAGAACGCCGATTTCAACCCGTCTATGTTGGCCAGCCAAGCATTGAAGACACAATCGCGATTTTGCGTGGCATCAAGGAAAAATATGAAATCCATCATGGCGTGAAAATTACCGACGGAGCGATTGTGGCCGCGGCTAATCTATCTTCACGCTATATTACGGATCGATTTTTACCGGACAAAGCCATTGATTTAGTAGATGAAGCGACTTCCGCTCTGAGGATGGAAATTGATTCCATGCCAGATGAGTTAGATATTTTAAAAAGAAAAATCACCCAGTTAGAAATTGAACGTCAGGCTTTAGTTAAAGAACCAAATGCTTTCGCCAAAAACCGCCAAAAAGAATTGGAAAAAATCATGGCCGATTTAAAAGAAAAAAGCAATCAAATTGAAATCCACTGGCGAAATGAAAAAACCCTGATTAAAAAAATTCAGGATTTAAAAAATAAAATTGACCAATTAAAAAATGAGGCGGAGATTGCCGAGCGAAAAGGGGATTTAGCCAAAGTCGCAGAAATAAAATATGGCCAAATTCCTCAATTAGAAAAAGAAATTAGCCAGACGACAAAAAAAATGATTGAATTGCAAAAAGACAAAAAAATTCTCAAAGAAGAGGTGACCGAAGAAGACATCGCCGCTGTGGTTTCCCGCTGGACCGGAATTCCGGTGACAAAAATGCTTCAAGGTGAAAGCCAAAAATTAGCCGAATTAGAGCTGGTGCTGAAAAAAAGGGTGGTGGGTCAGGACAAAGCCATGATGGCGATTGCTAATGCGATTCGCCGTTCCCGAGCGGGTTTGGCCGAAGAGAGCCGGCCGATTGGCTCTTTTATTTTTCTTGGTCCAACCGGCATAGGGAAAACCGAAACGGCTAAAGCCTTGGCCGAATTTATGTTTAATGATGAAAAAGCGTTAGTCCGCATTGATATGTCCGAATACATGGAAAAACACAGCGTGGCAAAAATGATTGGCTCCCCGCCCGGCTATATCGGCTATGAGGAAGGCGGCCAGCTCACAGAAATTATTCGCCGCCGGCCCTATGCGGTTATTCTTTTTGACGAGATTGAAAAAGCGCACCCCGATATTTTTAATATTTTACTTCAAATTCTAGACGACGGCCGCCTCACTGATGCTAAAGGCAGAACGGTTAGTTTTAAAAATTCCATTATTATTATGACTTCTAACCTTGGCGGTGAGGTGATTAAAGAATACGGTTTAGGCTTTAGCGAAAAGCGCCGGACGGAAACCGTCAGTCAAAATGAAATGGAAGAACGAATTTTGGAAATTTTAAACCGATTTTTCAAGCCGGAATTTTTAAACCGCATTGATGACATTATTATTTATCAGTCTTTAAGCAAACAAGATATTAGACAAATTGTGGAAATTCAATTAGCTAATGTTGCCAAACGTTTAGAAGATAAAAAGATCAAAGTGGAATTTAGCGTCAGCGTCAAAGATTTTTTGGCGGATAAAGGATTTGATCCTATTTTTGGCGCTCGGCCTTTAAAACGGCTGATTCAAAATCAAGTCTTAGACCCATTAGCTTTAAAAATTATTAGAAATGAAATCAAGTCTGGGAAAAAAATCATCATTGAGGCCGCGAAAGAAAAAATAATCATTCACTAAGAAAACGAAATATTGAATGAATACAAAACCCAGCCGCTCGCGAGCGGCTGGGTTGTTTTTTATAGTTTACATTGAATCGTCATCGCCTTCGGCAGCATCGTCATCGCCGCCCGTGGCATCATCATCACTACCCATATCATCGCCTTCATCCATATCTTCATCCTTTTCTTCATCTGGGGTAGTGGTCATATCGTCGTCGAAAATCATTTTGATTTTCTCCTTTATTGGCGCTGGTTAAAAACTATAATTTCAGGCAAAAAAAACAAGATAACCATCGCCTTAATTATTAGTTATCACAATAGATCCAGTCTATCATACCCAAAAAAACTGTCAACACCCCCCCCTTCTTCTTAAATTTTCTCAAATTGTCAAAGGCCACTAACATAGGCCCAAGGCCAAGCGTCAAGGCTTGCCCGCGCAGATCTAATTAAAAAATGTGGATAGGTAAGTTATAATTCAAAAATCTTTTTGTTCGTAGCGCAGTTCGATTTTATCGCCATCGCGCATGGCATAACTTTCCAATTCACTATTTTCTTGCCCATTCACCGTCATTATCACGGTTTTACCAAAGCCGTAAAAGTTTTTGCCCCAATTCTTAAAAAATTGACCAAGAGTTAAATTATGCTGGCGAACCGCCCCTTGAAACTCAAGGTGAATTGTCCCAGTGTCATCATGAGTATGCATCGGTTTATGAGTTATGCCGATGCCGATATTTTCTGGTATCTCTTGTTTTACTCCATTAACGTAAATGGTAAGTTCTGGGTGCCAATGAAGGCCACTTGGTGAAATTATTTTACTTTCCGGTATTGCCAATTGCATCGAGATATACCAAATAAAAAAACTTAAAACGATAACAAGAATAAGTGTGCCAAGAAACCACTGAACAAAATTTTTAAAACGTTTATGGCGCAACGATGTTTCCTCAATTCCTCTTTGTTCACGGTGACGAAGTTCTCGACGCTCTCTTTTGGTAAGCTGTTGATGATGTTGTATATCCATAATTATTTTTTTAAATATCTTTTACGTAATAATTTAGGTTGCTACTTTCAGGGCTGCAACTTTGATATTTTCCTACCCGGCTTCATGTTTTTCCATCAATTTTTTCTTGGCAGACTAAAAGCTACATTCCTTATACTGATATATTTTGG
This sequence comes from Candidatus Buchananbacteria bacterium RIFCSPHIGHO2_02_FULL_39_17, assembly GCA_001817425.1. Classification (GTDB taxonomy): domain Bacteria; phylum Patescibacteriota; class Patescibacteriia; order Buchananbacterales; family UBA6539; genus HO2-39-17. Next base: position 45,357 of record MHII01000021.1, on the reverse strand, counting down.
TTTGATAATTTGGTATTCATATTTTACAAATCAATGGGGATTGCAATTTACGAATAAGGAAAAACAGATTAGTCAATAATATGAAAATGCTTGCCAAACCAAACTCCAGGCCACCCAGCGGTAAGATAGCCAAAAAGCCCGAAGCTGAAGTTAAACCTAGTAATGAGACAAGTAGTACTGATCCGCACGAGGCACAGCCAATGCCAAGGAAGCTGCCGGCAATACCCAAGATGCTGATGCCGGCGGCTTTTTGGACACTGGCACGTTGCCGGAGTAAAAACACCAATAGCGCCATATTAATTCCAGTCAAAAAACTTGTCATTAATGTTATCAATTGCTCAACAGTTGAAAGATTTGTCTGAAACGAACCCAGCGTACTAACAACAATGCGTAGTTTGGCGCTAAAATTAAAAAGATCTGAAGTAAACACGAATCGCAACAATGGATGGTTCATTAAAACGATTGTGATAAGCAACATTAGGATAGTAACCACCAAGATAATACTCAGGGAGACGGGCTGAAGCACAACCTCCCTGAGTATTTTTCCAATCGATTTAGACATTATCTTAATCATTATTACTTCAATAGTGGATCAATGACGGCTTTGAATTGTTCGAATGGCACTGCCCCATTAACCGGGATTTTTTGGTCGCCGGCAACAATGACGTTATATGGTGTGCCAGTTCCGCCAGCGGCCACGGCATCTTGGGCGTGAGCTTGGACTTTTGCCGCATATTTTCCGGAATTGAGACACTCGTCAAACTTTGTTTTGTTTAGGCCAATATATTCGGCGATTTTTGGCAATTCGGCTGGATCCAGGCCGTTATTGGCGGGAGTAATCTCAAAAAGACGATCGACATATTTCCAAAAAGCATCATTACTACCCTGTTCGCCGGCGCATTCCGTAGCTTCGGCTTCTTTCGGCGCTTTAGGATGTAACGAAGTTAAAGGAAAATGACGATAAACCCAGTTAACCTGATCTCCATATTCGGCAATTAACTTCTGCATCGTTGGATGATGACGTTTACAGAAAGGACATTCTAAATCGGAATATTCAACAATTGAAATTTTAGCGTTGCGATTGCCACGAATCCAGTCTTGGTCGGTAATCGGCGCCATCGCGCCGACACGGGCTGTCGGAGCCGTCTGAGCAGGAGCTATTGGCCCAGCAGCCGCTCCGGAAACGTTAGTTGATGATTGTCGGGTCGACAAGCCATTGTTCTCTTGTTTTAAAACAATGCCTAAAAGTACAAAAAAGCCGATAATAAACATTATCACTACTGCCCCGCCTAAACCCAGTAAAAATCCGATTTTGGGTGAAATTCTAATAAGAAAGTGGTTATTGGTTGATTCGTGATCCATATTTTTATATTTACTAATAAGACTTATAATAATATAAAACGAGCGGTCTTTTCGCCTCATTCTCAAAATGAATAATGATGATGAAAAGATTAGCTCGTTTTTAGTGAAATTGATTGATCTATTCGAGGGTGGAGAATACCTTGAGAAAAAAGTTCAATTAAATAATAGTTAGGAAATGAAATAAAATAATTTTTTCCAATTCGGCGCGTGTATTCTGGAGCAAACAATAATCCAACAACAAGTAATGACCCATAAACACGAAAAGCCAAAGCGATATTTAGAATGATTAAGGAATTATTTTCAACGGTAGTTTTTAATAAGGCGACTGGCGGATATTGTTGTGTTGGCTCCACGCAGCATTCAGTCACTATCGTCGCTATACTAACTATGCTATTGGTAAAACTTGACATCATTTTCGAATCCATTACTGTAGAATGATGAAAGCTGGCACACGATAAAATTGCACCCATGATAAAAATACCAAGGATTAAAAGGACGGTTATTTTATAATTTTTACTACTAAACGCCATGGTAAAAGCATAGCACGAAACTAAGTGTTAAACAAATATTTAAATGACTACACAATTTAGGCGTTTGCCCTTAAAAAATAAACGGGGTAAAATAAAACCAGTTTTGGAGGAGGTTTACACGAAGGGAAATTTCATGAGAGAAAAATTTTGTTCTTTGATAATAATGATTGCTTTCTTGAGCTGCCAAACCACGCCCACGACTAGCGGATTATCATCGACTACCAACAAAGTAGACCAACTGCCCAAACCCTTATTGGCGGAAGCGGAAGAAAACTGCATCTTGAATCTAATGGTGAATAACGATGAACTGACCGTTGTCCCAATTCAGGGAGAAAAACCGCTGGGTAAATTTAATTCAGTTAACTTTAAACTCTACGTTCTCTCAAGTCCAGAGGATAAAACACTAACCGTTGTTTTCCTTAACCCGGACGAAGAAACGCCAAAAGAACTCTTGAATTACCAAATTAGCCAGGAAGTTTTTACTGAGCTCGCCAAGTACTTTGATGTCATTCACCGGCGACATTTGGTGAATAAAATGGAGCCAGAGATATTCCTACCAAGCGAGTCTCAGTACGCCAAACTGGCTAGAAACAATCATTTTTAACGGCTTGAACTGATTTTAAATCAATCCTTTAGAGAAGATCAGTTCAATTAGACTTAAGCTAAGCAAAGCAGGCAATCCCACGGGATTGCTTTTTTCTTGAAAAAAAACCAAAAATATAATAAAATAATAACGATGATAACTAGCGAACAACTCAAAAAAAAATACCTAAAATTTTTTGCCGAGAGGGGACATCAGATTATCCCTTCCGCTTCTTTAATTCCGGAAAATGATCCAACCGTGCTTTTTACGACCGCCGGCATGCATCCTCTTGTACCTTATCTTTTAGGCGAGAAGCATCCGGCCGGCCAAAAACTGGTTGATGTCCAAAAATGTATTCGGACTAGCGATATTGACGAAGTCGGTGATAATATTCACTTGACCTTTTTTGAAATGCTTGGCAACTGGTCATTGGGTGATTACTGGAAAAAAGAAGCGATTAATTTGAGCTTTGAATTTTTAACCAAAGAATTATTGATTCCACTGGAAAAAATTGCCATTAGTTGCTTTGGTGGTGATCAGGATGCGCCGCGCGATTTCGAGTCTGCTGAAATTTGGCAGAGCTTAGGCCTGCCCAAAGATCGAATTGCTTTTTTGGATAAAAATGAAAATTGGTGGGGGCCAGCCGGTCAAACCGGTCCCTGCGGACCAGACACGGAAATGTTTTATTGGGCTGGGGAAAATCCCGCCCCAAAAATTTTTAATCCAGAAGATAAAACTTGGGTGGAAATCTGGAATGATGTTTTCATGCAATATAATAAAACCAGTGACGGTAAATACGAGCCTTTAAAACAAAAAAATGTGGATACGGGCATGGGTGTTGAGCGCACCGTTGCTGTCTTAAACAATCAGGACAATGTTTATGCCACTAATGCTTTCAAGCCGTTAATCGATAAAATCCAAACTTTGGCGGATAATATTGATGAGAAAACTATTCGGATTATCGCCGACCATAGCCGGACTGCGACTTTTATTTTAGGCGATCAAAAGGGGATTCAGCCGTCTAATTTAGGCCAAGGTTATGTTTTGCGTCGGCTGATTCGCCGAATGATTAGATTAGGGAAAAAAATCAACATCACTAAACCATTTACCTTTGAATTGGCCGAAATTATTATCAATGAATATGCCTCTGGCTATCCTGAACTAAAAGAAAATCGGGATTTTATTATTGAACAACTGGTCCGTGAAGAAGAAAAATTTTCAAAAACTTTAGAAAAAGGTCTAAAAGAATTTGAAAAAAATTCTAGCCAAAATATTTCCGGCCGCAATGCCTTTATTTTATTTTCCACTTATGGTTTTCCTTTGGAAATGACCCAAGAATTAGCCGCAGAAAAAGGCTTAAAAGTTGATCAAGCCGCTTTTAATCAGGAATTTGTCCAGCACCAGGAACTTTCCCGCACGGCTTCAGTTGGTAAATTCAAAGGCGGCTTAGCGGATCACTCCGAACAAACCACTAAATTACATACTGCCACCCATCTTTTACTTGCCAGCTTATGCCAAGTTTTAGGCAACCATATTTACCAAAAAGGCTCAAATATTACCAAAGATCGACTACGTTTAGATTTTTCCCATGGGCAAAAATTGACTGTTAAAGAAATCAAACAAGTAGAAGATTTGATTAATCAACAGATTAATAAAAAACTGCCCATTACCTGGCAGGAAGTTAGTTTGGCGGAAGCAAAAAAACAAAACGCCATGGGAGTTTTTGAGCATAAGTATGAGGATAAGGTTAAAGTCTATAACATCGGTGATTTTTCCAAGGAGATCTGCGGCGGGCCGCATGTGAAAAATACCAATGAGCTCGGTCATTTTAAAATTACCAAAGAAGAAGCCAGTAGCGCTGGCATCCGCCGAATTAAAGCCATTCTGGAAAATAATCAATGAAAAAAATTTGGAATCGGTTAAAGTGAAAACCAAACCATAGCGACAATCAACAATTATTTTAAAATTTCTAGACCTCAAATCCATGCGGTCTTTTTTGATAGACACTTGACAATATTTTTCCCCCATGATATAAGAATTAGACCAAACTAAACCAATACCAATAAAAGGAGGTGAAAAAATGTTATGTGATCCATGTGGTCTTAGGGTTATTGCTCTTAATCCAATGACTTGGCAATTCATCTTTGAGGATATGGGCGAGAGAAGAATTTTCCAAGGTAACCTTTTCTCCGAGTTAGAGCCATCATCAATCACCCATGAAGTATTGGACATATTATTGAAAGACGGATTTAAGCAGGTAGAGCACTCACCAAACGACAATCTACTTTTATCCGGCCACGCAAGTGGCATTAGCGAACTAAGAGGAAAAGTATTTTGCGACTTAATACCTCTTCTGCCTAAAAAAATCCCAGCCCCAGCTCTTTGCTCCGTCGCCGCTTGAGCCGAAGTTTCAAGCGGCTTTTTTTATAGTTACTGGCTAAATACTTCAGATCGCCTTAGACAACCTGACTCGGATTCATTTTAAATTAGCAAAACCTCAGTGCTGAGATTTGACAGGTTTAGGTTTTTTAGTTAATATAATATAGTCTTACTGCAAAAATTGACAAATGAGTTAATTTAACATATAGTAAAAACACTAATTTTAGATAAAATTTACACTGTTTTTAATAAAATTCTGGCTTAATTAATATAGATTTCCAGCCGAGAATTTTATTTTTTTCTACTAAATTTTTTGCAATTTAGCCAAATTATGGTCAAAAACCCAACCGCGATGCCGAGTAAAGACTTTATTGAGATCAATGGAGAAGTTTTGGAACTGCTGCCGGCGGCTTCATTTAAAATTAAGCTGGAGAATGGCCATGAAATTTTAGCTCATCTTTCGGGAAAAATGCGGATGAATAAAATCAGGCTTTTGCCCGGTGACCGTGTTAAAATCCAAATGACCCCTTACGACTTGACCAAGGGTCGAATAATTTATCGTTTTTAAAAAATGAAAGTTAGAGCTTCAGTAAAAAAAATTTGCAAAGACTGTCGAGTGGTTCGCCGAAAAAAGCGCGTCTTGATTATTTGTAAAAACCCAAAACACCGCCAGCGCCAAGGCTAAAATAGCTTTTAGCCCGCCTAAATCTTTCAGATTCCAAAAATAAATAAAAATAATATCTAATTACTTTTTAATCAGCCCGGAGCAAGATTTAATAAAATTTTGGCGGGCTAACAACTAAAAATTGTGGCTCGTATCGCCGGAATAACATTGCCCAAAGATAAAAGAATTGAAGTCGGCTTGACTTACATTTTTGGTATTGGCAAAAATCTGGCAAAAAATATTTTAGATCAAACGAAAATTAATCAAAACACACGCGTTAAAGACTTAACTGACGAACAAGTGAATCACTTACGTGAAATGATCGAAAAAAATTTTAAAGTGGAAGGCGAATTAAAACGGGAAGTTTTGATGAATATCAAAAGATTAAAAGAAATTGACAGTTATCGCGGCTCACGGCACGCCAAACATTTACCCGCCCGCGGACAACGTACTAAAACTAATACCCGAACTGTTCGCGGCAATATTCGTAAAACCATGGGTTCTGGTCGCAAGCCAGCCGCACAAAAAACCTAACCTTGATTAGCTTGATTCACTTAATTAACTTGATTTACTAAAAACATGGGACAACAACGAGTCAAAGACATGGCTGAAACAGAAAACGAGGCAAAAAATAAATTAACCTCGGAATCCATCAGTCCACAATCAAAAACTAAAAAAGGAGTTAAACGGCAAGTCACTACGGGCCGGGCTTATATTAAAGCGACTTACAACAACACCTTAATTACTTTTACTGATAATGCGGGAAATACCTTAGCCCAAGCTTCGGCTGGCGGTGTTGGTTTTCACGGTCCGAAAAAATCAACTCCTTATGCCGCCGGGATAATTATTTCTAATGCGGTGAATAAAGTCAGACCTTATGGTTTAAAAGAAGTGAACGCTTTTATTCGAGGCGTGGGCGGCGGCCGGGAAGCGGCCATTCGAGCCCTTAATGCTAATGGCATTAACGTTTTAAGTATTAAAGATATTACACCTATTCCGCATAACGGCTGTCGACCGCCAAAAATCAGACGCGTTTAAAACTCTTAATCTATGAAACGAAATTCTCACAAAGCCTGCCGGCGCTATGGTATTAAACTCTGTCAATCAAATAAATGCCCGGTCCAACGCCGTAATTATCCACCGGGTGTTCACGGTCCAAAAGGTACCAGGCGCTTAACCGAATACGGCACGCAGCTGGCAGAAAAGCAAAAAGCGAAAATCGTCTACGGTCTACGCGAACGACCATTTAGAAATTATTATCTCAAAGCCATTAAACAAACTGGCGACACCGGTTTAATTTTGCAGCAACTTTTGGAGATGCGGCTTGATAATGCGATTTTTCGTTTAGGCTTTGCCAAAACCCGCGCCGCGGCGCGGCAAATGGTTTCCCATAATTTCTTTTTAATTAACGGCAAAACCGTCAATATCCCGTCCTGTCAGCTAAAAATTAAAGATGAAATTACCATTAAACCGACCAAGACAAATAAAAAAGTTTTTTTGGGCCTAGAAGAAAAACAAACCAAGCAAAAACTCCCCAGCTGGTTGAATTTAGATACCGCGACTAAAACCGCGAAAGTCATGACCAAACCAAGCGTTGACGACTTTGAACATCTTTTTAATCCACGGTTGATTGTTGAATATTATTCGAAGTAATTGAAAATTTTAAAAAAATAATTTTAAATTTATGGAAAATATTTCCTTGCCTCAAAAAATTGAAATTCAAACCGGCAAAAATCCGAATTTAGCTATGGTCAGTATTCAGCCCTGCCATCCCGGTTATGGCACCACTTTAGGCAATGCCTTGCGTCGAATTTTGCTTTCCTCACTACCTGGCGCCGCCATCACCGCCTTTAAAGTCAAGGGCGTTGGCCACGAATTTACTAGCATTCCTCATGTCAAAGAAGATTTAGTGGAAATCACTTTAAATTTAAAACAATTGCGTCTAAAAGTTTTTTCCGCCGAACCGGTCAAAATCCAATTAAAGGCCAAAGGTGAAAAAAAAGTGACTGGTGCTGATATCAAAGCAACAAGCGACGTCGAAATCATTAACCCTGACTTACTTATCGCTACTCTGACCAACAAAGAAGCGGAATTAGATATGGAATTAATAGTCAGCCAAGGCCGCGGCTATGTGCCGACTGAAGCCCAAAATAAAGAAGGCTTGGAAACCGATATGATTTTAATTGACTCAATTTTTACGCCCTTAAGAAACGTTGGTTTTCAAATTGAAAATGTCCGCGTTGGCCAAATGACTAATTATGAAAATTTAATTTTAACCATTGAAACTGATGGCACGATTACGCCGGAACAAGCGATTAATCAAGCCACCCAAATTTTAATTGACCATTTCCAACTTATTTTAGATGAAACTAAAACGACCGCCAGAAAAGATAAAAAGATAAAAGCGGAAAAAACCGAAGAAAAATCAGAAGAAACCGCCAAAACAGAAGTAATTGAGGAGCAAAAATCGGAAAAAGAAATTAAGGAACCAAAAAAACGCGGCCGCAAACCGAAAAAAATAGCTGAAGAAAAATCAGAGCCAACGCCAGAGCCGGAAAAGACCGAATAAGAAAAAATTCTAAAAGCTGGAAGCTAACAAGCTAATGAAGCTAAAATATGCGTCACCGAAAAAAGGGGAAAATTTTAGATCGAAAAAAAGCGCCGAGAAAAGCGCTGTTGCGCAGTTTGGCGACGAGCTTAATTTTATATGAAAAAATCAAAACAACTAAAGCCAAAGCAAAAACGGTTCGGCCGTTAGTCGAGCGCTTAATCACCGCCGCTAAAAAAAATGATTTGAATTCAAGGCGCAAATTACTTAGTGTTTTGTACCACAAAAAAGCGGTGGCTAAAGCTTTAGAAGTCCTTGGTCCTCGCTACCAAGAACGGGCCGGCGGCTACACCCGAATTATTAAATTAGGTCGACGTCAAGGTGACAACGCTGAAATCGCTCAAATCGAATTAGTCTAGAACTAATCAAATATGATAAAGTTAGAACGAAAAATCCATAAAATTGACGCTACAAAACAAATTTTAGGCCGCTTGGCGAGCCAGATTGCCAAAATTTTAATGGGAAAAAATAAACCTCAATACCAGCCAAATTTGGATTTGGGCGATTTTGTTCATATCGTTAACGCCGCCAACATTATTACCAGCGGCAAAAAATTAAGCCAAAAAAAATATTTTCATTTTTCCGGTTATCCGGGTGGCTTAAAAGAAAAAAAAATGAGTGAAGTAATGGCGAAAAATCCGGCTGATGCTTTAAAGCGGGCAGTTTGGAATATGCTGCCAAAAAATAAAACTCGGGTTAAAATGTTTAAACGATTAATCATTAAAAACTAAAAATTAAGCCTCTATGGTGGCGAGAACCAAAAAAACTGAAGAAGCAAAAGAAATCAAAAAGGAAGTTAAAATTGAAGAACCGGAAAAAAAACGGGTCCGGCATAGTTATCTATACGCTGTTGGCCGCCGGAAAAAAGCGATTGCCCGCGTCCGCCTTTTTAAAAAAGGAGAAGGTAAAATTATTGTTAATGAAAAACCATTTGACCAATACTTTTCCAATTTTGAATTTCGTCAAATTGTCAGCCAACCGCTGACAGCTATTGGCAAACTAAATGAATTTGATTTTACCATTAAGGTTATCGGCGGCGGGATCCGCGGCCAAGCCGAAGCCGTCCGCCACGGTATTGCCCGCACCTTAGTTATTTTTAATAAAGATTTTCGCCGAGTTTTAAAAAAACAAGGTTACCTCCGGCGCGATCCACGGCGCAAAGAAAGAAAAAAACCGGGCTTGAAAAAGGCAAGGCGCGCCCCGCAATTCAGCAAACGTTAATTTGTTATCCTGCGTTAAAATGTCATCTTGAATTTATTTCAGGATCTCAAACCCCGCCCTTGGCGGGGTTTTTGTTTTTTTATTTTTTTATTTGACAAATTTTAAAAAAAATGTTAAATCAAAAACAGTTGGAGGGATTGCCCTTTTAACATGTTGAATAATCAATGAGGAAAAATCAGGAGGAATAGTGATGAATAAGAAAAAATTGACTTTCTCTCTTCTGTTGGCAAGTTTACTGATAGCTGCCTTTACTGGTTGTCCAATTCCCAGCGAATCTGGTCAACCGGAAATAATACTTACCCATGTGCCATTTTATGGCAGTTTCATTGATGAATACCTTGCTGGTATTGTTAGGGGAGTCAATCCCTTAGAATACCGAGTGGCTGTTTATTTGAGAATTGGCCCGGGTGCCGGTTGGTACAACAAACCAACATGGGCTAACCCCTTAACACCGATTGGTCCGTTTAGTAACTGGGTTTGCGATGTCGTTACCGGCGGCAATGACGATTGGGCAAGGGCTTATGCCACCTTTCTTTTACCGAATGGAGTCAAGCCCCCTTATTGCGACAACTGTTACAATTTGCCAGAAATTCCCCAAGCCGTTGCTTTAGCTCAAGTCAGCCGGGGTGATGGTTATGTCAACTGGCCGCCGGAAATTTCACCATCCATTCCGGAAATTATCGGCGGCATTGAAAACCAAATCACCATTGACTTGTCGGAATACAAAGAAGACGATTTAGCTTCTGGACCGGAAGTTTATTGGCAGGTTAATTATGAATACTATGATGAATTGATTTCGTTAGTCGAAATCAATGGCGACTTACTGACCATCTTCTTTACTGGTCTCTCTCAAGGCTCAACAACAATCACGATTTTTTTGGTAGATTCAGACCTCCTCTTTGATAGTCAGGAAGTCAAAATTTCCCACCCTCAATCCTAAACAAAAGCGGGAAAGCAACCATCGGTTTAAAAGGTGTTTTAAGTCTGCTAATCCTAATGGCTTTAGCAGACTTTTTAATTTTATTATCCCTTGATAACGAAGCCAAAGGGGAGTAAACTAAAGATAGAGTTAAGACCTTTGAAAATTTGGCGTTGAGACCTTTAAAATAAGGTGAGAGATAAAACCAGAAAAAGGAGAAGAAAGATGAAAAAAACTAAATTGATTATTTTATCAGCGACGCTTTTAGCAATTCTGGTTGGTTGTCCGTTTGCGTTAATCTTACCTTTTGGACCACGTCTGGATGCCGTTTATTCACCTTATGGCGAAGTTTCCTGTGACACCGCTGCTTTCTCGCCTAATGGTAAATATTTCGCAATGGAACCTTGTGATGAACCAACCATTAATTTAGCCACCTATGAAATTGCCAACGGCGAGGAGATTCAAAAATGGGATTTGTTTTATAACACTCTAAAGGGCATTGCCTGGTCACCAGATTCCAAAAAAATCGCCGTCATGTATCACTGGGATTATTCAACTACCGCTGTTTATATTTTAGAATTAGGTAGAGAAGGAATAGTCGCCCAAGGCTGGACCGATGATAATTTCTACCATTATATGGTTTTTTCCGCTGACAATCAGACTATTTTACTATCAAATGATCAACTATTTGTCACGGCGGAAATTGTGCCCGAGGAAACAAAAAATGAAAAGAACGAGGAGGAAAACGATAATGAAATATATTAAAAGTACTTCCAAAAACTTACCGGCCAAAGCTGGTATTGACGACCTTTTACTTGGCTTTGAAGTTTTCACTTTTTTAAAAGGCTTCCTTGGCTTATCGGTTGATCTATTTCAACAGAATTTTGGACGAATTTACAGTAAAATTTACGATGGCGGCAGTTAATCAACCTCTTCGCTTTTGCTCTTTTGAGATTCCTTAACTAAAAATTCTAACCTTCTGAAAACCTTTTTAGTTTTCAGAAGGTTTTTATTTTCCCGTTCCGCCAAATACCCTTACCCACTTAAAACCTTGTTATATTTAAATTGCACTCTGGAGGAAAATATAAGTTACCAAAAAAAATGTTTTAGGTACACACTTTTGGCGGTTTTAGTTTGTTAATATCTTCAGCATTTCGTTTGGCGTTTTGCCGTTTAGTCCGCAGTGCTCTAAATCATTGATAAGCAAGTTGGTTATTATCTAGCTCTGACCGTTGATAACCGGATCCATTTGGCTTACAATCCAAACAATGGCGATTTAAGTTATGCTCGAAAAGTCGAGGATTAATGGTGGGTTAAAAAAATTGGTATGTGGAACGTCAGACCCCGCCTTAGTTGGGTATACTAGGGATAATGGAACAAGAGTAGAATATAATTGGCTAATAATTAACTCTCTTGTTCTATGATCGCTTTACTCAATCAAATCCCCTCGGAAGCTAAAATCAAAAAGCTTTTAAGGAAAATTATCCTTGGCGTCAATATCTTTTGTCCGGCACTTGGCTTAATAACCTGAAATTGTCTTTAAGAACCTTTTGGGCACTCTTGTGGTGTTGGACCCAGAAAATACCAGTTTTACAAACCAATCAACTATGCCATGTCAGCGAGAAGACAGTTTACTATTGGTTTAGGCAGTTTTGTTTACATTTGCCTGATTTAGAGCCAATTTTACAGGGTAAGGTCCAAATGGATGAAGCCTACTTTAGAAGTTTGTCTCTGATTATGGCTAAACAGGTTGGCTCTAAAAAATTGGCTCATCAGATGATATTTAAAAAC
>MHII01000021.1:25654-33288 GCA_001817425.1 Candidatus Buchananbacteria bacterium RIFCSPHIGHO2_02_FULL_39_17 | reverse complement strand
ACCAAGGCATTAACCAATGGTGGCAAGTTAGGCCCAAGAAGGATATTCATAAAAGATGGGAATTTGAGCTGACCTCGGAAATTGAGGGCATGTTTGGCAATTTACGGACTTTCATTAGAAGAATGTATCACCATGCCACCCCAGAATACCTGCCCGAATACGTGAGTGAATTTTGCCTCAGATTTTCCTCACCGGAAATCTTTGTTTCGCCCAATAATTACTTGGAAAAAACGCTTAGACCTGTTCCAACTTGTTAGGATTACCCCGCTAATATATATAGTTAGCCTTGCCAAAATAAAAAATTTCTGGCAAAATTAATGAGCCCTAAACAATTTAAAAAATGCCCCAAAAAGTTGAGATTATTAAGGAGGAATAAGACAGAGGAATAAGACAATGGATATGGATAAAGATAAAACAGGAAGAATTGAATGGCAAGAAAAAAGGGGAAAAAATGTTTCTTAATTACCACTGAAAATAATGGCGGGGTTTGGCAGTTCTTTGAAAGACCTAATTGGGAGGTCGCCTGGTATTCCGTAAAATCAACTCCGGCATTGATTGCCAAAGCTGAAGGACTACTGGCAGCCAAGGAGTGAATAGCGTTGAATCTTAGTCGGAGCAACCCTGTCTTATTGAAGGCAGGAATTTTTTTGACATAAAAGCTAAAAAATGGGAAACTTAAATTAGTTTAAAAAATGATTCAAGATTTAACTTAAATTATGAATCTATTTATTATCGGCATCATTGAAATGTTAATTATCACCGCCTGGACCAAAGCGGTTTCCGACACCAAAGTGATCGCCAGCGGCATAATCACCTTTATCAACATTTTGATTTGGTATTATGTTTTGCAAGCCATTGTCCAAGACATTAACAATTGGGGTTTAGCCGTTATTTATGCCCTAGGTTGTTCTCTGGGCACGGTTTTAGCCACGGCTTTTTTTCGCCTCCAAGAAACAAAAAACAAAAAAATCGGCTGGCTAATAAAACTAAAAAATCGCTTGCCTTGGTAGAAAAAATTATTAGTTTAAAAATAATTAACTAGAAAGGAGGCCATATGCCAAATAATCATTATCCTTTTGAGTTGCCGGCTTTAGGCTATTCTTATGATGCTTTAGAGCCATTTTTTGATGAGCCAACTATGAAAATCCACCATGCCAAACATCATCAGGCTTATATTGATAAACTAAACGCGGCGCTAGAAGGGGAGAATAAACTCCAGGGTAAAAGTCCGGAAGAAATTTTAATGGATTTAAAAGCCGTGCCGGAAAATATCCGAACCGCGGTTAAAAATCACGGCGGCGGCCACGCCAATCATTCGCTTTTTTGGCCACTTTTGAAAAAAGGCGTGGGCATTGACGGCGAAATTGAGTCGGTTTTAAAAGCCCGTTTTGGCACTTTGGATAAATTTAAAGAAGAACTCAGCCAAGCGGCTTTGGGTCTATTTGGCAGCGGCTGGGCTTGGCTCGTGGTTAATAAAAAAAGGGAGTTGGAAATTACAACCACGCCAAATCAGGATTCACCATTAACTGAGGGGAAAAAGCCGATTTTAGGCATTGATGTTTGGGAACACGCTTATTATTTAAAATACCAAAACAAGCGGGCTGATTATATCACGGCGTTTTTTGAGGTGATTAATTGGGATCAGGTTAATCAAAATTTTTTAGCCGCTAAGTAATTATCATTCCAATAAGATTGCTTCGCTCTCCCTCGACGCCACTCGGGATCGCTCGCAATGACACTGACCTAACCGCGTTGTCCTTGCGAGGGAAGAGATCCCTCGCTGGAGTTTATCCTGAACGAAATTGAAGGACTCGGGACAGGCTCCGCCATCTCTGACTAATTTAAAGCGACACCGCTATGACCTGAAATTTAATATGCTTAAAGTTGGCCAAAAAGCATCAGTTTTCAATTTACCCGATCAAAACGGCAAAACCCACCAGCTAAAAGACTACAAAAACCAGTGGGTTTTAATTTATTTTTACCCGAAAGATGACACGCCCGGCTGCACCAAAGAAGCCTGCGGCATTCGCGACGCTTGGGCGGAATTTGAAAAAAATAAAATAATAGTTTTAGGCGTTTCCAAAGATAATATTTTAAGCCACCAAAAATTTATCCAAAAATACCATTTGCCTTTCACCCTTTTAGCCAACGAAACCAAATCCGTTTTAAAAAAGTATGGCGTTTGGCAAAAAAAGAATTTTATGGGTCGGGAGTATCTGGGTACGGTGCGCACTTCATTTTTAATTGATCCCAAGGGCAAAATCGCAAAAATTTACAAATCAGTCAAGCCGGAAATTCACGCCCAAGAAGTTTTAGCTGATTTAAAGCAAATGAAAAAAGCCCAGTAGTCAAAAGTGGGCTTTTTGGTGAAGATAAAAAATCATTTTTGCTATTAGTTGGCACTTGACGACACCTGACCAAGCGATGGTATAAGCCGCCAAAAGCAAACCGGGCAGACATTAATCGGTTGATCACAATAGACTATAGTCACGTAAACTTCGCTTAATTTCTGCCGGCAGCCAGGCGCTTGGCATTGACAAAGCTGATCGCTCATTAATGACCCCTCCTTTTACAAGGAACAAACTAACTTGAAACTTGTAACGTTAAAAGACCTTTATTATAATTCTAAAACCAAGGATTTGTCAATGATTAATTCAAATAAAAAAACTTACAAATCCCTTATAATTTTTTTAACCGCTTTTGCTTTAAATCTAGTTTGGGAGAATTGGCACGCCCAATTTTATCTTCATTATCAAAGCGGAAAAATCACGGAACTGATTTTAATCCGCGCCGCAATCTTTGATGCGGTTTTTATTTTTATTCTCGCCTTAATTTTTAGTCTTGTTCCGGCTTTAAACAAAAAACACTGGCTGGCTTTAATTATTGGCGTTGCTTTCTCAATTATTTTAGAAAAATACGCTTTAACTACTAATCGCTGGGCTTACAATGATTTAATGCCAATCATTCCGTTTTTGAACACCGGCTTAACCCCAACTGTTCAGCTTGGCTTAATTAGTTATCTGATTTTTATAATTTTTGATCAGAAAAGGTTATTTCACTAATTACTAAATCATATCTTTGGCCGTGATGATTGACATTAGCAGCACAAAAGTTTAGGCTAAAATTAAGGAGGAAAAACTGAAATAATAAAAGGAGGACGGAAAAACAGCTTAAATTAAGAGTTGAACTAATTGGAGGGAAAGACGTGAATACCATAAACTTCATCTTGGTAATCGGAATCTTTGTTACCGCCGTCATTGTGGTCATTACTGCTTTTGCGATCTTATGCCAAAAATTCTCTCATTGGCTAAATGCCGGCAATCAAAAACCTTTGACCAATAACTGGCCGCCGCCAAAAAGATAGGCCAAATCCTGAAAATAATCCAGACTCACCTTCGCACCCAAGCAGAACCTTGCTTGGGCTTTTTATTGGAAACAGACAATCTTTAATTTAATTGACAAAATATTGGCTTTATTGTAATTTTAAATTAACAATTGTTCTTTAGTGTTTTTGATCATTGTCAACCAAATTTTTTACAGAAAAGGGAGATAAAGCCATGAAAAGGATAGTGATATTAGTTACCGTTTTTTGCTTAACCGCGCTTGTTGCCTCTGCCCAAGGAAATCTGCCGCCAAACCTGATCCGGATGAATCCGCAACCGCAAACCAATTATGATACTCACAGCACCCAATTGCCGCCGAATCTAAACCGGATGCCAATGCAACCGCCTAATTCCAGTCCGATCATGCCACCCCGACCGTCAGGCAATCAAAATCTACCGCCCAATCTGACCATCGGATCACCTCAAGGCCCACAAGCGGGCATTGCCCCTGGTTTAATCCGCCAAATTCAAAGCCCCAATAATCAAGGCGGCGGGATTATGATCGGCAATCCCGATGGCCATCGAGTCGTCATCAGACATGATGCCGAACACATCCATCCGGCCGATGTCTACGGTCCAAATAACGAAAGGATAATGAACCCGCACATTAAAAAAGACGATGTTCGGGCGGCGGGAAAGGCCGGCAGCGCTTTGGGCGCGGCTGATATGGTGACGAGCGGTCACTTTCAGCAAATTAACGAAATGGCACGGCATAACGCTGAAGCGCAGCGACTGCGCGAAGAGCAGGAACGTTGTCGACAGCTTGCCCGACCCGGAGCCCCGGTAATTTGTCCGAATAATTCCGAACAGATTAGATACCATCAGAACCAGGTTCAGCGCTATAACAACCAGGCTCAATTTCGGCCATAAGTTAGGCTAAGTCAAATTCAAGTCAGCGAGGCTTTCTTCGGAAGCCTCCTTTTTTTATTCCCTGTCATCCTGAGCCTCTCGAAAGATCTTATTTTCCTCTCCTCGTACGGGAGAAGGCGGGGGTGAGGGGAATTTACCATATTGTGAATATTTGCGATTGGCAATAATTTAATTAAAAAAAGCTTGGACAACTGATGTCCAAGCACTATGATCTTCCTCTCGTTCCTTTTTTTATTTCAATCCGGCATTGAGTTAATTGTTAATTGTTTATAGTTAATTGTTATTTATCAGTTATTTATTAGTTTGACTATTTAACTAAAAAGTGGGAAAATAAATTAAAAATTAATCAACATAGCGCGCCAGATTTATGGGGCGTTTTAATTTTTTGACTTTTTGGATAAAAATTGATAAAATCTAAAAAATCTTATACAATTGAGATATGTATCTCATTCTCTAGCGTGCATAAATAATTTACTTCCTATGAATGGACACACAAAATCAAAAATCAATGATCTAAATCTAAAGGATTGGAAAGAATACAAGGATATTCTGACTGATAGTTTATGATTGATTGGCGAACGAGACAAGTCCGGCGCGCATAATAATGCTTACCACGGTAATTTCATTCCACAAATTCCGAATCAGATGATGCGGAGGTTTACTAAAAAAGGTGATGTTGTCTTAGACGCTTTTTTGGGCCACGGCACAACTCTTATTGAATCAAAAAGATTAGGACGACATGGTATAGGAATTGAACTTTTACCGGAAGTCGCACGTTCGGCGATACAAAATATCAACCGAGAACTTCCGAATGGCGGAAAAGTTTCTACGGAAGTTATCATTGCCGACAGTACGACAAAGGACGCTCGCGAAAAAGTTTTAAAGACTCTTAATAAAATTGGCAATTTGGATGTACGAAAACCAAGGTGAGCAACGCTTCGGTGCGGATAATCGCTTATTTGTAATTCTTGCTGATAGAAAAAATTTGGACCAAAACTGGAAACTCAAAAGAGATTTTGATTTCGTCTTTGGAAAAATTGACCAATTTTTTAACGAAGCGACAGTTTCATCCAAAGATGAAATAGTTTTCACCTTCAAAAAAAGACTTATGCTACAATTTCTAAAGTCTTAATAATCACAAAATAATATAATAAAGACCAATACGACCAAGCAAAAAATTACGGCATCGCTTTAGGCATTCCGCCTTATCAAGTTGATTTCCATCCCGATATTATTGAATAGAAAAGATAAAAATTAAATATTCTAACATTCTTGAGAATATTAGAATATTGTTGTATTATTAAAACAATGGAAAGAATTAAAACGAGCAAACAATTAGAACGGCATTTTAAAGGTATTGCTAACCACAAGCGGATTGACATTTTATTTTTAGTCAAAGACTTTAATGATATCACCCTTGAAGAAATTGCCGAAAAAATGGATTGTAATTTTAAAACCATCTCGGAACACACCAGACGTTTAGTTCAAGCCGGTCTTTTGAATAAAAAATATCAAGGCCGAATGGTCGCTCATTCACTTTCACCTTATGGCAAAAAACTTCTCAAACTAATAGAAACATTCCAACATTCTTAAGAATATTAGAATCTTACTAAATTATGTCCCAATACTACAACGCCAAACGAACCACAAATATTTTTGACCCAAAGTCCCTTTTTCCTTTTAAACTTAGCCGGAGCAAAATTGATTTATTTTTAAATTGCCCGCGCTGTTTTTATTTAGACCGCCGGTGCGGCATTGCCCAGCCGCCGGGATTTCCTTTTTCTTTAAACACTGCGGTCGATACTTTATTAAAAAAAGAATTTGACATCCATCGGGCAAAAGGCGAATCGCATCCATTAATGAAAACTTATGGTGTTGACGCCATTCCATATGATCATCCTAAACTTAATGAATGGCGTGATGCCTTGCGCGCCGGCATTCAATTTTTGCATAAAAAAACCAATTTATTAATTACCGGCGGGGTTGATGACATTTGGATTACCCCAAAAAAAGAATTAATTATCGTTGATTACAAAGCCACGGCCAAAAGCAGGGAAGTCAATTTGGATGCAGACTGGCAGATTGGCTACAAGCGGCAAATGGAAATTTACCAATGGCTTTTCCGCCAAAACAATTTTAAAGTTTCGGATGTTGGCTATTTTGTTTACGTTAACGGCAAAACTGATGCTAAAGCTTTTGACGCCAAACTGGAATTTGACGTTAAATTAATTCCGTATACTGGCGATGATTCTTGGGTACAAAATTCCATTATTGACGCTCACAAATGCTTATTAAGTGATAAATTACCCAAGGCCGCGATGGACTGCGATTTCTGCGCTTATCGCACAGTGGCCAGAAAAATTGAGTAATAATAATTTAAATTTATAAAAAAATATTTTTTTGCCAATCAAAATAAAAATTTAAAAAACTGCTTATCTTAAACGCCAAACTAATAGTGATTACCTAGGCCTTAATATTTATTAGGGCTGTCAATATTATATATTATAAGTAAATTATGTTATAATATTATGTAATAATAATTAACAAAATAACCAATTAAATTCCAAATTCCAAATAAATTCCAAGAACTAAATTTCAAAATCGAATAATTAGTGCTTGTAATTTTAATATTTGAATTTATTTAGGATTTGGTGCTTAGGATTTAGGATTTTCTAAATCTATTAATTTCTACTATTATTTTAATGACAAAATGAAAATTGAAAAACAAAAAACACCATTTGTTTTACTCATCTTAGATGGTTGGGGTTTGGCGCCGAAAAGTCCGGGCAATGCCATTGAACTTGCCCAAAAACCGAATTTTGACAAACTTTGGAAAAATTATCCGCACAGTAAACTTAAGGCCTCAGGCAAAGACGTTGGCTTGCCGCCTCAACAGGTTGGTAACTCCGAAGCCGGCCATATGAATATCGGTGCGGGACGAGTCGTTTTGCAAGACGCGGTTTATATCTCACGCGCCATTAACACCGGCCAGTTTTTTAAAAATGCCGCTTTTGAAACCACTTACAAACAAGTCAGAAGATACAATTCAGATTTGCACTTAATGGGCATGCTTTCCAGTGGCCAAAGCGCGCACAGCGATCCAGATCATTTATTGGCGCTTTTGACTTGGTCGCGCTTAAAAAAAATTAAAAATGTTTATTTGCATATTTTTACGGATGGCCGGGACTCGCCGCCGCACAGTGCTTTAAAATTAGTTGAGGCTCTTTTGCGCTCGTTGCACAACTCGGAAGTTAAAGGCAAAAGAAGCGGGGAATGGATTGCCACAATTATGGGCCGGTTTTACGCCATGGATCGCAAAAAAGATTGGCAACGGACCCAGGCCGCTTACAATGCTATGGTTTTAGGCAAAGGTATTTTTGC
>MHII01000021.1:0-25608 GCA_001817425.1 Candidatus Buchananbacteria bacterium RIFCSPHIGHO2_02_FULL_39_17 | reverse complement strand
ACCGATGAATTCATCCGGCCATACGTCATTAAGCGCGGGGGCAAGCCAATCGCTCAAATTAAAGATAAAGATGCCGTCATCTTTTTTAATTTACGGTCAGACCGGGCGCGGCAGTTGGCCAAACCCTTTGTCCAAAAAGATTTTAACGGCAAAAATGCGGAGAGCTTTAAGCGGAAAAAAGTTTTGAAAAATTTAGCTTTTGTGGCAATGACTGATTTTGGTCCGGATTTAGACTCGGTCTTAACCGCTTTTCCGTCTATGGATTTGACCGGCACTTTACCCATGGTTTTGAGCGGAAAAAAACAGCTTTATCTTGCCGAAAAAGAAAAATACGCTCATATCACTTATTTTTTAAATGGTGGTTACGCCGATCCAGTTGGCGGCGAAGACCGGATTTTAATTCCATCGCCTGATGTGGCAACTTACGATTTGACACCGGCGATGTCGATTCATAAAATAACGAAGCAGGTCTTAAAGATTTTAAATCAATACGAATTTATCGCCATTAATTTTGCCGTGCCCGATATGGTTGCCCATACGGGCAATCTAAAGGCCGCGATTAAATCGGTAGAAGAAATTGACCAATGTCTGGGTCAAATTATGGCCGCGATTAAAAAAAATAATGGTACGCTGGTCATTACCGCTGACCACGGCAACGGCGAGAAAATGCTTGATCTGGAAACCGACGAAATTGACACGGAACATAATGATAATTTAGTGCCCTTGATTTTGGCTGAAGGCAAGAAGACTAAACGGCAATTAAAAAATGGCAGATTAGCCGATGTCGCGCCGACCATTTTAAAATTAATGGGAATAAAAAAATCAAAAGAAATGACGGGGAAATCATTGTTTTAAATCTCAAAAATCAAACCCGCCTGCCGCGCCCGACTTCACTTTGACGGAGTTAAGGCGGGCGGGCCATCGCCTTGCTTAAATATTTAATAATAAATTTCAGTCCGAATAAACCTAAATTGTTTCACTGAAATTTTTTGGGGCAGGCATTGGCGGGCAGGTCTCAAATCTCAAAACTGTAATTTAAATCCTAAAACTTTAAAGTTTTAATTTTTGAGATGTAATTTTGAGATTTGAGATTTAAGATTTAATTTATTTTATGGTATCTAGACGACCAAAACCAGTAATCTTGGCGATTTTAGACGGCTTTGGCATTGCCCCGCCGTCTAAAGGCAATGGCGTGACCCTAGCCAAAAAGCCAGTTTTTGATTATTTGGTGGCAACTTATCCGGTAATGACGCTTCAGGCTTCAGGCGAAGCAGTTGGTTTGTCCTGGGGCGAGATGGGTAATTCAGAAGTCGGCCACATGAATTTAGGTTCAGGGAAAATTGTTTATCAGACTTTACCGCGGCTTAATAAATCAATTGAAAATGGCAGTTTTTTTGAAAATAAGGTTTTATTAAAGGCGGTTAATCAAACTAAAAAAAATAAGTCCCGACTTCATCTTTTAGGCCTGGTTTCTAACGGCGGAGTTCATTCTCATCAGAATCATTTATACGCTTTGCTTGATTTATGCAAAAAGCAAGGCTTAACCGAAATTTACATTCACGCGATTTTAGACGGCCGCGATACGAAAAAAGACGGGGGTCTTGATTTTATCAATCAACTTTTGGCAAAAATTAACGAAGTTAAGGTGGGAAAAATTGCCAGCATTTCCGGCCGTTATTACGCTATGGATCGGGACAACCACTGGGATCGGGAAGAAAAAGCCTTTAATGCGATTGCCGCTGGGAAAAGTCCGGTTAAGGCTGAAGATCCAAAAAAAGCGATTAGCCAATCCTATCAGAATAATATTTTTGATGAAGAATTTTTGCCGATGGTGATGACCGAGGGCGGCAAACCAGTGGCCACGATTGAAGACAGCGATGCCGTCATTTTTTTTAATTTCCGGGCGGATCGTGGCCGGCAGCTAACTGCCACTTTTTCCGTCCCTAGTTTCAATAAATTTAAACGAGCCAAAAATTATCGCAATTTATTTTTTGCCACCATGACGCAGTATGACAAGGATTTGCCGGTAGAAGTGGCGTTTCCGCCGGAAACAATTGATCAGCCATTAGCCAAAATTATTCAGGATAATAATTTAACTCAATTGCATGTCGCGGAAACCGAAAAATATGCTCATGTCACTTTCTTTTTCAACGGCGGCAAGGAAGATCCTTTTAAAGGGGAGGACCGAATTTTAGTGCCGTCGCCGCCGGTCCCTAGTTATGACCAAAAACCGGAAATGAGCGCGCTTGAAATTAATACTCGCTTGCTGCCAAAAATTAAAGAAGGCAAATATGATTTCGTGGTGATTAATTATGCCAATCCGGATATGGTTGGGCATACTGGCGTCATTCCGGCCACAATTAAAGCGGTTGAAACGGTTGATAAATGTTTGGGTGAATTGGTCAATGCCGTCTTGGGTCAGGGCGGAATTTGTTTTGTCACCGCTGACCATGGCAATGCCGAAGAGTTGATTAATTTGCAGACCGGCGAAGTGGACAAGGAGCACAGCACTAATCCGGTGCCGTTTGTGATCGTCGGTGCGGACTGGGAAGGCAAAAGTTTAACGCCGGGTTTAGACAGCGTGGCTGGTGATTTGAGCATTTTAACCCCGTCAGGAATGTTAGCCGATATTGCCCCGACGATTTTAAAAGTTTTAGGCGTGCCAAAGCCAGACGAGATGACTGGGGCGCCGTTGATTTAAATCAAACCCGCCTGCCGCACCCGACTTCGCTTTGACGAAGTCAAGGCGGGGCGGGCCATCGCCTTTAATTATTTTTTAAGATTAAAGTTGTTTAACTTGATTTAACTTCATCTCTGTAAAAATCCTTGGTTAACAGGCATTGGCGGGCAGATCTCAAATCTCAAAAATCAAAATTTTGAAAGGTCACCCTGATCCGCCAGTTGGCGGATCAGGGCGACTATTTTTTATAAATTTTTAATTTGCCAAAAAATTATTTTTTGGTTATAAGTTATACGTTACTTGTACCTTTTCAGCACTTGCTCGGGAAGTGCTTTTTTTGTTTGCATAAATTGTTTTTTTATGGTTAAATAAAACCATGTTAACTGAAAAAGTGAAATACCGAATACTGGAAATTATTCCAGGTTTTTTAGTCTGGCTGACATTTATTTTCATTATTTTTTTGTCATTTTGGCAGCCGCTGTGGGCGATTTATTTTATCATTGTTTTTGACTTGTATTGGCTACTTCGGATTTTGTATATGTTAGTTTATCTCCTGCTTTCTTGGGGGCGCTTTCAGCGCGACCGTAAAATTGACTGGTTCAGCCGCCTTCAAAATTTGGATAAAGATTATCGGGAGTATTATCATTTGATTTTTTTGCCGACTTATCAGGAAGCTTACAAAGTTGTCGCCAAACCTTTTTTGGCTTTAAGCCAGTGCCAGTATGATTTAAAAAAATTTATCGTGGTTTTGGCCGGTGAAGAAAGAGACCAAGAAAATTTTTTAAAAATCGCCGAACAAATCAGGCAAGAATTTGCCGATAAATTTTTTCGATTCGTCGTGACGATTCATCCGAAAAATTTACCTGATGAATTGCCGGGTAAAGGTTCAAATACCAATTATGCGGCCAGGCAAGCTCAAAAATTAATTGATGAACTAAAGTTAGATTACGCTAAAATTATTGTTTCTAATTTTGATATTGACACTTGTGTTCATCCGCTTTATTTCGCTTACCTAGCTTATAAGTATTTGACTCATTCTAATCCGACCCATGCCAGTTACCAGCCAATCGCGGTTTATAATAATAATGTTTGGGAATCAAATCCGATTGTTCGGGTGGTGGCGAGTTCAACCACCTTTTGGCTTTTTACGGATTTATCGCGTTCTGAAAGGCTATTCACTTTTTCTTCGCACAGCATGAGTTTTCAAGCGCTGGTGGATGTTGGTTTTTGGGATAAAACAATCGTGACTGAAGATTCCAGAATTTTTTTGCAGGGTTTAGTCAGGTATCAGGGCGATTATCAAACCGTACCAATGTATATTCCAGTTTATATGAATACGGTTGACATTGGCGAATTTTGGCGAAGTTTAAAAAATCAATATAAGCAAATGCGGCGCTGGGCTTGGGGCGTGGAGCATTTTCCTTGGATGGTGAGGCAATTTTGGTTTAAGCAAGGCGTTGGTCATCGGGTGCCATTTTTGAAAAAAATTTATTACCTTTGGAATCAAACTGAAGGAGTCTATTCTTGGGCCACGGCGCCGATTATCATTTTGCTCGCTGGCCATTTGCCCCTTTGGCTCGCCTCAAGCGAGGAGAGGGCCACGGCTTTATTCCAAAACGCCCCCCACATTTTAGCCTGGCTAATGCGAATCTCAATGATTGGCTTAATTGTCATTGCGGTTTTATACACAATTATGTTGCCAGAAAAACCCAAGCGATTTCGCTGGCACCATTATTTGATTATGATTTTACAGTGGGCATTAGTGCCCCTGACGTTAATTATTTTTGGCTCAATTCCGGCGGCTGACGCCCAAACGCGGTTGGCCTTAGGCGGACATTTCCGTCTCGGTTTTTGGGTCACGGAAAAAAAATAAATATAATGCAAATCTACAAATGTATGCGAATGGTACGAATAAATTTGTAGTATTCGTAGATTGGCATAAATTCGTAGATTAGTATTATATATTATGAAGGTTTCCATTCAAATCGTCACTTGGAATTCAATGCGCTATATTTTTGATTGCCTGGAATCATTGATGCGCCAAAGTTTCCGTGATTTTTCGGTTTTAGTCATTGATAATGGTTCTGATGACGGCACGGTTAATTTTATCCGCTCCAATTATCCAACGGTATCGGTTTTGCAGAATTTCAAAAATTTAGGCTATGCTAAAGCGAATAATCAGGGAATTTTATTAGCGAACAGCGATTATGTTTTAGTGATGAATCCAGATGTGATTTTAACCGATGAGTTTTTAGCCGAGATCGTGGCTTTTGCCGAACAAAAGCCAGACGGGGCGAGTTTTGGCGGAAAAATTTTAAAAATGCAAAGTGAGGCGATTGATCAAGATGATGTCTCTGGTTTAAGGCAAGCGGTTAAATCCGATATCATTGATTCAGCCGGACTTCAGATTTTTAAAAGTCGTCGTATCGTTAATCGCGGCGAGAACGATCAAGCTGAAGACCAGTCTAAAAGACCAACTGAAATTTTTGGCTTGTCGGGAGCGTGCGTGCTTTACCGCAAACAAGCTTTAACTGACGTGATGATTAAAAATGATTTTTTTGATTCTGACTTTTTCGCTTATAAGGAAGATGTTGATTTGGCTTGGCGTCTGCGCCTTTATGGCTGGACCAACTGGTATGTGCCAAAAGCCGTTAGCTTTCACCATCGTCATTTGGCGTTGAATGCCGAAAACGGCTTTTATCAGACTTTTCAGAATCGGCGCCAGATTTCAAAAATTTTGCGCCAGCTTTCTTTTCGCAATCATCATTTGCTTTTAGTCAAAAATGACTTGCCGTTAAATTTAATTTTAAATTTACCTTGGTTTTTAGGCCGAGAACTAAAAATTATTATTTATTCTTTGATTTTTGAACCTTTCCAGTGGCGGGGGGTAGTTGAATTTTTTCAATATTTGCCTGGCGCACTGATCAAGCGCCGGGTGATTATGGGCCACCGGAAAATTTCAGCTAAGGAAATCAGAAAATGGTTCAAGTAATAAATCAAAATTCAAAAATCAAAAGTCAAAATTTAGGTAATTATTCCGTCCCGCGACGGCGGGACTCCATAATTTTTATTTTTGAGATTTAATTTTTAAATTTGAGCGAAGCGAATTATGGATTTATCAATTATTATCCTCAACTACAAGCAAAAGGGCTTACTGAAACAATGCCTTAAGGGCATTGTCATGGCTCAGCCGGAATTAACTTATGAAATTATTGTTATTGATAATCATTCTGAAGACGGCAGTTTGGCAATGGTGGAAACGATGTTTTTACCCGAAGCAGAAACAAACACTTCTCAACCGATGTTGCCGATTGCTAAACCATTAGTCATTCCGCCCATTAAAACCATTGCCGCGCTCGCTAACGATGGCTTTGCCGCTGGAAATAATTTGGGCATTAAAGCGGCGAAAGGCAAATATTTGATGATTTTAAACCCCGACATTGCGTTGGTGCCGGGGACACTTGAGAAAATGATTGTTTATCTTGAGGAAAATTCAAAAGTCGGCGTGCTTGGGCCTAAATTGATTAATCCCGATGGCAACGTTCAAGATTCCTGCCGACGTTTTCCCAGTCTTTTAACGCCGCTTTATCGGCGAACTGTGTTTGGCAAATTTCCAATTTCTAAAAATCCAATTAGTCATTACTTAATGAAGGATTTTAATCACAACCAAATCATTGAGGTTGATTGGCTTTTTGGCGCCTGTTTGCTTTTCAGAAAATCAGTTTTAGCTAAAATTGGTCTATTTGACGAGCGGTTTTTTATGTATTTTGAGGATCTGGATATTTGCCGGCGGATTTGGAAGGCCGGCTATCAGGTGATTTATTTTCCGCTGGTGGAATTAGTTCATTATCATCAGCGGTTGTCGGCGGAACGAGGCGGTATTTTTGGTTTATTCAATCACGGCGGCCGAAT
This sequence comes from Candidatus Buchananbacteria bacterium RIFCSPHIGHO2_02_FULL_39_17, assembly GCA_001817425.1. Lineage (GTDB taxonomy): Bacteria > Patescibacteriota > Patescibacteriia > Buchananbacterales > UBA6539 > HO2-39-17. The sequence continues at coordinate 19,016 of MHII01000021.1, read as the reverse complement.
TCATTTCTTATCCGGCTTGAAATATTTTGCTAAATATTTAGGAGCAAAGTTACCAAATCGTCAGGCTGGACAAAATTAGTGATTTTAGCTAAGATTAGGGTGCTTTAGTATTAATTTTGAATTTTTAATTTTGAATTTTGATAGTTTGTGTCGTCCCGAACGACCCCGACTTTAGGTCGGGGGAGTCGAGGGATCTCAATAAGTTAATTTACTATAATGAGATTTCTCCACGCGCTTCGCTTGGTCGAAACGACAAAAATTTCAAAATTATAATTTTATTTTGGTTGGTATGTTAATCAAAAAAATCGGTATTGATTTAGGCACAACGAATTCGCTGGTTTATGTCCCCAAGCGGGGGATTGTAATTAATGAGCCGTCAGTGGTGGCGGTTTCCGTGGTTGACAAAAAGATTTTAGCGGTTGGCGCGGAAGCCAAAGAAATGTTGGGCCGGACGCCAGATACGATTGTGGCGGTGCGGCCGATGAAAGACGGCGTGATTGCCGATTACAAAACGACGGCGGCGATGCTTCGTTATTTTGTTAATAAGGCTTTAGGCGGCGTGCGACTTTTTCGGCCGGAAGTGATGGTGGCCGTGCCGGCAGGCATTACTTCCACCGAACGTCGGGCGGTGATTGACGCGACCATCGCGGCCGGCGCTAAAGCGGCTTATATCATCAAAGAGCCGATTGTCGCCGCGATTGGCGCAAATATTCCAATTGGTTCGCCCTCCGGGCATATGATTATTGATATTGGCGGCGGGACATCAGAAATGGCGGTGATTTCTTTGGGCGGGATTGTGGCTTCAACTTCAGTGCGGATTGGCGGCAATCGATTTGACACGGCGATTGCCGAATATGTTCGCCGGAAATATAATTTAGCCATTGGCGAACGGACCGCTGAAAGAGTAAAAATTGATATTGGCTCCGCTATGTATTTGGAAGATCGATTGTCAACCGATATTCGCGGCCGTGACATGGTCACGGGTTTACCAAAAACCGTGACCGTCACTTCTGATGATGTGACTGATGCCATTGTTCTTGAATTAGAAGGTATTATTCAGGCGGTCAAAGATGTTTTGCATCAGACGCCGCCGGAGTTGTCGGCCGATGTTATTGACAAAGGAATTATAATGTCCGGCGGCTCAAGTCTTTTGCGCAATGTTGACCAATTGATTACTCAAGCCACCGGCGTGCCCGCTTATGTTGCTGACGAACCGCTTTTTTGTGTGGCCAAAGGCACAGGGATTGCCTTAGAAAATTTAGAATCATATAAACGAAGCATTTTAGCGATTAAATAACTGAAAATAATTAACAAATAAGGCAAAAAAGTAATTAAGAGCGAATAACTTATGGTATAAAGTTCTTTAACAAAGGAGGAAAAACGATGAGAAAGAAACAACTGATGGTTATTGGTTTAGTGATGATGATTGTTTTACTGGCGGGCGGTGGCGGAATGGCGGCGGTAGTGAAATTGCCCGAAACGAACAGTAATAGCTCTCCTGATGAATGCGTCAAATTGATTAAAGGGCGTTTATCACGGGAAATCCCGGAGCCTCATCTGCGAAAAAGACTTAGTGAGTTGTTAGAATCAGCGATGAAGTTTAAGGTGCCTAAAGTCGGTGAGGAAGCGCAAAGTTCAGGGGAAGTGATTGGAATTTGGAGAAGTTGGCGCGGGGTTTTTTCTGCTTATGAGCGGTATCAAGTGCTGTTCGGACTGGAAGATTCACTCAAGATTCGGCCAGTGGTCAGAGATTTATTTACTTACACCAACGAAAAGCTGGCTTGGATTAAAGAGCGAAAAATAGATATTCCAGTCCTGAAGGAGGTTTATGTCAGGATAGAGCAACAATATGACCTGATAAAATTGGATGCGCCAATCCCCCAAGCGTCAAAACAAAAAAATCCGCCACCGGAACAGCCGAAGAGGGAAAAGAAGGGCTAGTCATAAAAGAAATATCCTGACAGTTTAATTTCTCAATGTATTTTTATAGAATTGTTTAAAAGACAATTCTATTTTTTTAATAAAAAAGCAGAGTGGTTTTCTCTGCTTAGATCATATCTTGGCTAACTAATTTAGGCCGCGGAAATTTCAGCTTTTGGTTTTGCGCCAGTTAATTCGGCAACCTCCTGCGGGGTCACTGACTGATGGGGTGGCAATTGTACCACGGGGATAAGTTGGGAAAACTTGGTTTTCGGCTGGAGGCCAAAGGTTTTCGCGATTAGATAGCGTGAAAGCGAGGAAAAGCGGCTTAGTTTTCGCACTTGCTTGAGATTAGTTTCTGTTTGTTTTGCCAGTTGCTCAAGCCGGCATTGTCCATCGAGCCATTCTTGCTGTTTTACTAACTCAAGCTGACATTGATTGATCGCTGTTACCAATATAACTTTCAGCCATTGATTTTTGAACGGTTTGAGGCAGCGATCAATTTGACTTGAAGAGTAATGCCTAACCAGAATTTTGACTAATTGACCAAAGACCGAATTTTGATTTTGAGCGCGATTCGCCGAGTGATAAATTTCATTGGCATTAGCCCAAAGTAAAGCCTCAATCAAAGCGCCTAAATCTGCCGGGTAGCAGTGATAAAAAACAGAATCAGGAATTTCTATTGTTCTCGGCGTGATTATGATGTTGATACCGTTTTCTGCCGCCAGCTCTTGCAATTCGTCCGGACAACGGCTGGCGGTCAAAATCTGTCTGATGGTTTTACCAATCACGTTTTTTATCTTACATTGCATTAGCGGTCGGTCGAGCCAAAAAGCAATCATTAGACTGCCAAGAAAAAAGAAACCGCCCGAGGCATAGGTTAGAACTAGAAAGTAGAAATTATCTAGTTCAAACATTGAATTTTCGGCTGGATTGGCAACAGGATTCAAGTAAATATTCAGTGTTTTAGAAAAAACCAGCAAGCAAAGCAAAGTAAAAAGAATGACAACAGTTTGCAGTTTCCGATAACTTTTAACTTTTCCCATCAGTGTACCCTCCTTTTCCCTATATTTTTGCCTAAAAAGTGCAGATCAAGATTAGTTTTTAGCTTATAATTTTTATTTGAATTTGTCAATTTGGTGTTTTTATTTACTTCAAAGGTGAGACATATTTAAGCCAGTTATTTGAGGATTTAAAATCTGAAGTGAAGTTATTCCCTCTCTGATATCAGAGATATCAGAGAGGGTTAGCTTGCTCGCCTGCCTGCGCCGGCAGGCCTCTGGCGGGGGTGAGGTGACCAGTATTGTAACCTCACCTCGGTCCCCCTCTCCCAAACGGGAGAGGAGAACTAATTATAATTTTTCATCAAATTTGATATAATTAAGATATGAAATGGTCAAACCATAAAAAGCATCGCGGCCGGAATTTTTTCTTTCTTGTTTTTTTGATTTTATTAATTTTATGGTTTTTTTCTTTAAATTGGGATTTTAGCGGCGGCCAGCGGCCGATTTTTGGCGTCACTTTTAGCCAGAAATACGCCCTTGATTTGGAACTTGATTGGCAGAAAACTTATCTGGCCATTTTAGATGAATTAAAGGTTACTCATCTACGATTAATTGCTTATTGGGATGAAATTGAAAAAAATCAGGATAATTTTGATTTTACGGATTTAGATTGGCAAATTAAGCAAGCTAACAAACGAGGAGCAAAAATAGTTTTGGTGGTTGGCCGGCGCGCGCCGCGTTGGCCCGAATGCCATGATCCGGTCTGGCTGAAAAATTTGGCGCCACTGGCGATTCAGCAGCAGCAAATTGAATTTATTAAAGCAGTGATTAAAAGATATCAGGACAATCAAATGATTAGCGCTTGGCAGATTGAAAATGAGCCGCTTTTTGCTTGGTTCGGCCAATGTCCAAAACCAAGCAAACAATTTTTAATTCAAGAAATTTCAACGGTGAGAAGTTTGGATTCTCGGCCGATTATAATTACCGATAGCGGCGAATTGAACCATTGGCAAAGTGCCGCTAGCGTCGCTGATATTTTAGGCACCACCATGTATCGGATTGTTTGGAATAAAAAAACCGGTTTTTTTGACTATTGGTTTTTGCCACCGGCTTTCTACCATTATAAAGCGGAAATCACTAAATTTTTTCATCGTAATTTAGAAAAAGTAATTGTCACTGAATTGCAAATGGAGCCTTGGACAATGGATCGGCGGATGGTTGAACTTAGTTTGACTGATCAGGAAAAATCTTTTAATTTAGCACGTTTCAAAGATAATATCACTTATGTCAAGAAAACCGGTTTTCCCGAAGTTTATCTTTGGGGGGTAGAGTATTGGTATTGGTTAAAAGAAAAAGGTCAACCGGCAATTTGGCAAGAAGTGAAAAAATTGTGGGCTGAATGATTCGTTTTATTTTGAATAGAAATGCGATATTTTCATCTTTAAAATCATTTACTTTATTTATTGGTTGATAACTGATTAACTAGTTCTCCTCTCCCTCTTGGAAGAGGAGACAGAGGTGAGGTGACGTCGTCCATTACCTCACCCCCGCCAGAGGCGAGCAGGCTAACCCTCTCTGATATCAGAGAGGGAACAACTTGGCTTTCAGTTTTAAATCTTCATTGAACTATCTTAAGTCTGCGCATTTGATATGAAAGAGAACAAAATATTGACTTATTGGGATTTTTCACTTAAGATAGTAGCGGAACCTTGGTCGCTTGATGGCGGTGCCTCAAGCAAAAAAATCTTGGCGGTGCCAAGAAGGAGGTTAAGATGATTATGAAGTTTAGGGAAATTGAACAGAGCCGATTGGCCGCTTTATTAGATTTTCGCCAGAAAGGACGAAAATAAATTCGTTACTACGAATACCAAAGATCCCAAGTCTGGCAAAAGGTACGTCGCCGGTCTTAGTCCAGTGATTTTTTTACTTGAATCGAAACAAACCCAGAAGCTTGCTCCTGGCCATCGCCTGATGGATGTTACCATAGAAGTATTAGGAAAAACATTGGGTTGCAAATTCAGATCCAAACGGTCCGGCATTCAAAGAGGAAGGCGTTCCAAGCCGGATTTACGAAGCAGTATGTCGTTTTTTAGGCGGTTTTCTCGGATTAAGGCCTGATTGAGATTTAGGAGGAACACCAATAGGAGGAACACTAATGAGAATAATAATAGTGTCGCAATCTGGGCAAGACGTAATGGTCTCAGAATCGGAGTCTGGAACTTGTAGCACTTGCGGTGGAGCTCGGGGCGAAGTAGAGGTTATATTAGAAGAGAAAGAGGAGGAAATCTTCGATCAGCTTTTAGAAACGGAAGAAGGTCAAAGTTTGCTTAATAAAATCGCCCAAGCGGGATTTGAACTTTTTTCTCAATAATTTCTGTAGATAAATCACCTGTTTGTTGAAAGGAGGAAAAATGGGAGGCTTAATAAACGCATTAACAATTATGATTGCATTGACCTGGGGTCTTTTGGTGGCTTGTCTGGCGACTTTGGTTTTTCTGCCGCTACTGGCTAATTTACCTTTTTTGGCGGTATTGCCTCAAGAGATTTTGGCCGTCGGCGCCTTTGTCATCGCCATCTTTGTGGCTTGGTCCTTTGTATTTTTAGTCATTAGTTTGAGTGCCGTAGCTAGACTGCTTAAGGTGGCTAGCCGAAGGAGGACAGTCAGGTAGATCTGGCTTCAGGCTGAGGTGGCTAGATTTTATGACTGAGAGGGAAAAATTCCCTCTCTTTTTTATTTAGCAGCTTGCCAAAACTTGATTTTGTGTTAAAATATAATCACCTTCTATGGCTAAAAATACCGGTCTGAACTGGCCAATTGTTGGCCACCAAAATATCATTAGTTATCTCGAGCATTGTTTGCTTTCCGGTCAGTTGGCTCACGCTTATCTTTTCGTTGGGCCAAGCCAAATTGGTAAAACCAAAGTGGCTGATTTTTTTTCTCAAGCCTTAATCTGCCAAAATTTTTCCGAGAAAAAAAAGCCCTTACCCTGCGGTTTGTGCCCCTATTGCCGCCAGGCACAAAATCATCTTCATCCTGATATTTTTCGAGTTGAGCGTGAACTAAACGATGATTCGGAAAAATTGAAAAAAAATATTAGTATTGAGCAGGTCCGGGAACTGCAAAACAAATTAAATCTTCGTTCGTTTCTTGATTCCTTTAAAATTGCCATTATCAATCAGGCCCAAGCTTTGAGTCAAGAGGCGGCTAATTCGCTTTTAAAAACTTTGGAAGAGCCGGCGCCAAAGACGATTTTAATTATTTTGGCGACTCACCAGCATCTTTTACTTCAAACCATTGTTTCCCGTTGCCAAGTTTTAAAATTTTTGCCGGTCAAAAATAGTGATTTGGTTGATTATTTAATCGGGCAAAGAATCGACCGCAAGAAAGCTAAAAATTTAGCCGCCTTAGCCTTTGGTCGACCCGGTGTGGCGATTGATTATTTATCGGACCAAAGCGCTTACGAAGAATTAACAAGCGAAATAAAACAGTTTATTTCTATTTTACAAAGTGACGTGATCAGCCGCTTTAAAATCATTAATGAATTAGTGGTTGCCCGAGACATTGATGGGCTCAAAAAGATTTTATTTATCTGGTCTAAAGTGATTCGTGATTTATTGCTGATTAAAAATTCTTTGCCCAATTTAATCAGCCATGCCTTTATTGGCGGCGAATTAACCAGGGTAGCTGAAATTTTTAGCCCAAAAACGCTAATGGAAATTATTAAACAGCTTAATTTAACTCGGCGTTATTTAGACGCTAATTTAAATCCAAGATTAACTTTTGAAAATTTAGTTTTAACTTTTTAAAAAATATGAAAAAAACTTTAATCCTTTTGGCGGTTTTAACCCTGACGGTTTCTGGTTGTATCAGGTTGAATGGCCCAAAATCGCCTTCGGCGGCTGGTGTTTTTAAATCTTTTGATAAGGGCAATACTTGGGCGGAAAAAAATCTTTTTTTGCATTCGGGCGGGAGCGGGAGCATCGCCGGAGTTAATGTTCTAAATTTGAATTTTGATCCCCAAGACCGTCGCGCTATTTATTTAGCAAGCGACGGTGCGGGTTTGCTTTACAGTTATGACGGAGCGGATAGCTGGCGAAAAGCGGATCAAGTCGGCAATGGCCGGATTGAATCGGTCGCCATTGATTCCAAAAATAAATGCGTGATTTATACGACCTTTGCTAATACAATTCTCAAAAGCGTTGATTGTAATCGTAGCTGGTCTGAAGTTTATATTGATACGCGAGCCGATAAAACTATCACGGCTCTGGCGGTTGACAATTTTAATAATTTAATTGTTTATGCCGGAAATTCTGTGGGTGATATTTTAAAAAGCGTTGATGGCGGCGGCAATTGGCAGGTTATCGGTCGCCTTAACGATCGAGTCACTAAGATTTTAATTTCGCCACAAGATACTCGGATTATTTATGTTGCCACTCGGAGTAAAGGCATTTTTAAAACCACTAACGCCGGCAATCAATGGAATAATTTGAATGACGGTTTAAAGCAATTTTCCGCCAGTTTGGAATACCGCAATTTAATTTTTGACGCGACTAAGCCGAATTCTCTGCTTTATGCGGCAAAGTACGGTTTGTTGAAAAGTGATGATGGTGGGCAAAGTTGGACAGCGATTAATTTGATTACCCCGCCGGCGAGTGTTGATATTTTGGCTTTAGCCATTAGTCCAAAAAATAATTTGGAAATCTACTACGCCACGACTTCAACTTTTTATAAGACGATTGATGGCGGTAAGAATTGGATTACTAAACGTTTGCCCAGCGGCGCGGTTGCGGCCTATTTAGTGGTTGATCCGCTTGAAGATAACGTAATTTATTTTGGGTTAGCTAACCCGACCAGAAAATGATATGAGTGAAATCATTGAAAAATATCAGCCGGAGTTTAGCCAGGCCGTTAGTAGTCTTAAGGATGAATTAGCGACATTGCGGGTGGGGCGAGCTAATCCGCTAATGGTGGAAAACATTTTAGCCGAAGCCTATGGTGCAAAAACGCCGCTTAAACAATTAGCTTCAATCTCCGTCCCAGAGGCCAGAACCATTTTAATCCAGCCTTGGGATAAAAGTATGGGTAAGGAGATTGAGAAAGCGATTACTCTGGCTAACATTGGCATTAGTCCGGTTAATGAAGGCTCACAGATTAGACTCACTATTCCGCCGCTCACTGAAGAAAGCCGGAAAGAATTAACTAAATCAGTTGGTGAAAAAATGGAAAAGACGCGAATTATTATTCGTCAGATTCGGGACAAAGCGCGCGAGGAAATTGTCAAAAAAGAGAGGCAGAAAGAAATCACCGAGGATGACAAATATGATTTACAAAAAAAACTTGACGAAGTGGTCAGAGAATTTAACGAACAAATCAAGCAGACTGGAGAGAAAAAAGAAAAAGAAATAATGACGATCTGAATAGTTAAAGTAAGCGAGGCAAGTAAATTAAGTAAAGTAAGCTAAACTTGCTTAACTTGCTTGACTTGCTTAATTTACTTATTTATTTTATGCTTTTAACTTTAGTTACTTTTTTCGCGGTTTTAGGCATTTTAGTTTTAGTCCATGAGTTCGGTCATTTTGTGGTTGCCCGACGGGCCGGAGTTAAAGTTGAAGAGTTTGGTTTAGGCTTGCCGCCGCGGGCAATTGGTTTTTATAAAACGCCGGAAGGCAAATGGCGCCGGCTTGGCCTGAAAACTAAAACCGCGTCAACAACCATTTGGTCCCTAAACTGGGTGCCTTTAGGCGGTTTTGTGAAAATTAAGGGTGAGGAAGGCGGTAGCGCCAATGAGCCTGACAGCTTTGCCGCTCAAGGTGTTTTTCGCCGAATTTGGATTATTTCCGCTGGGGTGACGATGAATATTATTTTAGCGGCAATTTTAATGGCGATTAGTTTGGGGATTGGCTCGCCCCAATTAATTAATGAACAAAGTTTACATTTTGGGGCGAGAATTAGAGAGGTTGAAATTAGAATTTTAGAAGTTTTAGCGGAATCGCCGGCCCATCAGTCCGGGCTTGAGGTGGCGGATTCAATCATTACCGTTGACGGTCAAAATTTTTCTAAAATTGAAGAGCTGCAAAATTATTTTGACGAACGAGTCGGCAAAGAGGTGACTTTGTCAATTAAGCGAAAAACGGAATTATTAGAAAAAAAAGTCGTTCCTCAAATTTTGACGCAGACTAACCGTGGGGGATTAGGGGTGGCTTTAGTCCAAACCGGTTTTGTTTCTTATCCTTGGTATTCATCGCCGGTTTATGGCGTCATAGAAACTTTTGAAATGATTGGCGGAGTGATCTACGGTTTTTATTTGATTATCGCCAATCTGATCGTTTCGCAGCAATTAATCGGCGAAATTTACGGGCCAGTCGGAATTGCTGGTTTAATTGGCGATGCGGCCAGACTTGGATTTTTATATGTCCTGCAATTTACCGCCGTCTTGTCAGTTATTATTGCCGTGATCAATTTTTTGCCGTTTCCGGCTTTAGACGGCGGCCGGGTTTTTTTCTTGCTCATTGAAGCGATACGAAAAAAACCAGTTAATCAAAAATTTGAAACGGCGATGCACAATTTGGGTTTTGCCCTTTTGATGGTTTTAGTCGTGATTGTCACCTTTCGTGATATTGCTCGGGTTTCTTCTGGATTTCTAAACTGGTGGCAGAAGATTAGCGGCCTTTTTTAAGCAGATAAGTTTGTAAGCAAGATAAAATTGTAGATACTTATCTTGCTTACAAACTTATCTTGCTTATCTCGCTTATCTTGCTTATTTATGAGAATATACTTGCCTTTTGAATTTAATGTTAATTTCCGGATTTTTATGCAGCGGGCTGGTTACGCCGAGCATCAGGATTTTAACACTCGCCAGACCAGCTATACCAAAAGGTTGGCTGGCGACTTTTATCCAAGATTTCATGTTTATTCAGAAAAAGATCATGATCAAAGGCAGTTTTTAAATTTACATTTAGATCAAAAAAAACCGTCTTACGCCGGAGCTCATGCTCATAATGCCGAATACGAAGGTGATTTAGTTGAAGAGGAGGCTAATCGGCTTCAAGGTTTGATCAAAAATCAGATGGATAATCAGGGCCAGGGATCAGAAATCAGAAATCAGCAATCAGATCAAAAAGGATTTTGGGAGAAATTATTTGGTCAATAAAATAATATAAATCCTAAGCACCAAATTCTAAATCCTAAACAAATCCAAAATTCTAATAACCAAGATTTAAAACCGTTTTGAACATTTTGATTTTGGAAATTAAATATTGTTTAGGATTTCGGATTTAGAATTTAGAGTTTAAATTAATTATGCGGCAATCAAAACTTTTTGGAAAAACTTTAAAACAGGCACCGAAAGATGAAGTTTCAATCAACGCGATTTTACTGACTCGCGCCGGTTTTATTGATAAATTAAGCGCCGGTATCTATACTTATTTACCCTTGGGTTTGCGGGTTTTGAATAAAATAAAAAATATTGTTCGAGAAGAGATGAATGCCATTGGTGGGCAAGAAATTTTAATGCCGGCGCTGCAACCCAAGGAACTATGGGAAAAAACCGGTCGTTGGACCAAACCCGGCAAAGAAGTAATGTTTCAATTAGAAGATCGGAGCGGCAAAGAATACGGTTTGGGCTGGACCCATGAAGAAATTATCACACCTTTAGTAAAAAAAATTGTTTCTTCCTATAAGGATTTACCGCTTTATCTTTATCAAATCCAAGATAAATTTCGCGATGAACCGCGGGCAAAATCTGGTTTGTTGCGCGGCCTTGAATTTTCGATGAAGGATTTATACAGTTTTCATACAGATGAAAAAGATTTAGAAGAATATTATCAAAAAGCGTTAAAGGCTTATCAAAAAGTTTTTAAGCGATGCAGTTTAGAGTTACTGGTCACCGAAGCTTCTGGCGGCAGTTTCTCTAAATATTCTCATGAATTTCAGGTGTTGACGCCGTCTGGTGAAGACATAATTTTTTATTGCCAAAAATGTTTTTATGCCCAAAACAAGGAAATCGCTAAATTTAAAGCAGACGATAAATGTCCAAAATGCAAAAGCGGGAAAATGGCAGAAGGAAAATCAATTGAAGTCGGCAATATTTTTCAACTCAAGACAAAATATTCATCGCCATTTGATCTTTTCTACACTGATCAAAATGGCAAGCAAAAACCAGTCATAATGGGTTGCTATGGCATTGGGCCAAGCCGGGTAATGGGGTCAGTGGTTGAAGTTCATCATGACCAACAAGGGATTATTTGGCCAAAAATCATTGCTCCTTATCAGATTCATCTGTTGATGCTTGGGTCAGAAAATGAGCTTGGCAAAAAGGCCAAAACGGTGTATAATAAATTACTTGCTCAAGGATTAGAAATTTTGTTTGATGACCGGTTAGATATTTCCGCTGGTCAAAAATTCGCTGATTCAGATTTAATTGGTATTCCATATCGGTTAGTAATATCAAACAAAACTAAAGATAAAGTGGAAGTAAAAAGACGCAACGAAAAAGAAGTTAAATTAATGGAAATAAAAGAATTATTTAAAAAGTTGACAAGCGAGCAATCTGATAAGTGAATCGAGCAACAAGTAAATTAAAATGAATTAAGAGAGACCAGGAGGATTTTGGACCTAAGCTGGTCTTTTATTAGCTAAGCGGCGACCTTTAAAGATATGTTTAAAAATTTATTTAAAAAATTTGCCAAAGATGTGGCGATTGATTTGGGAACAAGCAATACTTTAATTTATGTTAAAGATCGAGGCATTGTGGTTAAGGAATCGTCAATTGTGGCCATCAACAATCGGAGCGGTCAGATTTTGGCGGTTGGTGAAGAAGCTCAAAAAATGGTGGGCAAAACGCCGCCGCATCTCACGATTTCTAAACCCTTAGTTGATGGTATTATTTCTGATTTTGAAGTGACGGAAAAAATGCTTAAATATTTTATTGATCGGATTTATCAGGAAAGCTTTGGTTTGTCACCTCGGCCGAGGGTGGTGATTGGCGTGCCTTTAGATGTGACAGAAGTTGAAAAAAAAGCGGTTGAAGACGTGGTTTTGTCCGCTGGGGCGCGCGAAGTTTTTTTGGTGGAAAATGTGATTGCCACGGCGATTGGCGCTCGGTTGCCAATTCAGGATCCGTCCGGCAACATGGTGGTTGATTTGGGTGGCGGTATCACCGAAATTGCAGTGATCTCCCTTTCGGGTGTGGTCGCTTGGAAATCTTTGCGTACGGCCGGCAACAAATTAAATCAAGATATTATTCAATTTGCGCGAAGCGAATTTAATTTATTAATTGGTGAACGAGTGGCGGAAGAAATAAAAATTGCCGCCAGCCGATTAATTGATTCGGCTGAACCGATTGAATTAAAAATGAGAGGCCGGGACTTGATTACTGGTTTGCCTAAGGAGGTTATTATTAATACGGATCAGGTGAGGCTGGCTCTGCAGCGATCAATCGCGGCGATTGTTGAAGGGATTAAAAGCACTTTAGAAATTACGCCGCCGGAATTAGTGGCCGATATTTATCAGCGGGGCATTATTTTAGCCGGTGGCGGAGCGCTTTTGACCGGTTTAGACCAGATCATTGCCAAAGTGACAAAAATACCGGTTAAAGTCATCGACGATTCCTTGACTTGTGCGGTACGGGGGATGGGCTTGATTTTAGATGATGAGAATTTATTACGTGAAGTGGCGATTCCCTCTTCAAATCAAGATGACAAAACCAGCCGCTAAAGTCAGTCAAAATAAGAAATAAGTAATAAAGATTTAGCTTACTTGACTTATCTTGGCTTACTCACTTTGTTTTGATTGATTAATATATGTTTCGTTTTCTTAAATCTTGGCGCTTGTCAGCCACGTTATTAGCAGCGGTTATTCTGCTAATTTTTTTACATTATCTAAAGATTATTTTACCTCTTGAAGATACCTTGATTAGGATTTTTTCCCCGATTCAATATCGGGTTTATTTAGCGGGAGTAAAAATTAACGATTTTTATTATAATTTGACCAGCCGTGGCAACTTAGTTGATGAAAATGAAAAATTAAGAAATCAGTTAGTCAGTTTAGCTGCGGAGAATTCCCAATTAAAGATTAAGCTGGAGGCGCTCGATCAACTAATTCAGCAAAACAATTTTTTATTAGAAAATAAAACTAATGCCGTCTTGGCGAAAGTTGTTGGCAAAAATCCCGAACCTAATCATCAGTCATTAATTTTAAACAAAGGCAGCGAGGACGGGGTTTTGATTGATTACCCAGTTATCACTGAACGGGGGATTATTATTGGAAAAATTTTATCAGTTGAACCTCATAGTTCACAGCTGCTTTTATTAACTGATTCAAAAAGCCGACTGGCGGCCATGATTCAAGGGCAGAATCAAATTAAGGGTGTGGTTGTTGGTGAACATGGCTTAAGTCTTAAAATGGAAATGGTTTCTCAAAAAGATGAAATCAAAGAGGGTGAGATCGTCGTTACTTCCGGGCTAGAACCAACCATTCCGGCCGGGTTAGTGATTGGCAGCGTCAATCGAGCTAGTAAAGAAGCCAATAATTTTTTTCAGACGGTCCAGCTCCAGTCGTTAATTAGAATTGATGATTTAATCGTTGTTTCTATTTTAACGGATTCATTATGACTAGTTTTTTATTAAATTTGCTCGCTATTTTTTTAGTTGTAATTTTTCAAGTCAGTTTTATTTCCGCTTCGCCTTGGCCAATTAATAATATTAATTTAATCTTATGCTTGGTGATATTTTTTGCAGTTTTAATCAATTATCAAAAGGCGCTTTGGTGGGCATTTGGCGGCGGTCTTTTGATGGAACTTTTTAGTCAAAATTTTTTTGGTCTAATAACTTTAGGCTTAATTATTACCGCCGTTATTTTAAATATTTTATTTAATAATTTTTTTACTAATCGTTCATTTTATTCTCTTTTAATTTTAGGAGTAATTGGTGTGATTGGCTATAATTTATTAAAAACGATTTTGGGTTTTTTACTTATTATTTTAGGTTTTAAGTTTAATTTTTATCAACTGAGTTTTTCTTCTTTATTTTTTTGGCAACCATTTTTAAATTCTTTGATTTTGATAGTAATATTTTTTACCTTTCAGTTTTCAAGCAATCGGCTAAAAAATATTTTTTTGCCAAAAAATTTTTAGTTTAAGTTAGCAATGGTATGATGAGAAAAAAAATCTTATCAATATTTTGGCATCAAAAAAGCGATTTAGTCGATCACTTAGAGATTAAAAGTTTTATTGAAAATAAAAGTGAGCTCAATTTTTTGCCTGTTCACAATCATTCCTCACCAGCAGTTTATTTGATTAACAAAAAAAATAAAGTTCGTGGTTTTAATATCGATCTTTTTGATGAGCAAAAAAATTATACCATAAATGAACCGGGTAATCTTGGATTAAAAGATAATGTTTTTAAATTTTGGTTAGCGATTATTTTAGCTGGCCTGCTTGTTCTGTCCGGCCGAACGGCTTTTCTCCAATTATTTAAAGGTGCTGATTTTAAATTAATTGCCGAAGGTAATCGAATTAGGATTCATGATCTTAAGGCTAGCCGGGGCGTGATTTATGATCGCAATCATCAAATGCTAGTTGAAAATATTCCGGGTTTTTCCTTGGCCATTATTCCCGTTGATTTGCCACGTGATGAAAAGATTCAGCGCCAAATCGCCGAAGAAATCGGAAAAATTACTAATTTGCCTAGCGCCCAGATTTTTGAAATGATTGTCGGGCAACAAAAATTTTCTTATCAGCCATTAGTGATTTTGGAAAATTTAAATCAAGAGCAGGCGATTTTAACAAAAATCTTAAGCAGCCGTTACCCCGGCGTTATTTTGAAAACCGATAGCACCAGAAATTATTTATTTTCCGATTCCAGCCAAAGTCTTTCTCATCTACTGGGTTATTCAGGTAAGATTGAAGAGGATAAAAAAAATGAATATTTAGAGAAAAATTATGCCATTGATGATTTGGTGGGTAAAACTGGTTTAGAGTTGTTTTATGAGCGGGAATTAAAGGGGGTGAATGGTCGTGAGGAGGTTGAGGTTGACGCTACCGGACAAGCGAAAGATATTATTGCCTCCCAAAAACCTGAATCAGGACAGAATTTAGTTTTAACCATTGATTTGCCATTGCAGCAAAAAGCCGAGCAAAGCTTGCGCCAAATTTTAAGCGCTTACGGCAAAAGTCGAGGCAGCGTCGTGGTTCTTGATCCAAGAAACGGTGAAATCTTGAGTTTGGTTAGCTTACCGGCTTTTGATAATAATCTTTTCCGTCGTGGTTTAATGGCGGCAGATTTTGAAAAATTAATCAATGACCCTAATCGGCCCTTGTTTAACCGGGTGATTAGCGGTGAATACCCGTCCGGTTCGACTTTTAAATTGATTATCGGCGCGGCCGCCTTGGAAGAGGGGATTATTAATGAAAACACAGGATTTAATAGCGTTGGCGGCATTAACGTTTCGCGTTGGTTTTTTCCGGACTGGAAAGCCGGTGGTCATGGCTGGACCAATATTTATAAAGCCTTAGCTGAATCAGTGAATACCTTTTTTTATATTATTGGCGGGGGGTATAATGATTTTGAAGGTTTAGGGGTGGCCAAGATTAAACGTTATGCCCAAAATTTTGGTTTAAATCAGCGTCTAAATATTGATTTGCCTAATGAAGCAACCGGATTTTTACCCAACGAAGAGTGGAAAGAAAAAACAAAAAACGAACAGTGGTATATCGGCGATACTTATCATTTGGCAATTGGCCAGGGCGATATTTTAGTTACGCCATTACAGGTGGCGGCCTGGACTTCGGTTTTTGCTTCTGGCGGTAAACTTTATCAGCCTCATTTAGTCAAAGAGGAATTAACTAGCGATGATCAAATAAAAAATCAGATTAGCCCAAAAATTTTAAATCAGAATTTTATCAGCGAAAAAAATATAAAAATAATCAATCGCGGTTTAAGGCAAGCGGTTTTAACTGGCAGCGCGAGGCGCTTAAGCGAATTGCCCATTGCTGTGGCGGCTAAAACCGGCACCGCTGAATGGTCAAGTCGAAAATCACCCCATGCTTGGCTGACGGCTTTTGCACCTTATGAAGATCCCCAAATCGTGGTCACGGTTTTAGTAGAAGAAGGCGGAGAGGGTAGTGCGGTGGCTTTACCGGTCGCCCGCGAAATTATTAATTGGTGGGCCGTTAACCGGTATAAAAATGAGTAACAAAAGATGATTAAATTAAATTCAAAACAATTACGAAAAAGTCAACCTCTGCCCAAAGCGATGGATCAATTTTCAAGAAACGAGATTTATTTTATTTTGGATAATGTCTTGGACACTTTTAATATCGGTTCGATTTTTCGGATTGCCGATGCCGTTGCCGCCAGAGAAATTTATCTTTGCGGCGAAACCGCCACACCGCCGAATAACAAAATTCGCCGGGCCTCGGTGAATACTTGGCAATGGGTGGCGTGGGAATATAAAAAGACGGCGGTTGATGCCGTTAAAGATTTGCGGAAAAAAATTCCGAAAATAAAAATTATCGCGATTGAGCAGGGGGAAAACAGCATTCCTTTCGAGAAAGAAAAATACTCTTTCCCCGTTGCCTTAATTGTTGGCCATGAGACTTATGGGGTGAGTCAAGAAACCTTAAATTTAGCTGATAGCATGGTTGATCTGCCGATGTTGGGGGTCAATCAGAGTTTAAATGTGATGGTGTCTTTAGGGATTATCGCTTATGAAGCTTTAAAGAAAAATTTTGTTGATTTAAATTAAAATTATTTGTTTATTTTGTTAAGTCGATGAATTCTTTTTCGCCAAATTGAGAATTAATCGCCCAGCGGAATTTGCCTGGCGCTACAGGCGGAAAGCCATGATAAAAATCAGCTTTAATGTCGTAAATTAAGCAGCTGTTAAAAAGATTTTGCGGTTCAAAAATTACGTCATTAAGTTCGTTGTCTTTGGCAATCATTAAGCCGCCTGATTTTTTCCCGCCTTTACCGTTGACGAAAAAAACCAAATTAATAATATCAGTCAGTCTGTGGTCTTCGGCAATGCCGTCTTTATGCGGCGCCACTTGCGATCCGGTATAGGTTGAATTCAAAATAAAAGAATAAAAAGAAAAATCTTTATTGCGGTTGGTAAATTTATTGATTCGTCCCGCCATTTCCGGTGAGCGGAGATAATTAAAAAAAGCCAAAAGGACAGGATTTTTTTCAATATTTTCCGGCAGAGTTTCTTGATGAAAAGTCCAGTTAAATCCAGTGTTATAGCTTTTTGTCATTTTTCTCGGTGGATTAAAATAATATTTCTTGGGCCAATTTTTTAACAATAGTTGATGAAATGATGGCTCAATAATGTTTTCCAGAAAAACCCAGCCGTGTTTTTGGAAATGTTCGGCCGCCCCCTCCAAATTATCAGTAATTTGACACGGTAAAGTTATGGCCATTTTTTTAGGCTTAGCCAATTTTCGGCGAAAATTTCGCCAGCGCTGGATTGCGGGGAGCAATTTGATCATCAGGCGTAGTTTGAGTTGTTGCAGACCGCGACTATTTTTTTTAAGATATTGACCAGAAAAACCAGTACCCATATATTTTTTATCTTTATCCTTTAGTAATTAGAAAAATTATATCAGGCTAATTTTTCTATGTCAAAGGGAATTGATTGACTTTAAAAATAACTGACGCTATAATTAGTTTAATCAAAATTTAACTGTGGATAACTAAGATTTTTTTAATTGATTCTTGACTTTGGTTTTAAAATGGCGTATACTAGTTTTTAATGCTAAAAACCCTCGATTTGGCTATTTTTTATTGCCCAAATCCGCCGAATACCATACAGCTCTGCTGTGGGGATGAGGCGGAGTCAAAAATGAAATATGTGAGCGAGCGGTAGCGAGCGAACACTGATCATAAGAGGATTCCAAAGGAGGATACTCCTTTGGTCAGTCGCCTTAGGCGACTGAAACCTATTTTATAAAAAAATTTTTATCCTGTTTATGTCACCAATCTATTTAACTAAAGAAGGACGAGAAAAATTGAAAGAAGAGTTGGAATATTTAAAAAAACAAAAAATGCCGCAAGTCGTGGAGCGAATTGCCCGCGCCAAAGAGTTGGGTGATTTGTCGGAAAATGCGGAATATCAGGATGCCAAAGACGAACAAGGCTTTATTGCCGGACGGATTGCCGAACTTGAAAATTTGATCAATAAATCAGAAATTATCAACGAGAACGGCAGCAAGGATTTTGTTAATGTCGGTTCAACCATTAAAGTCAAATGTGGTAAAATTCAATATCAATATACGATTGTCGGCTCCAATGAAGCCAATCCGACGAAAGGTTTAATTTCCAACGAGTCGCCGATTGGCCGGGCGTTTTTGGGCAGAAAAATCGGGGAAAAAGTGGTGGTGAAAATCCCCAAGGGCGAGATGGAATGCGAGATTTTGGCAATCACCTGACATTATAAATTTTTAGATAATCATAAACCAGCCACCTTGTTCTTTATAAGGTGGCTGGTTTTTTGACTTTCAATTTAAATTTTGCTAATTTAGGAGCGTTGCTTGGTTTTGACTAGGATAGGTTTGCTTAACTATAGGGTGTGTGTCTTAATCGGGCAATATCTTTTTGCTCTTTCTCGGCTGATTTTAAATAATTAGTGAATCTTCATTTTAAGATTTTGCTGCAAACGTGAGTTAGCCGATAATTATCTTGTTTGGGTGGGACTATGTACGGTTTGCTAAAAAGTTAGTACTTGGGTATCCCACCCACCTTCTTTAGAGCGATTAACCTAAAAATTTCCCCTCTTAAGCTAAGAGGGGTTAGGGGAGTTATGAAAGTATTAAAGGAAATAACCCCATCTAACTCCCCCTTATCTTAAGGGGGAGAAAATCTGGTTGATCTCTTCAAAGAGGGTACTATTGCTGAACTGTTTCTGCTATCAAATGCGGTATCCTCGCGTTTTTTCGTTTCAGGTGGGTGGGGGCTAATTTTGGAGTGTATGTTTTCCTTTAACTATGCTTGGTTTGTTCCACCCACTTTATTTTCAGTTTTTAACGACAGGACTAGGAGAAGATTGTCTTTTTATAGACTATCGCAAAGTGTCCTGCCATTGCCTTGATTTTGGTG
>MHII01000020.1:22901-23099 GCA_001817425.1 Candidatus Buchananbacteria bacterium RIFCSPHIGHO2_02_FULL_39_17 | reverse complement strand
TGTTCAAAAATAAAATCAATTTTACAGTGGGTGAAAGAGTTTATAAAGCACTTGAAACAAAAACAGACAATGCTTGCGTTTTGCCATCAAATATAATGGCAAAGGGATTTTGGTTTTGCGATTTATTACCAAAAGCTTGAGCTAGTTGCCGCCAAAGAAAAAATTGAAATCGTCCTTTCCGCTCCGGTTCCCGCCTTC
>MHII01000020.1:0-22847 GCA_001817425.1 Candidatus Buchananbacteria bacterium RIFCSPHIGHO2_02_FULL_39_17 | reverse complement strand
TATTTTCAAATAGACACCGCCAATTTTCAGAATTCGCTAGTAAAGCGATTTTTTTGTATAATATCATTATATGAAAACCCTTATATTTTTTATTAAATGGCTAATCACCTTAGCCTTAATCATGCTCGGTTTTTTAGCCGGCGATTATTTTTTTCACGCCTTACGACTGGAGTGGAACGTGCCCGAATATTATTTCCGAAACAAAATCATTTATGGCACCCTCTGGAGCATCATCGCTTTAGCCGTCACTTATCGCCTAAAAAATCTTTGGCTTAGGGCATTAATCTTTTCTGCCATTGTTGCCTCTGTTTTGCAGATCCGCTATTATTTTGAAGGCTATCCCCTTGATTTTGTCTTAATTTTTCTTTTTATCCATTTTCTCATTCTTTATATTTTATCAGGGCTGATCTTCTGGCTGATGAAATATTTTAAGTAATCTTTATTTTAAAAAATTTTTCTCTAAGAAGCGGCATCCAGCCGCTTCTTGACGCCTTAGTTCAATTATGCTATTTTTACTCATCAAGCTCATAATGGATTTGATGAATTAAAATGTACATTCCAAACCAAATACAAGGAGATAAACTTCATGTTCCCACGCTTGAATAAAGACCTATTAAAAAAGATTACTAAGATTAAAAAGGAGACAGAGACAAATTCTCGGGCCAAGGAAGCAGAGGAGGTTGCCAGCGGCGTTAAACTTTTTGAAAAAATTTGCCAATTACCCTTACTAAAAATTTCCGAAATTAAAAATATCAAATTAAAACAAAATCCCCGGCTTAAAGCCGGGGATTTTGTTTAGTTAATTGTTAACTGTTAAAGGTTAACTGTTATTTTAACAATCCGTCAATAATCTGTTTAAAAGTATCATACGGATAAGCGCCTTTGACTAACTGATCGCCAACCCAAGTGCCAGGCGTACCGGTAATGCCAGACGCTTGCGCTTCGGCTGATCCTTTATTGACCTTTGCCGTGTATTTACCGGAGTCTAAACATTGGTCAAACTGACCTTGGTTTAAACTAAGCTGTTTGGCGTATGATTTTAAGCTCGTGATGTCAAGTGCAGACTGATTAGCAAACAATAAGTCATGATATTCCCAAAACTTGCCCTGCTCGCTGGCACATTCGGAAGCCTCCGCTGATTTCTGGGCCTGCGGATGAATGGAAGTTAATGGAAAATGGCGATAAACTAGCCTAACCTTACCTTGATAGTCTTCTAAGACTTTAGCCATCGTCGGCGCATGGCGCTGACAAAATGGGCATTGAAAATCAGAATATTCAATCATCGTGATTTTGGCGTTTTTATCGCCGCGAATATGATCATTATTAGTCACGGCCGGGACTTTAGAAAAATCGCCGCCTGGTTCCGGGGTTGGCGCGGGAGTAGGCGTTGGATTGGTATTAACGGCGGCTTGAGAGCCAGTATTAGCGCTTTTCGAACTACTTAAAGATTGCCCGCCGGACAAAAAATAAGCATTAGCCGCCAAACTCATGACCGCAATGCCGGTGATTAAGCCGAAAAACAAACTTTGCTTCGGCGCCATATCAAAAAAATTTCGTTCGCTCATAGTTTTAAGAATTATGAATCATAAATTAAAAATTAAGAAAAGGTATAATAATTTTACTAAAGGAAAAAATTAGTGTCAAATTTTGTAGCTACTAGGAATTATAGCAGATTCTAAAAGCTAGAAGCTAGGTTTTTTCATATGCCAATCTGTTGCCTGCTGATATTGGTGAGCAACCCGCAAAATCGTTGATTCATCAAACTGTTTGCCAATCAGCTGCAAACCAACCGGCATTTCTGTCGCGCCATCTTTAGGCTTAGCAAAACCGGCCGGGATAGAAATGGCCGGCACTCCCGCGATATTAATCGAAATAGTAAAGATATCCGCTAAATACATCGTTAAAGGATCATCCATTTTTTCGCCGATTCTAAAGGCGACCGTGGGCGAAGTCGGGGTGATTAAACAATCAATCTTAGTCAAAGTTTTTTCAAAATCATTTTTGATTAGAGTGCGGACTTTAGCTGCTTGCAAATAATGGGCATCATAATAGCCGGCCGAAAGCGAATAAGTGCCAAGCATGATCCGCCGCCTAATTTCCGCGCCAAAACCTTTACCCCGCGTCTGCAAATAATTTTCAAAAAGCGTTTTTGCTTTGGCAGAAAAGCCGTAGCGCACGCCGTCAAAACGGGCTAAATTCGTACTTAATTCTGACGGCATAATAATATAATAAACCGCTAAGCCGTATGGCGCATGTGGCAAACTGACTTCGGTGATTTTTGCGCCTAACTTTTCTAATTTTTCAATCGCCTCACGCACTGTTTTCTCCACGGCCGGATCCATACCGGCCACGAAATATTCTTTGGGCACGCCGATTTTTAAACCTTTAATCTCATGGTTTAATTCGGCCAAATAATCAGGCACCTCTTTTGGGACAGTAGTTGAATCTTTTTTGTCTAGACCAGCAATCGCCTGCAAAACTAAGGCTGTATCTTCAACGGTTTTGGTCATTGGGCCGACCTGGTCCAGAGAAGAAGCCATGGCAATCACGCCAAAACGAGAAACCCGGCCATAAGTTGGTTTCAAACCAACAATATTACATAAAGAAGCCGGTTGGCGAATGGAACCGCCCGTGTCCGTGCCTAAAGCATAAAGGCATTGGTCAGCGGCGATGGCGGCGGCTGAACCCCCAGATGAACCGCCCGGCACCCGGCCTAAATCCCAAGGATTTTTAGTCTGGCCAAAATAAGAAGTTTCCGTGGAAGAACCGCAGGCAAATTCATCCATATTGGTTTTGCCTAAAATCACGGCTCCCTGCTCAATTAATTTTTCAACGACGGTGGCGGAATAAGGCGGAATGTAATTTTCCAAAATTTTTGACGCGGCCGTAGTCTTAACCCCGGCGGTGCAAAAAATATCTTTAATCGCCACGGGGATGCCAGCCAAAGACTTAGAAAAATCACCCTTTTTGTCCACGGCCCTGGCTTGAGTTAAAGCTAAGTCTTCCGTGATGGTGATAAAAGCGCCAAGTTTTTTATCCGTCTTTTTAATCTGTTCTAAACAAGCCTGGGTTAATTCAACCGAGGAAAATTCTTTTTTCTTTAAACCGTCGTTGGCTTGTTTGATTGTTAATTGGTTTAAATTCATACTACACCTGTCATTGCGAGGATCCGCCAGCTGGCCCCGCTCTTCGCGAAGGGCGGGGCTGGCGGAGACGAAGCAATCACTATAACCATGAGATTGCCACGCCCCGCCAAGGCGGGACTCGCAATGACAATATAAAATTATTCAAAAACGCTTTTGGTCTTAACCAAATTATCTTCGCTTTCAGGCGCTAGCTCAATTAATTTTTTCATAGTTTTGGAATCGCAATTTTCAATCACATCCGGACGCATCACATTTTCTAATCCAGTCACCTGCGCCGTGGCTTCAACGCCAGTCGTGTCAACTTCTTTTAATTGGCTGACATAATCTAAAATCGCCGAAATTTGTTCGGCGTATTTTTCCAGTTCAGCCTCAGTTAAACCCAAGCGCGCCAAATGGGCAATATGCTTAACTTCGTCTTTAGATAGCATAATAAAAGTAAATTAAGCAGCAAGTAAATCAAGTTGACAAATTTAAATTAAATTGCCATCCCCTCTCCCTTTATCCCTCTCCCCTTATTAAGGGGAGAGGGGTTTAAAAAATGAAATTCTAAATCGTTTAGAATATTTGAATTTATAGCTTGTAATTTGTTTGGGATTTAGATATTAGAATTTAGAATTTACTATTACAGTATATCCTCATTCCCAAGATTTGACAAGAGAAAATATACCTGTTATGATGAAAATCTGTGTAATTCAATAGATTCCAGTAATCCATTTGTATCAGGGCCGTAGCTCAGTTGATTACACCCGCCCGAACCGACTGTGCCGGCCGCTCAGTTGGGCGGGGAGCATCTGCTTACTGTGCGGAAGGTCACTAGTTTAATCTAGCCGGCCCTATCATTTTTAGTTCTTTACTAAATTCTTTTTTTGGTGGAGGGCTGGCTCCGTCGTCACCTTTACCCCAAGGTAATAGAGTCAATGCCATAATGGCACTTGACCCTATGTAGACTTAAGGTAGCCCTCCACCATTAAATTTTGGCGCCTCTTTTGCCAAAAGAGGACTTTCCTTGCTTGGTCCGAAAGTTCTCGTTTCCGCACACAAACCAGAAAAGTAACCGACTCTCCATCGGTTACCAAAAGAGGCGCCATCTTAATAAATTTTGATGGGTCATTGACGCGGATGAGATGGCAACATCTTAACCGCCATGTCTTTCCTCCTCTGAGACAAGGCCCATCAAACTTGGCGCGTTTTGGTCTGGTTCGTCTGACCTCAGCCAGTCGGCAAAACCAAGAAGTGCCACGGAACCACTAAGGCGCAAGTTAAGTCATCCCGCTTGCGCCTTTTTTCTATAATTAATCCATCTCCTTATTGTGGGAAAGGGATTAAGGGAGAGGGGGAATAAATTATTTCACTAGGGCCAAAAATTCTTTTTCCCCAATAATTTTTACGCCTAATTGTTTGGCTTTCGCTAACTTTGAACCCGGATTTTCACCGGCGATGACATAATCCGTATTTTTAGAAACCGACGTTACCCAATCGCCGCCTGCCAGCCGGATTTTTTCTTTGGCCTCTTCTCGCGACATTGAATCTAGCGTGCCAGTCACCACAATTTTTTTTCCTAGAAGCGGTCCAGTTTTTTTGACCGCCGCTTGATGACTAATTTGAACCCCTAACTTTTCTAATTCAAAAATTAACGCCAAATTATCCTTTTGGGCAAACCACTTAATAATACTTTTGGCCACCACTGGCCCGATGTCAGCAATTTCTGCCAACTTTTGTTCGCTGGCTTTTTTTATTTTAGCCATCGTGCCAAAATAATTTTCCAAGTCAACGGCTGTTTCTTCGCCAACATGGGCAATGCCTAAAGCGTATAAAAAGCGCGCTAAACTAATTTTTTTTGCTTGCTTGATGGCGAAAATTAAATTATCCGCTGATTTATCGGCAAACCTCTCTAAAGGCAACAAATCGTCTTTTTCCAATCGGAAAATATCGGCTGGAGTTTTTAATAAGCCTTCCTCCATTAGTTGAATCACAATTTTTTGACCTAAACCGTCAATATTAAAGGCTTTTTTAGAAACGAAATGAATCAGCTGGCGCTGCTTTTGGGCAAAACATCTGGGATTAGTGCAAAAAAGCGCCACGCTTTTTTCTTTCCCTTTTTCGGTAATCATCTTTTTTTCTACGACCGAACCGCAAGCCGGGCATTTGGCCGGCATCCTAAATTCTTTCTCTTTACCTGTTCTCATTTTTGGTAAAACCGAGACAACTTCCGGAATAATTTCCCCGGCTTTGCGAATGATTACGGTATCGCCAATTTTTACCCCGAGTCGCTTAATCTGTTCTTCATTATGTAAAGTCGCCCGTTTAACCGTCGTGCCGGCTAACTTGACTGGCCGCAGCTGGGCGACCGGCGTTAAAGTGCCTAACCGGCCAATCTGAACTTTGATCTCCTCAATGACTGTGGTCACCTCTTGGGCCGGAAATTTAAAGGCCATGGCCCAGCGCGGCGCTTTGCCCACATAACCTAAACGGTTCTGATAATCTCGTTTGTTAATTTTCACGACAATACCATCAATCCAATAAGGTTCTTTTTGCCGCTTGGTTTGCCACTCTTCCCAAAAAGAAACCACTTGTTTTAAATTATGGCACAAACGGAAATAGGGATTGACCTTAAAACCAAGTTTAGCCAAATCTTCTAATTCCTCAAGCTGGGTCGGCGGCGGCGCATCTTTGCCGCCTGACCAATCATAAATAAAACAGTCAAGTTTTCTGGCCGCCACGATTTTTGGATCAAGCTGGCGAATCGTGCCCGCCGCCGCGTTTCTCGGATTGACAAATTCCGGTTCGCCGGCTTTATGCCGCTGCCGATTAATTTCCGCCAGTTGTTTTTCAGAAAGCCAAACCTCGCCTTCCACGACGATATCAACTGGTTTTTTTAAGCGTAATGGCACGCTTTGAATGGTTTTGATATTTTGAGTGACGTCTTCACCAATTTGGCCATCACCGCGCGTCGCGGCTGAAATCAACAAACCTTTCTCGTAGGTAAAAACAATATGCAGGCCATCAATTTTTAACTCACAGACATACTCTAATTTCGGCGGCTCGGAATTTTCCTTTGATAAAAGTTTAATTATTCGTTCTTGCCAATCAGCCAATTCCGCGACGGAAAAAACATCATTAAAAGACCACTGCCTGACCATATGTTTAACTTTGATGAATTTATCAAGCGGCTGGCCGCCGATTCGCTGTAATGGCGAATCCAGACGTTTCAAATCGGGAAAATCTTGTTCCAGTTTTTTTAGTTCTTGCTGCAAAGAATCATAAATCTCATCGCTGACTCTCGGATCGTTTAAAACATGATAGCGATAACGCAAATCATCAATTTGCTCAATTAACCTATCAATTCTTTTTTTGGCTTCAATTTTATTCATAGTTTAGTAAATTAAGCGAGGTCAGTAAATTCAGTAAAGTCAGCCAAACTCGCTGGATTTACTTAATTTACTTGATTTACTATTTAACAATGGTTTCTTCGGAAAAAATAACAAAATCATATAATCCAGACAAGGGCGGCCGGACGGGCGTGCTCACCCGAATCTTTTGGTAAGATTTGCCAAAAGTCGCCGCCGAATCAATAATCAAACGACTGGGAATCGGCAGAAAGTCAATCAGCGGATCAATATTATCCCCTTTTTTGTAAAGGCTTAAAATAAAAACACCGGGCTGGGCCTGCGGCAATAAGATATTGCTTAGCCGTAAAACATAGGAACAATAAGGGTTAAGTTCCGGCGCCGAATCTTCGCTAAAAGTTTTCAGATAACCGCTGGAAGAATAATTGCTTTGCGGCGTTGGCTGGATTAAAGTGACTCGGCCCTTACCAATCGGCGGCTGGGGCGGAGTGAAAAAACTTAACGGGCAATTGGCCGTACCGCCAAGCAATTGACTCAAATTCGTAATTTCACCATAAATAGTGGTACCGTTCACAATATCACTCTCCACCAAAAATGATTGAACGCCAGCTTCATATTGGCCGGTCTGATAAGGATTAAATAAATCAACCTGAAATGATCCGCCTGTCCCAAGATAAACAGAAATTTTATTTTCATTATTGACTTCAACATTCCAACTAGTCCTGACTGCAAGACTGCCGGCGTCCGCGGCGATACAGGCAACCTGACCACTGCTCAATGAACAAAAAGCATCATCTGATTGGCAAGAACCACCAGTAATTTGACCGCAATCTTGGGGCTTCACTGCTTCTCGCCGGCGCAAAAGATATAAACTGCGTTCCGCCCCGCTTTCCGCCGACAAATAGGCCTGCATGGACTGATCAATCAAGCGCGATTGCTGAATCTCACGAATAATCAAATTGCCTAGGACCGCGGCGGAACTTAAAACCGTGCCAATGATGATAACGGCGAGGACAAGAACCATACCATTAGCCCCAATTTTATTTTTAATTTTTATCATATGCTGAAATGATAGAATCAAATTTTAGATGATAAAAAATTAATAAATTAAAAGTCAAATCTCAAAAGTCAAAAGTTTTGTATTCGCCTGCGGCGAATTTTATTCTTAAATTTTGAATTTTGACTTGCAATTTTAACTTTTGAATTTTGAATTTTGAATTATCTCTTATAAACCCGGCTTGACGCCGTTGTCTGTAAATAAACTGTCTTAATGTCTTGCGGCCGCTGTCCGGCTGATTGAAAACCTAAAATCATGGTCACGCGCGGCTGCTCGTTAACCGGCAAACAAATGCCTTGGGCCAGATCGCAAAAACCCGTAGCGCAGTCTGTATTTTGAGCGCATTGGCAAAAACCAGTTCTAACTTGAAGGGCGCTATCATTAAGAGTGCAGCTGATTGGCGGTGGCCCGTTTAAACACCCCGTGGGATTCAAACCCGCGTTGCAACGCTCTTCCTTGAATGGATCTTTTATTGGCTCAATAAAAAACAATGCCTTTAAAACTTTGACTTGATTAATTTCCGTTAATGGCGATGGCTGGCCATTAACCGTGGCATAAAGTTCACCGCCGTTCAAAGAATAAATATAATTATTGCCAGCTTGGTCAATTAAGGCCAGTTCCGTTTCCGCGCCATTTAAACCAGAATCACCGTCTTGATTATAGGAATAATTGTAATCAATTTCCGAATTACGAATCTGACGACTGATGGTTTCGGCGGCATAGCGCAAATTGGCTAAAGTCTGCTGTCTCAAGGAAGTCTGCTGCTGGGATTTAAGGGCCAAAAGATAAACATCAATGATCACCACTGACAAAAGCGAAAAAATGCCTAAAGTGACAACCACTTCAATCAAGCTAAAACCAAACCGCCTACTCGCCTCGCTCGACGCGAGTCGAAGCGGGCAGCGGAAATCCCGAATACCAAACCTCAAGTTCTCCCGCATATTTATTTTAAAATAATATTTGCGGGATCCTCGATTTTTCACCAAATCATAGATTTGGAAAAAATCGGGACAGATAAATTTGAAATTTAAATTTATAAATTTTAAAATTTTTTTAAACTTTTGAAATTTTGGATTTTGGATTTGATTTGACATTTGAGTTTTAGATTTTGAATTTATGTTATTTAATATTTTGAGATCCTTCGTCCCCCGACTAACGTCGGGGTCCTCAGGATGACGCCTTCGGCATCATTTCCAATCATAAAGAGTTTCTTCTAAAAACACTTGGCGATTGCGATTACGTTCTGACCAGTTCACTTCCGCTTTAACCTTAATACCAATTTTCTGTTCCCCGCCAAGGCATGGGAATTTGATTTCTTCAGCCGCGCCTGAAACCTGACAAATATCTTCTAAGATTAATAATCGCTTAAAAATTGTGGGTTGACCCAAGCCAGCATAGTTATAGCCGGCATTAGAAGAAAAATACAACACATCGCTAGTCGGCGCGAAATTAAGCCGCCATAAATTATTCGCGGCATCAAATTCGGCCGTGGCCCGATGACTGATTCCCAACGGATCAATTAAGCCTTCATCCCAATCCCGACCGGCGAGCCAATTCGCGTCCCGGATATTTCTGGTGACTTCCACCCCTTCACGGGCTAAATTATTAGCGACAATTTGAAACTCACTTTCTTTTTGACCGACCAAATTTGAAGTGGTCAAAGCTAAAATCGCGGAACTGACCGTCATTAAAATGGCAATAGAAAAAATCATCTCTAATAAGCTCTGGCCAATGCGCCTGCTCGCCTCGCTCGACGCGAGTCGAAGCGGGCGGCAAAAATTAAAAAATAAAAAATCAAAAATCAAAATTTTGGTATCCCGCTTCGCGGGATTTTTATTAATTTTTAATTTTACATTGTCATTTTTCATTTTGATTTTTTAACTTTTAATTTTATAAGGTGTCTCCCGTCACTAAACCAGAAACCAAAGAAACATAAAAATAAGCTTGTTGACCGGTTTTTTTATGTTGAATAATGCCGCCGACATATTGAAATGGCTGACCCAAGCCATTGGTCGGTGGGTTAGCGATAATTTCTTGAGGCGAAACAAAAATCATTTCTAAAAGCCCGCCCGCGTCTTCCCAAATTGCGCCCGGCGGCGGGGCGGCTACCACCGACTGGGTCGTTCCAAAAAAAGATACAAATTCAATTTGATTAAATTTTTTGATGCCGCTGGGCAATGGTTCGCGCCCCAAGTCTAAAACCGCAAAAAGCTCATACTGATCGTTTTTCGTCAAATCAAAACTGATCCCATAACCGCCATCGGGAAAAGAACTATTGACTAAAAGCTGACCGGAAAAACTTTTATTTCTGGCTTCCGTGATGCCGGAAATAATTTGTTTTAAAGCCAGATCTAATTCACCAGTCCTTTGGCCAGAACGAAAACCAGCTAAAACAAAACTGGAAATAACAATGATGATAGTGGCCGCCACTAGCAAGTCAACTAAACTAAAACCAAACCGCCGCCTCTGGCGGAAATCCCAAATACCAAAACCCCTCACCGGGCCTGCGGCCACCCTCTCCCCGCCGCCAGCGGGGAGAGGGGATGGGGTGATGGGTTTTGAATTTGGATTTTGAAATTGATTTGACATTTGGATTTTGAAATTTGAAATTATAAATCTTGTTTTTAAAATTAAATAATTAGATATTGAATCAAAATTCAAAATTAAAAATTCAATAGTAAATTAGATTTAAATACCACTGCAAAATTTCTTTACCATAAAGCAAGGTGATTAACGTCGCGAAAGTCAAAAAAGGCCCAAACGGCACAGCGGAAGACATTTCTTTTTTTTTCACGACAATTAAAATCAGGCCAAGAACCGCGCCGATTAAATAAGCCAAAAACAAAGCCACTAAAACATTAGGCCAAGAAAGCATCAAACCCATTAAGGCCCCAAGCCGAATATCGCCATCCCCCACCCATTTGCCGCTGGAAACAAAAAATTGAATCGCAAAAAATAAAGCGCCAATCACGCCGGCTAAAATTAATTGCCACCAAACTAAACCCAAGTAAAGATTAGCCAAAAAAGCAAAAACGATGGCGGGCAGAGTAATTTGGTCTAAAATTAAATAATTTTTCAAATCGTAGATAAAAATCATCAATAAAATTCCGGCAAAAAAAAGATAAACAAAAAATCTTTCTGACAAGCCAAATTTAAAAAAGAGCCAAAGAAAAATCAGGGCCGTTGCCAATTCAAGGGCCGGATACTGCCAAGAAATTTTTTTTTGGCAATGCCGGCAACGCCCGGCCAAAATTATAAAACTGAAAATTGGAATGTTGTCAGACCAAGCGATTTTCTGGCCGCAATACGGGCAAGCTGAACGGCCAAACAAAAAAGATTGATTTTTCTCCAGCCGAAAGATCACCACATTTAAAAAACTGCCAATAATAAGTCCGAGAAGAAAAATGATAATAAACATAATAAAAATTCAAAAGTCAAAAGCTTAAGTCAAAAGTTAAAATTTTTTAATTTTGAATTGTATTTTTGACTTTTGATTTTTGACTTTAATACGATATACTATTATTTTACTCCAAAAACATTCTTTCCGCAATCTAAATTAACTAAAACAAAACCCCTAACCTTTGAGTGGGGTTTTGTTTTAAAAATAATGAATTTAAATTAAGCAGGGCAAAAAAAATCTATCTTTAATGAGCGCAAGTTGCGCCGCTGACAATTCCCGCTTCCGAAGCGCAATTCAGACCAACGGTTAAACTGCCGGTTGTACCTTCCAAGAAGAGAAGAATTTCGTATTGGGTCACGGGCGTGCCAACTCCGGTGTAGGAATAATCACAAACCGCAGTTGATGTCCCGGTACATTCAGCTGTCGCGCTTGGATCGCCAGGGATTAATCCCATATAAGTCGTGCCGGCGGCCGTGGCGGCAATGCCGTTCGTAGAACTAAGCGTATCGCAAGCCGTGGTACAATCAGTCAAGGCGCCTAAAGCCAGCGCCGTTCCGGCTGGGTAGGCTTCTTGATCGTTATAATAAAGCTCCAGTGCGGTTTGAACTTGCTTGATATCAGCCACGCGCTTAGCGTCCCTGGCTTTTTCTCGAGCCGAGCTCAAGGCGACAACGGCTAAAGTGGAAAGCAAACCAATAATGGCAATGACGACCAATAATTCGATTAAAGTAAAACCTTTCTTGGTTGAAAAAATGTTTCTCATTTTTTCACCTCCTTTCTTCGCGACAAAG
Source organism: Candidatus Buchananbacteria bacterium RIFCSPHIGHO2_02_FULL_39_17 (assembly GCA_001817425.1). GTDB lineage: Bacteria > Patescibacteriota > Patescibacteriia > Buchananbacterales > UBA6539 > HO2-39-17. Next base: position 11,106 of record MHII01000020.1, on the reverse strand, counting down.
CTTTTTCTTTTAATGATTTAAGCGTTTTTTTCGCGAAATTTTTAATAATTAAGTTATTAACAACTGATTATATTATAACAAAAAACATAAAAAGAGGCAAAAGGCAAAATTTCAAGTTAAAAATTAAAAGTAACCTGTCGCCGCAGGCGACTACCAAACTTTTGACTTTTGATTTTTGACTTTTGACTTTTTTACAGGCTGGCCGCCAAATTATACATCGGCAAAATAATCGCGGAAACCAAAATGCCAACCGCGATACCCATCACCATCATCACTAAAGGCTCCAGCAAAGTCACTAAGTTATTGACTAAATTACCGACTTCTCGGGTAAAAAAATTAGCTAATTTATCTAAAATTTCATCCAAGCGACCGGTTTTTTCACCAAGATTTAACATTTGGGAGACCATGGGCGGCACTCTTTTGCTGGTCAAAAATATCGACGCAATGGAATTGCCGTCTTCAACTTCTTTAATCGTTTCTTGAATCAGCCCGCGATAAACCTCGTTGCCGACTACGGCCGAAACAATTTCCAAACCTCTGGTCAAGGGCACGCCGCCGGTGATTAAAGTATGAAGGCTGCGCGCAAAACGGACTAAAATAATTTTTTCTAAAATCTTGCCAAAAATCGGCAAGCGCAATTTAAAATTATCCCAAATTTTTCTGCCTTTTGGCTTATTAATTAAAATTCTTAATGCCCCAATCAAACTGATAAAAATTAAAAGCAATAACCACCAAAATCTGGCCAAAAAATCACTGGTCCCAATTAAAATGCGAGTGGAAACAGGCAAAGCCACGCCGCTTTCCTGCAAGACAGCGGTTAGCTGCGGAATCACAAAAATCATCATTAAAGCGCCAACCACGGTTAAACCGCCAATGATAAAACCGGGATAAATCATGGCGCCCCGGATTTTTGAGATTAAATCATAGTCTTTCTCTTGCTGGTCCGCTAAATAATTTAAAACTTCATCAAGTTTGCCGGAGGTTTCGCCTGACTTAATTAAATTGATAAAAAAATCAGAAAAAACATCGTGATGCCGAGTTAAGGCTGAAGAAAGTTTAGCGCCGCCTTCCACTTCATCGGCCACTTCGGAAACCACTGATTTCAAGGCTGGATTTTCAGTTTGACTGATCAAAATTTTTAAACCGGGCACCAAAGGAATGCTGGCCGAAATAATCACGGAAAGTTGACGGGAAAAAACAACTAAATCTTTAACCTTAATCCGGTTTAAAAATTTTAAAGAACGTTCCCAGGGACTAATTTTTTCTTCGCCTAAAGATAAAATGGTTAGATTTTGATCAGCTAGAACATTAGCGGCGACTTCCGCGGAAGCGGCCTGAATCATCCCAATTTTTTCCCGATTATTGATGTCAACGGCTTTATAACGAAAATAGGGCATAAGAAAAAAATCAAAAGTCAAAAGGCAAAAGTCAAAAATTTGGAAGTCGCCTACTCGCTACGGGCAGCGACTTTTATTATTATCTCCGGGGATGGAAAATTTCCGGGTCAAGCGCGTATTTTTCCGCTTCCTCGGCTTGAACCACGCCATTTTTAACTAATTCAGCCAATGATTGATCAAGACTAATCATCCCTTCGGCGCGCGAACTTTGCAACACCGTCGTGATTTGTTTCACCTTGCCCTCTCGGATTAAAGACTGGACCGCTTCGGTTCCAAATAAAATTTCAGCCGCCAAAATTAAACCGCCGCCAACTTTAGGCACTAAACGTTGAACGATAACCGCTAATAAACTATCAGCCACTAAAGTTAAGGCCCGATTTTTTTCCTGAGACTTGAAACTGGCTAAAATCTCTTCCAGGGTTTGCACCGCGGAAAGCGTGGTCATGGTTAAGATGACTAATCGCCCGGAAACCGCCACTTCCAAAACCAAAGGAATGACATCCGCTTCATTGTTTTCACTGACGCAAACAACGTCAATATCAGTTTTTTGGACTGAATCCAAAGCCGCCTTAAAACTCACCACATCAGTGCCAACCTGCCGCTGTTCAACAATGCTTTGCTGATTAGTAAAAATGTATTCTGTCGGCTTTTCAATGGTCACGATATTGACTTTGCGATTTTTGTTAATTTCCTCAATTAAAGCCGAAACGGTCGTGGTTTTGCCCGAACCGTAAGAACCGGCGATAATAATTAAACCCGATTTTTTTTCCACTAAACCGGTAATTGACTTAGGTAAACCCAAATTGGCCAACGGCGGAATTTGGCTTGAGATCAGATGAATAATGGCTGACAAATTACCTTTCTGAAAAAAGAAATGAATTTTCAAACGAAATTTTTTATCAATTTCCTTAACTAAAATCATTTCCTTATTTTGGGTTAACTCTTTTTTCTGGTCCTCCTCAAGCCAGCCGTCGGCTAATTTTTTAATCAAATCATTGATCACCACGGCTTCATCTTTTAACTCCACCAGCTGATCATCAATTCTCAGCGCCGGATAAGCGCCGACTGTTAGATGAATATAACTGGCTTTGCGTTTCGCCGCCGTGGTTAAAATATTATTGATAATAACATTGATTGAAGAATCCATAGGAAAATAATTCAAAAGTCAAAAGTTATAAGTCAAAAGTTTAGTTACCGCCTACCGGCGGTTTATATTAACTTTTAAATTTTAACTTGTAATTTTAACTTTTGCCTTTTGACTTTTAAATTTACTTGATTGTTTGCTTAATTTTTTTCACCACTTCAGAGGGCATGAAATGAGCCTTAATTAAATAATCATTAGCTCCCAAATCAAGCCCCCGCTTCACTTCATCTTTCTGACTGAGATTAGTGAGCAAAATGACGGGAATATTTTTTAATTCCTTATCGCCTTTCATCGCTTTAAGAATTTCAAAGCCATCCATTTTCGGCAAAATAATATCTAATAAAATCAAATCAGGGTTTTTTTCTTTAATCATTTTCAGCCCCTTTTCGCCATCCGTGGCCAAAGCCACTTCATAGTCCTCAAGTTTAAGCTTTGTCGCATAAAGTTCGGCTAAAAATTCATCGTCCTCCACCAATAAAATAAGTTTTTTATTCACCATAGAATTATAAATTACTATTTATTAGGTGTTCTCCTCATTCTCGATCGCCTGCCTGCGCCGGCAGGCCTTAGGCGACCGAAGTCGAATTCATATTAAATTTGGCTGATGCGCATCACTTCCTCAACCGTGGTCACTCCCTGCAAAATTTTGAGCAGACCGTCTTGGCTCAAATCAATATAATCTTGTTTGCTTAAAACTTTTTCAATGGCGTTGATGTTGGCCCCTTGATCAATGATGTCGCGAATCTCCCGCGTGATATTGATAATTTCGGCGACCGCGACCCGGCCTTGATAGCCTAAATTGCCGCAACGGGCACAGCCTTCCCCTTTCCAAAAAGTCATTTTGCTCTGATCAATGTTTTTCAAATATTTCGGCGGAATCGTTCCGACCTTTTCTTTTATTTTTTTGAGCAAAGGAGCGGATAAAGCGACTTCTTTTTTACAATCTGGGCAAATTTTCCTCGCTAAACGTTGGGCAATGACCAAATTAATCACTGAAGAGAGTAAAAACGGCTCACCGCCTAAATCAATTAACCGCGGGATTGCCCCTAAAGCATTATTAGTATGAAGGGTTGATAAAATCAAGTGGCCAGTCAAACTTTCATGAATGACTAATTCCGTGGTTTCTTTGTCGCGGATCTCGCCTAACATCATGATATTGGGATCCTGCCTTAAAGTGGCGCGCATACCCGAGGCAAAACTATAGCCAATTTCCGGATTGATTTGTGACTGATTAATGCCGTTAATATAATATTCAATCGGATCTTCTAAGGTGACGATGTTAACCCCTTCTTGATTAAGTATGGTGAGAATGGTATAAAGCGTCGTGGTTTTTCCCGAACCCGTCGGACCGGTTAAAAGAACTAAACCAAAGGGTCGCTTGATTGATTCTTTGATTAATTCAATGTGGACATCATTAAGCCCGAGCTGTTCCAAGGTTGGCACGGTCATATTCGTGTCCAAAACGCGCAAAACCGCTTTTTCCCCTTCAAAAAGGGGCAAGGTAGAAACGCGAAAATCAATATCCCGACCATCAACCATCAGCCGGATTCGGCCGTCCTGCGGCTTTCTTGTTTCGTCTAATTTTAAATTGGCTAAGACCTTAATCCGAGCCACCAGTGCCGCATGAAGGTATTTGGGCAAAACCAAAGAAGTGCGTAAAATACCGTCAATCCGGTAGCGCACCCGGGTGTCGCGCAACGTTGGCTCAATATGAATGTCAGAAGCCCGGCCGTCAATAGCATGGCGAATAATGACCAAAACCATTTTGGAAACCGGCGCACTGCGAATCACCTCTTCCATTTCTTTCAACTCCTTTTCTTTCACTTCGACCGCGGCCGCATGCTCGCCAATGCCGGCTAAAACTTCCCTGGCCTCTTCGCCCAAAAGCTGATATTGACGAAAAGCGGCGGCAAAACTGGAAACGGAAATAACGTAGTATCGGACTTTCAATTCTGATTTCTGAGCCAAAAATTCTAACGCCTCAATCGCCTTAAAATTCTGGGCATCAGTTAGACCAACTTCAATCTCGCTACCCTTGCGGGCAAACGAGACGATTTGATAATTTTCCGCCACTTCGCGAGGAATTAATTCCAAAATTTTTCGGTCAATCTGCACGCCCCGCAAATCAACACAAGGAATGTTAAGCAATTTTGCCTTGATTTCCGTTAATTTTTCTTCATTGACTAATTTTTCAGTTAAGACTATTTCTTCCGGACTTTTTTTGGTCACTTCGGCTTTATTTTTTAAATCAAAAACGGCCTGTTGGGATAACAGGTTATTTTGCGTTAGCGCCTCAATAAGTTGATTTTGATTTTTAAACATGAAAAATTAGGAAATTAGGAATTTAGAAAATCAGAAAAAATTCATTCTTCTTCAACAACCGATAAAATTGGAATTTTCTCAAACGGGTTAGTCCGACCGGTCTTTTCCGCGGTCACCGGCAATTCACCGTTTAAAATTAAATCCTGATAAGGCGACTGATTTAAAAAATCGCTTTTTAATTCCGCTGTTAACGGCGGCAAGCTCAAAGTTTTAACCTTGAAACTAATCGGTTTGCCTAACTCAATTTTGTCGGCTAAAAAATTAGCAAAAATTAAATAGACAATAATGATCAAAATCACCAAAATAACCGCGGCTAAAATCCATTTTTTTGATCCGGATATTTTTTTTGGGATAAGCATAGAAAATTTAATTTTGGCCCAAATAATAAGTGACTAAATTAACGGAAAAAGTTTTATCGCCGGGCGTAAAATAAACGGCGCTAATATCAAACAAGCGCAAATTTAACTCCAAATCTGACAAAAAATTCTTAATTTTTTGATAACTATTAACGGCCGGATTGACTAAGCCTAAATTGACACTAATTTGTTTAATCTGTGACTTGGCGTCTTGAGCCGTGATTGCTTCCGGTGTTTCATTAATATTAACGCTGGCTAAAAGTAAATTATTTTTTTCGGCAATCTCCTGAAGCTGAACGAATAGACCAGCCACGTCTTTATCGGCCGGCAAAACATTTTTAATCCGACCGACATCGGCTTGGCTAATTTTTTGATAATCATTAATAAGCTCATTTAAATTATTTAAATAATCCTGCCGCTTGTTGACTTCCGCCTTAACCGCGCTCAAATTATAGCTGCCACCCACGCCGACTTGCTCATATTTTGGCGCCAAAATTAAGAAATAACTTAAAAGTAAAACCAGAATAACAACGGCAAAAGAAAACGGCCTCTGATAACGCAGAAAAATAAGTCGGAGCGCTAAATTGTTATTTTTTATTCGTTCCGCCATATACCTAATTTCTTTTAATAAAGACTTCAGGCAAAAATTCTAAATTAATGTTAAAACTAACGCCCTGATAAAATCCGCTGGCGTCAATTTGCGCTTGAGCAGCGTCAATTCTGACATCTTGGATAAAATCTTTGGCTTGTTTAAAAGCGACCAACTGCTTTGCCACTGATTGGTAATCCTTAGCCACGGCCGCAATAATTAACTTGTCGTGCCCCGCCATGGCAAAATTAGTATAATAAACTTCATCAATGGTATAACGCTCAAGCATTTCAAAAAACTTTGTCCAGTAAACATGATTATCAAGCATCTGCTTAACCATTTCTAAACGTTTAGCTAAGTCAAGCGCGGCATCTTGTTCAATTTTCCGACTGGCAATTTGCGTGTCAAGTCGAGTAATTTCGGCTTCTAATTTTTGAATTTTTCGGGCAATCACTAATTGATACCAAGTAATACCTAAATAAATCACAATAACTAATAGAATGGCGCCACCAAAAATCAGGCCCGTCTGGGTCAATTTTCGGGAAAGCTCTAATTCCGGATGTTTCGCTAATTCCGCTGGCATCAAATTAATGTCAACGAAACTGGATGCCGGCGCCGCGGCGGCTTTTTTTTCTTGACGAGTTGGCCCGCCTTGACTCGCCCGCTTCGCCGAATCGAGGCGAGCGTTCGGCGAGGCAAACATTTTTTTAGACGGGGAAAAATTTTTTGACCAAGCTTTTAATTTTCTGAAATTAAACTGACCGAACTTTGGCTTTTTGTCCGCTTTTTTTTCTTTGATTTCTAGCTTGGCCGCCACGACGGCTTGCTCTTTATTTGGCGCTTGATTTGGGGTTAACTCAGTCTGACTTGGTTTAACTAAATCAAATGTTGGGGCTAATTTTACGTCTGGTTGAACCACCGAGGGGGTTGGCCCGCCTAGCCCGCTTTGACTCGCCCGCTTCGCCGAATCGAGGCGAGCGCTCGGCGAGGCAGGCGTAACCGGAGTGGGTTTAGACAGCGGCACTTGTTTTTCAGTGGCTTTAGGTTTTTTAGTAAAAATTTTTTGCCAGACTGACGACTTTTTTTCCTGATTGATTTGCGGTTTACTTAATTCAATGGGAAAAGACTTCGGCTTTTTCTGCGCCGCCTTTAATTCATGTTCTTCTTTTTCCCTTAATTCTTCGGGAAGTAAATTGATATCCGCCATGTTCCCTCGCTTTCGCTCGGTCAAGTTTAAAATTTAAATCTCAAAAATAAAAATTTATGGAGTCCCGGTCGCCTTCGGCGACCGAGGACGAAATAATTACTTAAATTTTAATTTTTGCCTTTTGACTTTTTCCGCCAAAGGCGGCCCGCCTGCCATCGCCTTAACTTTTTTAATATTAAAATTTATTTGGCTGGGTTTAATTTCATCTTTATATAACACATAGTAATCAGGCATTGACGGGCAGGTCTCAAATCTCAAAAGTTTGGTGCTTATTCCAGCCGCCGCAGGCGGCTTCCATAATTTTGAGATTTGATTTTTGATTTTTGATTTTTTACTCAATATCTCTCATCGCTAGGCCAATGGCAACCGAAAACCGCGAACCGACTTCGTCTAAAACCGGCTTTAAATCCTCGGGATAGACCACTCGCGCCCAAGGATCACCCAAAAAAACGCGCAGGCCTAAAGCCGTTTGTAAATACTGGGGTAAATTCAAAAGCAGGGAAGAACCGCCGGTCAAAATTATTTTTTCAATACTCTTTTGGCCCTGATTTTTATAAATATTTAAACTGTAGCGCAGTTCATCAACAATCGGGCTTAGGGCCGTTTCAATAGTTTTAGGCACACTGCCCTGACCCAAACGCTCCGGATTCATACCAATATCATATTTAAACTGCTCGGCCCGCGCCAAACTGACATTTAAACTATCCGCAATCGCTTTGGTAATGGTCAAACCGCCGACATCAATACTCCGGTTAAGAATCGGCACGCCGTTAACAATAACGGAAATATTAGTCACGATTGAACCGAGGTCCACAATCATAATGGCGGATTTGTCATTGCCCACCAGCGACCTGATTAAAGCAAAGGATTCCGTGTCTAAACTTAAAATGTTTAAGTCAGCGGCTTTAAAAATATCTAAATAGCGTTTAACTAAATCCTTAGGCGCGGCGGTTAAAAGAACCCGGGTGTATTGCTTGGGTGCGCGAGTCGCAATTTTAAAAAAGCCTTTTTTCTGGGATTGCCCGTTATGGTTGTCTAACTCGCCGTTAGGCAGCGGCGTGGATGAACTTTTTGTTTCTTCGGCCGGAGCTGAACCTGATTCATTTAAAATCTTATAGTCCAAAATCATTTCCTCAAGCGGAAAGGGAATGACTTTTTTCGCTTCCCAGGAAACCGCTTGGGCTAAATCTTTTTTAGCCATCGCCGGCAAGGTCAGAATTGAGCTAAAAACCGAAAACGCCGGCAAAGCGGAAACGGTTTTAATCGTCGTGATTTTTGCTTTCCGGCAAACCGCCTTGATTAATTTGGCGACGGCCAGATAATTTTCTTTCAAATCACTTTTAACCGGCTTATCAACTTCAATATCAACGTAACCATAAGTCACCAGCCGAGACCGACCGTTTTCATTGTGCAATTCCACGATTTTAACGCTGTTAGCGTCAAAATCAATGCCGAGATAACTTTGGGGAGTGGAGAATAAAGACATAATCAATAATTTAAAAATCAAAAGGTAAAAGGCAAAAGTTTATTTTTTGTCATTGCGAGGAGTCCCGACTTTACGTCGAGATGACGCGGCAATCTCTGAGATTGCTTCTCCTTCGACTTCGCTCAGGATCGTAATGACATTTAGAAAGAGTTTTAAATTTATTTATTAGTTATTTAATATCATTATTTATATTTATTTAGTATACCATTTTTATTAATTTGCCCAAAATTTTACCCCATTAGAAATTTACAAAAATTTTTTAATCTGACTAAAGAATGAATAACCCACTAAATATTTTCCTTAAAAACAAGCTGTTTATTAAATTTCTAACGGGGTTTATTGGCTAAACACGTTAGAGCGCCAGATTGGCAAGGCTTTGGCAAAATCACCCAACCCCGGCGGCGTGTTGGCTAAAAGCCGGCCGTCATAAACGATAATCTCTGAACCTTCCAATTGATCTTTGTAAAGCCGGCGGAAATCAAACCGACGCGCCATCATTAAGCCGGAAGTGGTCAAGCGAAATTGGCAACTATTGCCGTTGTCAAAACAGGTAAAAATTTGGCCGCAGCCGGCTTGCGGCGGATCACAACTATTCAAACCATTGCCAATGACAATAAAGTTACCGGCCAAATTTTCCACGTTGCCCGAAATTTTCAAATCGCCGCGGACAATCCAAGCCGCCGACGCCAAATTCCGAAATCTGGTTAAAGCTCCGGTCGGCGCATAAGTGACATTGGCGTTAATTTCCAAATCGCCGTCAACAATAATCGTGCCCGCGCCATTTTCAAAATTATTGCCGTTGATAAACTGAATCGGGCTACTAATAATCAAATTGCCATTATTATAATAAATTTTTCCGGCCAAAAGTTGATTTGTTTGCAGACCCTGACCGGGCTTAGTCAAGTCAACCACGGTCCGACCGCTCTTGTTAAGGCAAGTATTGCCCCCGGCAAAATCGCAAAGCAGGCTTTTAACGTCTAATTTGCCTAAAACATTGGTGTAACCGGTTTCCGGCGTCGGAAAATTAATCGGCCCGTAATTTTGGTCCACCCAAAAATCAATGCCGTGCGCGGAAGTGAAATTCGTCACGGCCCCGCCGGCTAAAATCCGATAAGTGGCGTTGTAACTCGGCGGCGGCGTTACTCCGGAAATATCGCCCCGGCCGTAAATGTCGCCGTATTTGGTCTGAAGCCAAGGCGAAATGGCAGAAATCTCTGAATCAAATTGAAGCCAGCCTAGTCCGGCGCCATTATCATTGCCGTTCCAGCTCCAACCGTTTAAAGTTAAGCGCTGGCTGATATTTGGCGTCGCGCCAAAATCTTTTTGAATTAAACGAACTTGATAATTGGCCTGTGGCGCCGCTTCATTTAGATAAGAAAAAGATATCCAGCCGTCATCGCCTAAGCTCAAAATTTTTGCCCAGCCAATCACCCTTGGATTTTCCACGCCGCTGCCAAAGTCCGAACCATAAATCTGGGCTTGCCAACCGCCGGACGGCGTTGTCCCGCCTAAACCACTACAGCTGCTGCCAAAGCAGACCCAGCCTAAATTATCTGCCCAACTCCAGCCAAAAATCTGATTGACGGCATCAATTTGGACATAATGGGTGGTGCTATTTAGCACGCAACGATCACCGGGCGGCACCGCCGGATCAACATAATCACAATTTTTATTATTCAAGGAAAGCCAACCGGAATTTGATGACCAAGCCCAGCCCAGCATTTTTTGGCCGCAACTCGCCGTACATTCATCGGTTTCCACCCCGCTGCTGTCGCATTTTTCATAGGCGCCGGAATCATTGGGCACTTGGACAATGCCATCGCCGCAAATTTTGGGTGGCGGCGGCACTTCCACCGCTTGGGATTTAACCGCCTGAAAAGTCACTGACAACAAGCCAACAGTAATAATTAGCAATATAAATATCAAAGAACTATATTTTAATGTAGGAATCGGCATTTTATTTTAAGCAGTAATAAATCAAATTATGGCGTATTATCCTCAAATTTGGCGCACCACATTAAAATATCCGCGTTAACTACTGGACCAGATGCTGGTTTGCAAAAAGCAAACCACTGATTAGGATTAGGACTGGGACTACTCTGATAAAGAGTATCGCTTGAATTACAAGAAGCACCAGCTGACAATATATTATATCCGGCATTGCAGGTGCAGGGTAGGCCGAAACTCCTGGAACCAGCAGAACAACTTTGATATTGCATGTCTATTCTTAGTTTATTACCACCAGCAATATTAACATTGCCATTAACATCTAATTTTTGCGTTGGTGCCGCGGTGCCGATGCCGACATTGCCGGTAATATTACTAATCACTAAATCATTAGTAGTATTATTACGTCTGAAAATAAAATTATTACTATTAGCCCCAATAAACCATTTTTCACTGCCAGCGGTATCAACCAGGGTAGTACCAACCCAATTAGTATTAGTATCACCTCTTAATCGGGCCACAGAGCGGGTATCACTATAGACAACGAGTTTTTCTGCTGGATTGGCACTGCCAATACCCACATTCGTGCCATTATCATAAATCTGCGAATTACCCAGCGTGGTGCCGTCAGGCGTAAATTTGGCGACATAATTGAGAG
>MHII01000019.1 GCA_001817425.1 Candidatus Buchananbacteria bacterium RIFCSPHIGHO2_02_FULL_39_17 | reverse complement strand
TCTTGCCAAAAAATTACATCTCAATAGCAAAACTATCTTAACAAAAATAAAAGATCTCGAACAACGCAAAATTATCCAAGGCTATACTACTTTTCTGCATATCAATAAATTAGGATTGAAATTCTTTAAGCTCTGCCTCTATTTCCAAGATTATCAAGATAACAAATTCCAAGAAGTCCTCAACTACTGTAAAGCTCAAAAAAATATCATTCATATCATTAAATCAATTGGCACATGGGAATTAGAACTTGAAATTGAAGCAGAAACAGTGGAATATATCTATGAACTCATAGAAGAAATTAAAACAAAACACCCTAAAATAATAAAAAAAATAGATATAACCATCATCACAAACGAACGTAAATTAGAATTCTTTCCCGAGTGGTATTGAAATAATTTTTAAATTCTACAACACAAAATACAAAATCACCGGCAAAAGCAAACATCCCATCAAATGACTCTTCGCAATCCCCCACACCGACGTCAACAGACCAATTCCCGTTGCCGTCGCTAAGATAACTACCCCTAACCACCCATCAAAATAAATCGTAAGCACCGTAATAAATCCTAAAATGCCATACACTAAATATCTATAATTCACTTTCACAATCCATTTACAAAATATTTTCGATCCATAAATCGTCACAATCGCGCCAATTCCTCCTGCAACCAGCGCCGTTCCAATAAATAACATCATCTCTTCAAACCCCACTCCTCCAATTAATTGATTAATTGCCACAATCGCGCCATTGCGTGCTTTTTCAATCGCATACACCGCCGCAATACTCAACAGCATATTCGCTGTATTTAATCCCGAAACTAAACTCAAAAAACCTTCATCCCCAATATCTCCTACAAATTCTGTCGCGATAATTGCCGCCTGCGAAGAACCAAATCCTGGCAGAAACGCCGCAATAAAGCCCATCCCCGTTCCCGCCCCAACTGATTTTAATGTATTCCGCGAAGACAACGTCATTTTTTTGGTCGTATCCTGTGCCGGTATCTTCGTACTCTCCGATAAACTCATAATCAACAGCGAAAATCCAAACAACCCCGACAGCAACGGAAATAACGGCTGATGTAATGTCGGAATCGTAAACACTAATAACCCTAACACACCAGACAACAAAAACGCCGTTGCACAATACAGCCATTTCTTCTTCTCCCGCACAATCATATACCCAACTAACCCCATCAACACATATCCCACGATCGCACCAACTAACGGCTGCATTTTCTCCATTCCATAAACAAACAGCGGAAACAACAAAAATCCTAATCCTAAACTTCCAAGGGACCCCACAATCGTATACAAAATTGCATTATGCCCTTCACCTTTCAATAATAATCGATGCCCCGGCAGTACATTTAACTCTTGCCCCGCATCCGGCGCTCCCAAATAAATACTGGGAATCGCATCTAGAAACGTATGAATAATTGCAAGGGTAATAATAAACACCCCAAGCACAACAGCACTCGTATACTGTAATAACATCGGCGCAATCGACACCACAATCACTGCAACTAAATTCACATGAATCCCAGGTGTAATGCCCGTGATAATCCCTGCAAAAACACCAAGGCCAACCGCAATAAGAACTTCACTTAACACCATTTCCACTCAAAATAAATTCAATATTAAAAGAATTTAGAGTCTCCAAAATAAATATCAGCCTAGCACACCCCAAAACGTTTATAAATACCTCTTCCCTCCCTAAAACCTATGGTCTTAGAGGTGAGCGGGAGTTTTTTTACCCAATTGGGTATTATTATCATAGTCGTCGCTATTCTTGCCTACCTCCTGCAATTGCTCAAACAACCTCAGCTTCTCGCATATATCCTTGTCGGTGTTCTCATCACCCCTATTCTTCAACTCGTCACCAACAATACTATTATTGAAACCATCTCAACCATTGGTGTTGCCTTCCTCTTATTTATCGTCGGCTTAGAGATGGATATTAAAAGCCTCAAAAATGTTGCGTTCGTCACAACTGTCGGAGGCTCTATTCAAATCGCCATACTCTTTTGCATTGGCTACATTGCTGCATTATTCCTTGGCTATCTCAGTCTTGAAGCCGCGTATATAGGGTTGATGATCACATTTTCTTCAACCATGATTGTCATGAAATTACTCTCTGATAAACGTGAATTAAATACTTTGCATGGCCGCATGATCATTGGTATCTTGCTTTTAGAAGACATCGTTGCCATCTTTGCCCTCTCTATCCTCACTTCATTAAATAGTTTTAGCATCGCTCTTCTCATCATCGCTCTGCTCAAATTCCTCTCCCTCTTTACAATCGCCTATCTTGCCAGCCGTCATATCTTTCCACAAATATTCAGCTTTGCTGCCAAAAATCAAGAACTCTTGCTCATCTGCTCACTTGCCGTTTGTTTTCTTTTTTCAATTACCTTCGCTTTTTTAGGATTTTCGCTCGCCATTGGTGCTTTTATCGCCGGTATCACTTTAGGAAATTTAGACTACAACATTGAAATCATCGGCAAAATCAAAAGCTTAAAAGACTTTTTCGCCATGCTTTTTTTCGTCTCATTAGGTATGGGCCTCTCACTTGCTATCCTCAAAAAAGTATTGCTGCCTTTAATCATTCTTCTCCTCATAATTCTTGTGATCAAACCATTTATCGCCATGTTTATTTGCACTCTATTTAAATACACCAAAAAACCTTCTTTTCTCACCGCCATCTCCCTCACGCAAATGGGTGAATTCTCATTGATTATCGCTGCGCAAGGGCTTATGTTAGGTCATATCTCCCAAGATACTTTTTCTCTTATCGTCTTAACTCTTCTCTTTTCTATAATTTTCAGCTCATATTTTATCAAATACAGCGACAACTTATACACTTTCTTGCAAAAACCACTTCATCTCTTCGACTATTTTACCACCGAACGTTTAGAATACTTACCAACAGAAATAAAACCAAAAATAATCTTATGTGGTCATAACCGTATCGGTTATAGTATCCTTCGCGATTTAAAAGATATCAAAAATCGTGTCTTAGTTATAGACTACAACCCTGAAATCATCAATACCATGGTCAAACACGGCTATCATTGCATCTACGGCGAAGTAACCGACGATGAAATCATTGAACGCATGCATCTGGAACAGATTCAAATCTTAATTTCAACCGTTCCCAATCTCAGCGATAATATCCATCTCATCCGTCGCGTTCGTGCCCTCAATTCCCGCGCCAAAATTCTCGTCACTGCGTCAGACATCGACGATTCCTTAAAATTATACACCCAAGGCGCCGATTACGTCATCCTACCACACTTCCTAGGCGGCGAACACGTCTCAAACATCGTCAGCGGCATCCGCCATAAACAAATCGACCTCAAAGACGAAAGACAACGTCACATTGCACACCTCCACGAACGCCGCAAAATGGGCCATGACCATCCGAAGAATTGAATACTCCTCCTTACAATATTTCTTACTTTTTAATAGTAACTTTTATAAATCCTCCTCTCTCGTTAAACAATATGAATCAAATAAGTGCAACAGGGCGCCGCCTTGAAATACAAATAGCAAAGAAAAACTATAACATTCCTCTTGTTGAGGTCTCTTCTTTTGCTCTCTCCCTTCCTGTAGAATATGATGCCGAAAAATTTCGTGATTATCAACTTGAATGTTTATTAAAACAACGTGGTCTTGACTTTGACTCAACAGCTGGTGGCGTTTGTTTTGGAAATTTTGAATGCACTAAAGAAGGAGAAGTCGTCTACAAATTACAACCCCAAGATATTCTTCCACGTATCGACTTTAAACACAAGCTTCAAATCGTCCTAGCTGGAACACCAACCGAATATATCAATGTTGGCGAATCAACTGCTCTTTCTCATGTACCAAAAACCGCTCTTCAAACCAAATCTCTCCCTTTTCCTTTATTCTTTAGCCTCTTTATGGGGTCAAAAAAAGTAGAAGAAAACTTAAGTTACAGGAATTGTTACGATCTTGCCCAAAAAATAAATGCGCTTAATCTCGAAGGCCTTTTCGCGTCTACATTTAAAAGTGGAAATAGGTCATATACTTTAAATCTATCAGGAATAGAACTCCTTGCTACCTCCAACTACGAAATCTCAATATCATCTAAAAAATAAACCCCATTCTCAACCACCACAAACTATAAAAACCACTTCTCAAACAGCAATTTCATGATCGACATCTACACTTTATATCAACGCCCGTTATGGGTCCTTCTCATCTTTGGCGCAATTATTATCTGGGATACCATCTGGCGCGGATTCGCCCTCTGGACCGCCGCTAAATACCAACAAAAAGGCTGGTTCATTGCATTATTATTAATCAACTCTCTAGGCATCTTACCTATTATCTACTTACTCGCTTTCAAACCAAAACGCAAATCCCAGAATATCGTTCTTACAAAATCAGTTAAGAATGGGAAAAAGAACAAAAAATAAATTATAACACCTTTTTTTCTAAATAAATCCTACTTCCCTTCCCCAATCTCTACCTTCCCTTTCCGTGCCACAATCACATATTCTCGTCGATCAGTAAACCCGCTCACTTTCGTTACAAATTCCGGCAGTAATATCCTCTCCCCTCGAAAATTAATTTTACTAATAACTGGCTTCCCCTCTTCAGGTACTTCTTTTTTCTTCTTCTCCTCTTCAATTTGTAAAAGCAGCTCCGCCGCATTCTCATCTTTTCGCCGCGCCAACGCAATCACCGTCTGCTCATATAAAAATCGTGCAATCTCATCACCTAAATCAACCGAAACAACTTTACTTAACCCCTGCAATCCTGGTGATATATTCGCTTCAATCACTTTCGACCCCAATGGATGCTCTAAAATATCCACTCCGCAAATATCTACATTGAGCGCTTTCGCCGTGTCTAGTGCTAAATTAACCATCTCCCGCTTCAACTCAATTTTCTCACCAACACCGCCAGCATGAATATTTGATCGCTTCTCTTCTTTCTGCGCCCGCCGTCTCATCGCTCCAACCACTCTCTCCCCGACAACTAATACACGAATATCACATCCTTCCGTTTCCACATACTCCTGCACAATAAACGGCTGATTTAATGCCCCTAACGCATCAAGTAAAGACGACGCCGAATTATACGAATCTGCAAACATAACTCCTTTCCCTTGCGTTCCTTCCGGCAACTTCATCACAATTGGATAACGCACTTTTTTCAATAACCGCTTTGCCAATTCTCCGCTTGGAAATAACCACGTTTTTGGCATAGGGATATTATGCTTTTGCAACGCCAAATGAGTAAACAACTTATTATGCACCGTCGTAAACGCCTCTGTTGGCAGCGGCATATAAGGTACTTTGTCCTCTAATAACGACGTAATCGACTGCAATAAATGTGCATACCGAAAACTCCCTTTCACATACACACAATCATACTCGCCAAACGGCTTGTTTTGATAAAAAATACCATTCTCCTCTCCTAACCGCACATCAATTTCCATCAGATCAATCATATCCACGGTTTCAAAATATTTCTTGAGCGCGTCGCCTACCATCTGCGAACTCTTACTCCCTTGTGAAATTAATGCAACTTTCATCTTAAACTCCCTTCTTGAGTGGATCAATTAAAAACTTTTCCTTCTTTAAAATGTTCTGCCCGATTAATAGAGGATAAGTCATATGTGCTCGATCAGCAACCGTAAACTCTTCCTCCATTACTTTGCCATCAATTTTTATCTTCACACAAATTAACGGCCGTCGTTTACTCCCCGAAGCAGACTTTACCAATTTTAATCGTAACATCGGCCCTAAATCCAGCTTCTCAACCAACCGTTCATCAATTGAAGACGACGTCGCTCCTGTATCTATGCGTGCAACTACCTTCTCCTGCAATCCTTTATTTCCAATAATAATCACGTGTTCAATTAACCCTAATACAGGTCGCGAATCCATAACTCTCCCTCTATCCTGATACTTTATAAGAGTTTCTACCCCATCAGCTTAGTAGAAAAAGGCGTCGTGGTACGTGAGCGAGCAAGAGGCGAGCTCTTGCAAGTACCTGCCAATAGGTAGAGTTTGAACTGCTGGTCGTAAGATATATTGTTGGTGCCGTTTCTCCAGATACATCAAAAACGGCACAAACTCTACGGCCCAGACAACTTTTTCTACAGAACCTACCTCATCTTCCAATAGAGTATCACTTAATAATAGAAACATTTTTAAATACGTCCTCTTATTCTAAGACTTCCTCATGATGCAAACACCAAAAGATCTCATCGCCCTCCATGGTCGCGCTCATAAATTTGGCAACGCTGTGTACGTACACCCTCAAGCTGCCCAAGGTCTTTATCTCCCAAGCAACATCGGCGAACAGATTCGTGAGCTTGTAATTAACTCAACCCCTCTTACCGATCTATCTCATCAACCATTCACTCCAGATATCCTTCCCCTCCTAGCTGAATACATCCGTCATCTTATCGACGGCGAATTATTCTCCGGCGGACGCGATTACAGTTTGCGCTTCATCACCGGCGACATCGGCGAAATTCGCAAACAACAAATCGACGGATTAGAACGTAAAGTCCTCGTCAACCCCCAAGGTCTGCGTCGTGCAAAAATCACCGCCGAATCATTTACCCA
>MHII01000018.1 GCA_001817425.1 Candidatus Buchananbacteria bacterium RIFCSPHIGHO2_02_FULL_39_17 | reverse complement strand
CAATGGATATGAACATTTAGACAATCCACAATGGAAGCAAAGACTTGATGAACTTCTTCAATAAATCCCAAAATTAAACTCGTCATCTTAGATATTCTCAAAAATTGCGTATAATAACTATTATGTCCGCCGTTATATCAATTCTACCCCAGTAATGTTTAAATACTCCTTCTGCCCTTTTCACATATCCTTAAAAAGGTGAAAGAGATGGATATACGCAAAACCCGAACCTGTGAGAAGTGTAACGCTGTCGTTCTTCTAGAGAAAATACGTTTATTTCCCAAAATTGACGGCACAAATCAATTGGTCTGTGACAATTGTTGTGAAGAGCTTAAGTTAAAAAATAAAGAAGTAGATAAATCTCTCAGCTCAAAAACCGAAACACTCCCAACACCAGAATATGGCACATTCTTCTGCACCCGCTGCAATTATACATTCCGATTGGATAAAACCAAAGTGGGCTTGACACATAACATCCAATGCCCTTACTGCGGAAAAACAGATAGGTTAAAAGCTCAAAAATAAAAGACAACAAACAGGTGAAATCTATGCTCTATATTCATGCTCTGCATCATTTAACAACCAAAACTGCCGAAGTAGAAAGTGTCTATCTCATTCGCGAAATAAAAAGTAAGACCCCGTACCCGCTTAAAGAACCGCAGATGAAAGAATATTTTACCGACTTCTCCATATCCGAAACCGACACTCAAATGATGGCGCAAAGTCTTGCGTTAGTTGAGCCCACCATTCAAGCAGTCGAAAAAATATTGCAAGAAAATGACTCTGTGCATGAATCAGTAGCTTTACAACGCACATTACAAATGCTCAAAAACGTTCCTGTCGCCATGCAAAAGAACCTCTCATTTACCGAAGCCATCATGTACTGGCAGCAAGGCACATTCATCAGTGACCTCACCCTGATATTCAACAGCCTGCCAAAATTAAAAACCCGTGAAGAAAAAATCGCAGGCAATGACAAACTAAACGAAATCTTCGGTAAAATCCTTCGTAATAAAGACTTCGCTTTTAATGGTTATGATCTCGTCAACGAAGGCCAAGTATCCGAAATGAATGCATTAATGGAAAGCCTCAACAAAGGCTTCCTATTCCATTATACACTTGAAGAAGAGCTGCGCAAAGAAAGCTTTGACAACATCAAACATCGTATTCCTCAAGCAAAAGTGCAAGAAATCGACCAAATCAAAAAGAACATCGAAGAAATCAAAAGAGGAGTCGAACGCGCCTATCAATGCAACATGCGCATGGTCAATACGGCTCTCGTTATGTATGCATATGTCAAGTGGTTGAATAGTGGGATGCCGTAAAAGTAAGAAAAAATTTCACTAAAGTTTATAATCTTTGTTTGTTTTTATTTTTCTATGCAAAAAATATCTTCAGAGCTAGAGTCTGAAATAATTCAGTCTTATAATGGTGGTCTTTCTTTGAGGCAAATAGCACAGAAGTTTAAATATGGTAAAAGTACTGTGAGAAGAGTTCTTTTTCGTAATAATATTCCAACAAGACCATCAGGGGTCCATAAATGTTCAGATGAACGTAAAAGAGAAATTGGTCAAAGAACAGCAAGAACCCATAAAGAATTGAAAGAACGTGATCAAGAAGAGTATAGCAGACGACAAAAAAAAGCAGCGGAGAAAGGTGCTAGTAAAGGTGGATTAACTGCCCATAAGAATAATCCTAATTTGGCTAAAGACAATTATAATAAAACAATCCAAAAACACCCCGACTTCGCAAGAATGGGGGGTTTGGCAGTTCAGAAGACAGGAGAACCCGTTGCTAAACTGTTGAAATGGAAATATGATGATCCAGAACGTGCTAGAAAAGTGTCTTCTGAAACAATGAAAAAGACTTTGAAAATTTATCCCGATCTTCCTATAAGAAATGGTAAATTAGTGATGCAAAAATATCCCGATCAACCAAGTAGAATGGGTAAAATAACAATGTCTCGTCATCCAAAACAAGCTAGTTTAATGGGAAAGAGTACACATCAGAAACATCCAAATATGAGCAGCGAGAGACTTAAACAAACTATAAAAGATTGGAAGAAAAGAGATTTAGAAGGTTACTACAAAGCTTGTGCCAGTGGAATGCAAGCCGCAGGTAAAAAAAGAGTAACAATTCCAGAAAAATTAATGGGAGAATTACTTCCTGATGACTTTATTTTCAATAAGATATTTAGATGCAATTCCAAAGAGATCCTTTATACAGTTCCAGACTTTAGAAGTGAAAAAAGAAAAATCATAATTGAAGTTGATGGGCCAACTCATTATAAAACATTAGGTAAACGTTATGGTGAAGAGAGACTAAAAGTAACTATCCTAAAAGATAATCTCAAAAACCAACTCTGGAAAAGAATGGGATACCAAGTGTATCGCTTTACAGATCAAGAAATAATTCATCATAACGATGAAGTCAGAGAAAAATTAAAGAAATTTTTATAGAGTCATGGAAACTACAAAAATTCAAAAAATTTATTTCATTGCTGCAATAGTATTTGCATTACTTTTTATAGTATTAAGAAGACAACCCTTTGAATACTTTTTGTTGGTAGTTTTAGGATTGTTTATTGGAAGCTTTTTCCAAGACAAACTAAAAATCATTTTCATTGTCTCTTCCCTTATGTGGTTTTTAGCTTCATTTTTCGACCCAATATTCAGACCTATTTTGAAATTTGGTTTTAATACTGTTGGTTTTTTATGGCAATCAGTAGTTCTAAACTCTATATTACTTGCACTATTTTGGATAGGATTTTATATTGGGAAAAAGTATCATTAGGGCAAGCGATAAAATTAATATTACCTCATCTCTTCCTCCCCACCATCATCTCCCCATACGCACTCAATTTCAAATCAACCTCAATCTTCTCCAATCCCACATCCAAAAACCCCGAATCACTAATCACTAACCCAGAAGTCGCCAATCTATCAAACACCACTTGTTCATACTCCGGCATTCTATCTTTCATAATTCGAAAACACTTCTCAAAATAAATATGATATTCTGGACAATTATGTAAAAACCGCGCAATATTCTGCTGATGAAAATATAACGTCACAAGTATATGCTGCCAATGAAATTGTATCCCTCCCTCACACTCCGCAAATGAAATACCAACTTCATACAATATCGTTTTAAACATCGCAAACGAACCACTCGTATCCACAAAATGTAATTTAACTCGTTCTATTCGCGGCATTATCCTCTCTAAATACAACAACGGCGTCAAAATATCCGTTCCACAGCCGGGGTACAATAAACTAACCTCCGTAGCAGAAAAAGTATGTTCAATCGTCTGCAAACCCTGCAACATCTCCAATTCATCATCAAAAAAATACTCTTTCATTTTTTCAATGTCTGGTTTCTTCTCTCGATTCAACCCCAACGCCGGCACCTCTTTTTCCTCAAAAATGATCAAATTTGGCATATATCATAGATTTCAAACACAATATTTAAAAGTTATTCGTCGTTTTGCTCACCTACGGGCCCGTGGCCCAGCCTGGATAAGGCGATAGCCTTCTATGCTATAATGCAAAGAGAGCTATAGATCGGGGGTTCGAAACAGTTATTTCGTGCAGATGAGATAACACGAAAGTCCCCCCGGGCCCGTATTTTAATTTTAATAAGACAATGGAACAAGAATACACGAAAACTATAATCACGATAAATGGTCAATTGTTTAGAGAAATCCCCTATAATCCGCGTATCGAGCAAGTAGATATTGGAGCTATCGTCGTTATTGATAATGTAGAATATGTGCATAATGGTTTTGGGTCAAGTCATGTGGGAGATGAATTATATAATCATTTTCATCTCATGCCTAAATCTGAATGGGATGCAATGCAACAACGTATTCGAAAACAAAGAGCCTGGCCCGATGCAATGAAAATGATGCGTAATGCACTTGAAGAAAAACCATTGAACGAAGGAATCCAACCACAACAAACGCTCCATCGTGTATACGCTCTTGAAGATTTATGTTAGAAACGTTTTTAATGGTTGTTTATTCTTATTCCTCAAGTTTATCTAATAAGATGTGAAGAGGTTCCGTAACTAACGATCAAAACGACTTTCATTAAATTTTTTGACTTCTTTTAACTCTTCCAACGTTAAATTAGGTGTTATCGGCTTCACATACTGTGTCGTATTTCCCGGAAGTTCGCACATTTTCAAAAAATATTTTGTCGCCAATTCTCTAATTCTTTCATTGGGATGAGTTAACGGTGAGGGAAGTGCGGTAAAATCTAAAGACTGGAACGCTTCGGGATGTTGTAACAGACTTTCAACTGCATCAGAATGCTCTGGACTTCTCCACCCATTGTTTCCGGGAACAAAATCTTTTGAAACGTGAGGACGTGGAACTGCTCCATATGCTCCAATAACCATTCTCGTTACTTGATACGCCGCACCAAGAGATTCTTCTGTGTCTGCTGTTGGATGTCCAAACACCATTAATATTTCAGGTGTCATGCCAAAATCTTCTCTGGTTGACCTGATCGCTTCCAAACATTTCTCTTCTGAATTATGTCCTTTCTTCACAGCTGCCCATACTTCTTTAGTCCAACCATCAACCCCAAAACCAACAGTATTAAAACCAGCTTTGACTAATTCCTCTATACTTTCGGGCATATTTTCTCGTGCTCGTAAAAAAGAATCAACTGTCGCCAATCCACGCAAATTAATCTTAAAATCAGGATTATCTTGTTTCACTTCCGATACAGCATACGCAAATCTGAGCAATTCAGTGGGTGTTTGGAATACATCAAGATTAGACATATATAATTGTAGTTTATCTAAACCAAAAGATTTTGCTTTTCCCACTAAATAAGCCAAATCGGCTTTGATGATACTTTGATTTCTATAAGATTCTTTTACTTTGGTTACTTGTCCTGTTGCTGGGTCTTTGTATGTTCGTACTGCCGCACAAAAATCACAAGAAAACTTACATCCTTGAGAAACATACAAAGAAAATTCTCTGGACAGATATTCTCTCATCGCATCATCGCTTAACCGCTTATATGCAGGGATAAGTGAGGTTTTCTCTGGTGAAATCAATGCTTTTACATCTATATCCATAACTCTTGCTAATATGAAATCATCATTGCCATTGTAAGTTGAATTCCCAAATAAACGTCCTAATTGGTGTGTACTTAATCCAGAAACAACTTGACCGCCAACAAGAAACTTTTTTTCTCCTAGTTCTTCTTTAATTCTTTGTTGTAATTTTATTACTTCTGGAATATATGGCGCACCCAACAAATTAAATCCCACATAATCAGAAGATACTTCCAGAGGTCTTAGATTTTCATCATGAAATGTAACATCTATTCCTGCGTTGAGTAGTCGAGCACTTGCTGTAAGTAGAGAAGTGGGCATGTAAATATGTCCTACTCCTTCTTTTAGTGCATAATTGTGTCTTGGTTGTACTAAATCTATTTTCATAACTATTGTGTAGTAACAAGACTTATAATAAACTTCCCCTCCATTTTTAACCGTTTTATAGAAATATTTATATAGAATAACACAAATAGGTCAAATTATGGCTAAAATTAAGTTAGACGTAACCGATCGCAAACTATTGGCAGAATTGGATATTAATTGCCGCATTTCAAATGCCGCGCTTGCAAAAAAAGTACATAAATCAAGAGAAGCCGTCAAGTATCGCCTACAACAACTGCAGCAAAAAGGCATCATTGAAAATTTTGTGACCTCCATTAACCCTAATAAATTAGGATATTACATGTTCAAAGTATATTTAAAATTAGAAAATATCCCTCCCGAAAAAGAAAGGTTTGTCACTGAGTTAAAACATAACCCTGATATCTATTGGCTAGGCATCTCCGATGGTGCATTTGATTTGGTGTTTGCAATTCTCTCCAAAAGTGTGCCGGACTATTTTAACAAAATTAATTATCTGCTTTCGCAATGGCAGCATTTGATTGTAAGTAAAGTGTTAGGAACAATGGTTGACACCCGCCAATATAATAAAAAATTTTTTACAACACCGCTACAATATCATCAAGTACAATTTGGTGGTGAAGTGGTGCAAAATGAGATTGATGAACTGGATTCGCGGATTTTAAACATACTTGCTAATAATGCCCGTATTCCAATCGCCGAATTGGCGCGAGAAGTTCATTCCTCTATAGAGATTGTGCGTGGTCGTATCCACAAATTAGAAGAAAGAGGGATAATTATCGGATATAGAATAGCCGTTGATTTCAATATATTAGGCTTAGAATTCTTCAAAGCGATTGTCTATTTTCGTTCTTTATCCGAAAAAGATGAAAAAACGTTATTTGAATGGATGAAACGCCACCCAAATTCACTCTATTACATTCGCAGCCTCGCCCCTTGGGAAGTAGAATTTGAATTTGCCGTTGAGAATTACCAACAGTTTAATTCAATTATCAATCAGTTGCGTCACAAATTCCCTCACGTCATTAGAAATTGTGAACATTTGATAATGATTTATGAGAGCTGGATGCCTGCCTATCGAGGCATGCTTGAAGTTAAAAGATAGATAGCGTTTCATAATAGCCAGACAAATCAAAACGTTTTTAATACCCCTCCACTTTCCCCTCAAATATGAAAAAAGGTCTTATCGGAATAGTACTCCTTATCATTGTCACAATAGCCGTCATCATCGCCTATTTCGCCTCACAATATACTGTAATTCAAGAAAACACCACCATCTCCGGTCTCCAACTCTTCAACGCCGAATGGCGCGGCACAATTCATATTACTAGCGACGTCTATTTCCCCCCCTGGAACCAACTCACCATCGCTCCCGGCACAACAATCCTCTTTGAAAAAGAACCAGATATAGAAAACACAGATTGGCTCTCCCACGCCGACGCCTATATTAAAGACCATAACGACCCAACCGGACGAGAAGGATATAGTAAAACACATTACAGATTGTATGGAAAAATAATTGCTATTGGCACACCAGATCAACCTATCCTCATCACTTCTGCACAACAAGAACCCGAATACGCGGATTGGGACGAAGTCATCCTCGCCTCAAACAGCATTCTCGACCATGTCGAACTAGCCTACACCCATAACGGCATCAATCTCAACGGCAATAACATCATCATTAAAAACAGTAAAATCCACGACTCATTATGGAGTTGCATCGACGTCTTCTCAACAAGTAATCAAATTGAAAACAACGAAATCTACCACTGCTGGCATCAAGCCATCGGCGTCAAAGTCAAAGGCGTCAACACCATAGAACAAAACAACATCCACAACTCCCAATTATCAATCAACTGCGAATTCGACGCCAACCCCTCTATAAGAAAAAACACCTTCACTTCCGCCCCATTGAACCCCGACTGTCCCAAAAGCGAAGACAATATTGAAAAAGCAGGAAAATATGATGTTGCTGGTGGGACGTATGATAGGAAATTAATATATCCTGCAACTGATTAAAGTAAATCACACACGTTCAGATAATCTCCAGGATCAGGCAAATAAGCTACAATCCCTCCTTGTCTATCCAACGTCGCTTTGACCTCCTGATACTTTTTTTCCTCACCACAAAAATCAACGACATCGTTTGGTTTTAATGTTAACAATTTTTCCAAATCACTAGGCTCAAAACCATAAATTATCGGTTTTCCTGAAGCAGCAGGACGCACAGAAAAATCAGTACCATCCGCCAACTTAATGTATCCACCCATAATTTGTGATTACTCCTCTCTACTTATAATTATTATCAGTTTTGAAAATATATTTCTGAT
Source organism: Candidatus Buchananbacteria bacterium RIFCSPHIGHO2_02_FULL_39_17 (assembly GCA_001817425.1). Classification (GTDB taxonomy): domain Bacteria; phylum Patescibacteriota; class Patescibacteriia; order Buchananbacterales; family UBA6539; genus HO2-39-17. Next base: position 1,904 of record MHII01000018.1, on the reverse strand, counting down.
ACCAACATACTCAAATTGCTCGAAAACTATATAAATCCACCATATAAAACGTAATCTAACGCGTCCGTGGCTAAGCAGTTAAAGCGGCTCCCTGCAGAGGAGCAGATCGAGGGTTCAAATCCCTCCGGGCGCTTACTTTTCTTTTCTTCTAACTAAAGTTATTTAAAACCAATAATAATAATCCTATAAATGCCCAAAAAAAACATCTCTTCATTTGAACTAACCGCTTTAATTCAAGAATTACAACCTCTCGTTAAAGGAAAAATCCCCCACTTATATCATCAAGAAAGCCAAGAACTATTCTTACAATTTCACGTCCCAAATAAAGGTAAACATCTGCTAAAGATAATTCCTGGCAAATGGCTCTGCTTCACTCAATTCAAAGAAGCCGCCATCCGTCCCTCAGGCTTTTGCATGCTTTTGCGTAAATACCTTGATAACGCTTTCGTTAAATCTATCTCTCAAAAAGATTCCGAACGTATCATCGTGTTCGAACTCGAAAAAAAAGAAAAATACTCTTTAATTATCGAATTATTCTCTAAAGGCAATGTCGTCCTCACCGATGAACATCTCATCATCATCGGCGCCCTAGAAAAACAAGAATGGAAAGACCGCTCCGTCAAACCAGGCGAAAAATATCTTTTCCCCGCAAGCGCCGTCAATTGGAAAACCATTCCTGAAAAAGAATTCATCAAAATCATCCAACACAGCGATAAAAAAAATCTCGCCACAACGTTAGCAACAGATCTCGGTCTTGGCGGCGTCTACGCTGAAGAAGTATGCACCCGCGCAGGAATAGATAAAAATTCCCTCCCCACTGTAATAACCGCTCCCGAATGTAAAAAAATCTACTCTTCATTGCAACAAATGATTACATTACTAGAAAAACCCCAAGGCTACATCTACGCTGAACAAATCACTCCTTTTCCCCTCAGTAATTGCACCCCGCTTAAAGAAACTCCTACTTATAATGAAGCAATTGATACATTAATTCCCTTCGCCAAAGCCTCACCCTATGAAAAAAAGATCAAATCCATGGAATATATGATTCACGAACAACAAGACGCCATCATAAAACAAGAACAATTGATTATCGAGAACACCAAGAAAGGCGAATTGATCTATGAAAAATACCAGCCACTCGCAAAATTATTAGAAATCGTCTCCGAAATGCGCAAGACCAAGAAATGGGATGAAATCTCAACCGAATTAAAAAAAGAAAAAAAGATTCAGCGTGTCGATTTGAAGACGAAAAAGATTATGGTGGAATTGTGAGATATTTATTAAAAGCTTAATTGATCCAAAAAGATTATTTCTTCGCCGAAATCTTCCACAAATGTTCAAAATGATTGCGATAAGTGGTCGCAATTTCTTTGTTTTTGATCATAACGGCCGTTACCGGAGTTCCCCAGGTGACAATAACCACATTTGAACCGTAGATGAATGTGTTTGTAGGGTTAAATTGGGTTTGTGTTAAAAAACGATACTGTGTTGTAGGAGCAAGAACTTTCGAAAACTCAAACACATTTTTCTTCTTAATTGTAATCACTCGTTCTTTGATTTTTTTATGTTTCAGATCACGAAAGTATTGTGGCATAAAGATTGGCAAAGCTTCTTGATACGTAGCATCATCAATACCTGTAACAAGTACTTCTTTTCCAACTTTAATGATATCTTTAAGAAAATATTTGAGGCCTTCCGTACCTTTAAAAACTTCCACGAACGTATCTTCTTTTGGCAGGTGTGAAAAAGCCTCCAATTGCGGCAATATTTTCGTAAGTTCCTGCTCTTGTTGTTCAATATAATTTTTTTTATCCTCCAGATATTGTTTTAATTTTATCGGAGGCGTCGCTTGAAAATATTTTTTTGCGCCGCGATAAATATGCGTCGCCAGTCCTTTCTCT
>MHII01000017.1 GCA_001817425.1 Candidatus Buchananbacteria bacterium RIFCSPHIGHO2_02_FULL_39_17 | reverse complement strand
CGCGCTCTCACGCCCGCTACCCGTCGTTGCCTTGGTGAGCCATTACCTCACCAACAAGCTGATAGGCCATAGGCCCCTCTCTAACCGACTTGCGCCTTTACTCGGCCTACTCGCGTAAACCGAATGTATCGGGAATTAGCCCAGCTTTCGCCGGGTTATGCCCGTGTTAGAGGTAGGTTACCAATGTGTTACTCACCCGTTTGCCGCTGTCGTGTCTCGCTACCGCTCGCCACTCCAGATATAAAATCTCAAATCTTAAATCTCAAAATTTAAGTAATTATTTCGTCCTCGGTCGCCGAAGGCGACCGGGACTCCATAATTTTGAATTTTGATTTTTGACTTTTGAATTTAGGGAGTGTCGAACGAAAGTAAGACACGACCGCTCGACTTGCATGCCTTAGACACGCCGCCAGCGTTCATCCTGAGCCAGGATCAAACTCTCAAAATAACAATTGACAATTAACAGTTAACAATTAACTGCTAAGGTCAACTGCATATATTACAACTGTTTACAACAATTTTATGTTAACTATTAAAGGTTAACAGTTAATTGTTGCCAAAGGCCGTTGCCGCCTAATAATAAACTCAAATATGGAATTTTGACGTATACTGTCACTTTTTAATTGTCAAAGATTATTTTTTTCTCTAACAAATCAAAAAGTTTAGGACTCTGTGATTTTTGAGTCCCACCCGCCTAAGTTTTTGCGAAGTAAAAATTTGGGCGGGGTTACTTTTTAATTGTCAAAGTGCCAGCCCCGCATTAAGTCTCTAATTAAAGACTTAAAATAATCATTCCAGCCGTTAGGCCTGCCTGCGCAGGCAGGCGGTATCCGCGCCCGTTAACTAAATCAATTAAGATAAAGCTAGGCGCGGACTTCAGTGCAGGGGATTTTCTTCAAAAATTGAGATGAAGAAAAAACAGAGGGATCCGATTTTATAACTTCAGATACCACTGTTTTTTCTCTGGCCTGTGGCCAAATTTAAATTTTAATGAAGTCTTAGCTGAAGATTTTTCTGTTATTAATAAGACATTAATATCTTACACCCTTTAATAATGACTGTCAAGGAGTAAATGGATGAATAGCTAGTTCACAGCTTATAAACAATAAATTTTAGCTTATTTTAGATAAAATATGCGATTTTTTGGCCTAAAACGAAAAGGTGGGTCCCCGCCTACGCCGATAGCTTCGGCGGGCAGGCAAAAGGACGAAAAGAAACAAAAACAGCCACTATTTTCAGTGGTTTGTTTTTTTATCTTAAATACTACTTGTCCTGTCGTCCCCGCAAAACCTATCAATCGTCATCCTGAATTTATTTCAGGATCTCATTCAGGTGCCGAAACAAGTTCGGCATGACACTAATAGAGTTCACGAGACAGATCGTTGAACTCTGGGTTAGACGCTTTAATCAGATTAATTTTCCATTGCCGATGCCAATTCTTCAACTGCTTCTCCCGACTAATTGCTCCACAGGCGCTTGGGTATTCTTCAAAATAAACTAACTTAACTAAATTATATTTCTTTGAAAACCCTTCAACTAATTTATTTTGATGTTCATAAATACGGCGCGATAAATTATTGGTAACACCGATATATAAAACGTTGTTAGTTCTATTAGTTAAAATATAAACATAATAATTCTTCATAGCGCTTAATTGTTGTCGTCATCCTGAACTTGTTTATCGTCATCCTGAATTTATTTCAGGATCTCTAGATCCCGGATCAGGTCCGGAATGACAATAGTGGAGATGCCGAAACAAGTTCGGCATGACATATTAATAAATGCGCTATGTTGACCCGCCTAAGTTTTTGCGAAGCAAAAATTTGGGCGGGTTGAAATAAACTACTTTCTTTTTTTACTTTGGCGTTCTCGCCATTTTTTGATTTCTTTATGGTTGCCGGACAATAGTACTTTTGGCACTTCCATAATTTTGACTTTTGACTTTTGACTTTTGACTTTAAATTTTTCCGGCCTTGTATACTGCGGATATTCTACATAATCTAAACCTTTGGCAAAAGTTTCTTCACTTAAAGCATCTTTGTGACCAACCACGCCTGGAATTTGCCTTGCCACAGCTTCAACCACGACCATGGCCGGCAATTCGCCGCCGGACAAAACATAATCGCCAATGGAAATTTTTTCATCAACCAATTTATCCACGCGTGCATCAAAGCCTTCATAACGCCCGCAAAGTAAAATTAATTGATTATATTTTGCCAACCGCTCGACTTCTCTTTGAGTGAACTTCTTGCCCGCCGGCGTCAACATGATAATTCTAATTTTTGATTTTTGATTTTTGATTTTTGATTTCAAAGCGCGCAGCGCTTTGCTAATCGATTCCACCATTAAAATCATACCGGGTCCGCCGCCATAAGGTCGATCATCAACCTTTTTATGTTTATCCATCGTGTAATCGCGCAAATTATGAATCTTAATTTTAATCAGTTTCTTTTGTTGGGCACGCTTAATAATTGATTCCGCCAAATACGAATCAAACGCTTTAGGAAAAATTGTAATTAAATCAAAAGTGATCATAAATTTTGTTAACTCAAGTATTGTAGCGTAAAAAAATAAATATTTAAAGAGGCGAGTTTAATGGAGAAAAATAATGGCTAAGGTCAGTTTCTTTAATCCGGAACAAGTCCGCTTGGTCGGCCATTAGAATTTCCTTAATGGTTAGAGCTAATGCTTCCACATTATCAACTTTTTTAAATATTGGCTGATGGTAGATAGAAAACTGATGGTTGTGTAAAAAATCAAGTAAAATTACGGGCTTATTCAAAAGTGCCGCCTCAATGGCGGTAAATGAAAAATTAGTCACGAGCGCTTCACTGGCTATAATCGCCGGGTAAATTTCAAAATTTTTAACGATTTTAATGTTAGGATTAAACCGATAATGATTAGTAATAAAGTATAAAAAATTAAATTCTAAGGGGTGAGGCTTAATGATTAAGTAAACGTTTTGCCAATGATATTTATTTTTCAGCTTTAAAAAAACTTCAGCTAATAAATTCGGGTAGACAAACGACAAAGAAAATCGCCGGCCAGTATACAAAATTAGTTTAGATCCTTGAGGCAACTTAAGCTTTGACAAAATATTTTCTCTGGCTTGTTCTTTGGCGGCAATAATATCTAATCGTTTTTGATAAAAATCTTTAAGTTTAAACGACCCCTTGGCTAAAACATTGGCATCAGCGCCGGAAAAAAATTTCAGCCGCTGATAAGCGGATTTGATAAGTTTGCCAGCGACCCATATTTCATCTGGTAAAATAAAATTTTTTATCCCTTCGCTTCCGTTCAAATCAATTAAAGGCTCAAAATAGGCGGCGTACATGAGCTGATCACTGTTAATCGAAAAACCGATAGTTTTAACGCCTTGATTTTTGGCAACTAATAAATTAATTCGGGACATAAATGAAAACTCTTCGGCGCAATAATGTAAAACCGGCTTTAAGCGGTTGAATAAATCATTAAAATACTGAAAAGCGAGCCGATACGTCTGATATTTATTTTCTAAATTAAAAAGGTAGGGAAAACTTTCGGCAAAAAATTCAGGGAAAGCGTCCTTGGGGAAAAATTGTTCTTTAACTGTCTTTAAAAAAAGACTAAAACGATTTTGGTCAATTGTGCTATCGAGCCCACCGCTAAAATCCGGCTGAAGATAGGGAATTTTACTTTTTAATAATGGCAGACAGTCGCTCTTTGACAGATGGCTAGACGCTAAAACTAAGGCTGTTTGAGGTTTTGATTTATCGCCTAAAGCCAAATTTAAAAGATACTCCTTAATCTCCGGCCGAAAACGAATAAAGGAAAAAGTGGCAATATCGGTGCGCCCTTCAATGCGCGCAAGCAACCGGCGAGATTTGTAAAATCGATAAATTCTTTTAAAAAAATTATAACGGTTAAAAAAATCAACAACAAACTGGTAATGATTTTTTTCACGACCCAAAAGTGGCAAAAATCTTTTAATGGTGCTAACAATTGAAAAAAAACGATTAATTGATAATTCGGCATATCTTAATTGCTCTTGTTTTAATTGTTGGGCTAACACCAAAATCGGTACTGAATGATTTTGATAGTAAATGACCAACCCCGGCTTAATCCGCCTAAATACTTCGGAAAAATAAAGCTGATAAAAATAAATTTGCTGCAAAGGCAACATTAATTCAAATTTCAAACAATCAAAAAAATTGATCAAATCTTGGTCAATTGATGAGCTATGAAGCGCCGTTAAGGTTGAGTTTAAGCGCTGCCAAAGCAATGTGGTTGCTTGATGAGAAATTTCCTGTTCTTTTTGGCTATCAACTAAGTCGCCAAAACAGATATGATTAATTTTTTCCTTAATTAAATAATGGCTGACTAATTTATTGTAAGCAACCACCGTAATATCGGCGGAATTAAAAAATCGGTTTTTTTTCAAAAAACGTTTTAACAAAAGTATTTCCGGCTGATTGAAAATAACAAATATCTGACGATTTTTAAAATCAAAATTAGGTATCATTTTTAACCAATTTAAATTTTTTCATTAATTTTCTAACTAAGTTTAAATCAGTTTTGGTATTAACTGAAGGAAAGTTGTGTTTTGTGAAATATAAATTAATTGGATAACCGTGATCTAAAATTCTTAATTGATCAATCTGCTGACTGATTTCAGCTGGGGTTGGCCGCCAGCGGACATATTGAAATAAGAATTTTTTCTGAAAGATAAAAAGTCCTAAATGGTGGTAATAAGTAAAATTTTTTTTATCTAAATTGTCGCGCAGAGGTTTAGCACGGAAAAAATCTAAAGCGATATTTTCTTTGTTTTGAATTACCTTAACTACGTTTGAATCGTTGTACTCAAAACGTCTCAATGATGTCATTGGTGTTGTGACTAAGACTTTTTTATCAACTAACAGGCGAATGCCATCATCAATAATTTTGGCTTTCATTAAAGGCTCATCGCCTTGCAAATTAACGACGACTTGGTGGGGAACTTTTCGGGCGACTTCCGCCACCCGATTATTACCAGAAGGATGGCTTTTTTTTGTCATTAACACTTCACCGCCAAAATCTTTAACGGCCTGAAAAATTCGCCGATCATCGGTAGCAACCATAACCCGATCGGCTAATTTGGAACGTTCAGCTATTTCAAAACCCCACTGAATCATCGGCTTTCCGCAAATTTCAGCTAACGGTTTTCCAGGCAAACGGCTTGAACCGTAACGCGCTGGAATAATAATAGCAATTGATTTTCCTTTATACATTTTTTAAAAAAGATAATTTTTTTATTTTTAATAACTGCCGATAAATTTTTATTTTACTTTTTATTAGCCAAATTAGGTGGCCATAAACCAAAAATAGTTCAATGGGAATAAAAAATATCTCTTTGAAAAAAAATCTTAAAGCAAAAAACGATGAACCAATGTTTAAATTCCGCTTAAGGCAATGTTTATCCGCTTGCCAAAGACCATGCATCCGCCCCAGCATTTTTTTCCCTTGGCGATTATGTTCTGTTTGGCCAGCATCACGATAAATTGACAGCTGACGATAATGTTTGATTGGCACATCGTCATAAAAATAAGCCGCCTTTGGCCAAAAGACAAAGATTTGACTTAGCAAATCATAACCTTCGTCGCCATAAATGATATTTTCATTAAAAGAAACGAATTTAAAAATATCCCGCCGATATGACATATTACCATCTAAAAAATTCCTTTCTCTTTCCGGATTGTTTCGCTGATTTAAAATTGTTTTTTTAACCTCATCATAAATTAACCCCTCGCCAAATAAATATTGATTATCTTGATGATAATGACAAATACGATTAAGCCAATCAGGGTCAACAGAACAATCATCTTCCAAAAAGGTGATGATGTCCCCGGTAGCGACTTTTAGCCCTAAATTATAAGCCCGGCTAATGCCCGGTTTTGCTGATCTAAAAATTTGATAATTATCAGGCCATTTACAACGCTTTAAATAATTAAAATTATCATCATTAAAGCTATTATCAACAATAATAACTTCATATTTTTTAGGGTCAAAATTAACTTGTGGCAAAATAGTTAAAGCATATTTTTTTAAAGCATCTAGGCGATTGCGAGTTGGGATAATTACTGAAATTTTACAAATTTCTCCATAATTAATTTGGTTTGTCAAGGATGCCAAAACTCGCTGGGGCAATTGATAATTTTCAAATGGATGATTTAATTGGCGATAAATAGTATGGCGTAAATAACCCCATTGATACGGGCCGATTTTGATTTTAAATAATTTTTTTTCCAACTGAGACCAAAATAGCGAAATAATCATAGAATATTTTAAGTTTTTATACCTTTAACCAACCCCCAAATAATACCTAAACGCCAAGAAATTTCGGTAACTACTAAAAAACTAGCATAACCGAATCCTGTAGTAAAAAAATTAAAAATCAGCCAAATCGGTAAAGTAATAAAATTGAGAACTGAAACGCTTTCAAACATTAACTCGTTTTTAAGATCTTTTCCACGACGATATTTAAAATATATTTTTATCAGCCAAAATCCACGAGAAAAAAAATTTCTAAATACGCTAGCGAAAGTGCTTTTATGATAATGATTGACAATCACGTCAGGTAAAAATCTAATTTTCGCATGAGATTTTAAACGCAAATATAAATCTAAATCTTCTAAAAAAACCAGCTGGGGGTCAAACATCAAACTTTTCAGTAAATCGGCTCGGCTGGCAAAATTCTTACCATCAATCAAATTAATATACTGACCATTAAGACTCCGCTGACAAAAAAACCAATCAGCTTTTTGGGTATTATGAGTCCAAAAATTATTTATTACGTCGGCGGAAAAGCCTAAAACTGCCAATTCATTTTCTTTAATAATTGGCTGAACTAATTGGCTAAGCCAATTTTTAGATACAAAACAGTCAGCATGAAGCATGGCGATGATTTTACCAATGGCTAAATTAATACCAGCATTACAAGCCGCGCCGCGACTTTGCCATTTTTCAAAAACATATTGGACCTTGGGATCTTTTTGCTGATACCAAAGGATAATTTCTTTAGTTTTGTCAGTAGAATTATTGTCCACTGCAATAACCTCATAATTCTGGTAGGTTTGATTTAAAATTGAATTTAGACAATCCGCTAAAGTTTTTTCGGCGTTATAAACCGGAATAATAACGGAAACTTTCGGCTGATTCATAAAAATTTACTTTCTATCTTTTAACAGCCAATAAAGTGGCGGTAAATATTTCTTTAATTTTAAACCAGCTAATCCTAGTAAATATTCAAATCTCTTCTTTTGATTGCCCAGCTCAAGCAAATTTGTCACGATAAAGATATAGGTCTTGATCGCTTCCCAAATTTTCCGCCAAAACCGAATCTGATAATTTGAATTATTTTCAAGATAGCCAAGTTCTGTCATTTCTGACGCTGAAGCGGTTGAAATTAATTTAGCTACCTTTGGGCTTAATTGGCTTTTCCATTTATTAAAGTTAGTGGCAATAAAATTCTTTTTCAAATTACATTGATTAGGCCTAGTCTGATCAACTTTTTGATAAAATTTTAGCATTTCCGGCGAAAAATCAACCTCAATAAACTGACAAATTTTTTCTATCTCTCTTTGCGGCTGAGAAATCAAGTCTTCGTAACGAACTTCATAATACTTAACTGATTTATTTAGCGAACGGATGGTAGTGATGGCTTTAACCCAAAACTTACCAAAATAATAAGGGCTTAGAAACCAAGGCAAAACTCTTATTTTCCTAAATGATAAAAAAATGTCGCGTGGGTCACGAACAATCTGAAAACAATAAGTGTCAGAAAACATCATCTTAATTAGATTAATATTTGCTATGGTATTTTTGACTTTTTGGAGATTATTGGCAACTTTAACTCCGATGATTGGCTTATTGGTTTTCTGGCGGTAATAATTAAAAATTAAGTTGAACCAATCTTGAAAATTTTTAATATTTGACCAATCGATTGAGGAATAATTAAAATCATTTTGTCTAATTTTTGGATGTTGAAAAAAATCTTTAGTCATTATTTCATATTTTCTTGTGCCATATTTACGGTAACGACTCTGCCGCCGATAAAAAACACCAAACTCGTTGAACTCCCAGTTAATAAAATAAATCTGCGGATGGGCGGTTAAAACTTTATTTAAAAGGGTTGTGCCCGACCATCCGTGTCCTAAAATAAAAATTATTTTATCATTTTGGCTCGCCATAATTTATAAATTAAATAAGACTGGCTGATTAAATTATTCCGATTGCCATAAAGACTGCAATAAATAAGACTTTGATCAAAAAACCGATGATAAATTAGCTGAAGTAAATATTTTGGCTTTAAAAAAATATAATAATAAAATCGTTGTTTTAGGTTAGGCTCGGCCCAATCGGCGGGAAACTGGTAGCCCCATTTTCGCATATAGTCGCCAAAAATAATTTTTGCCCAACCTTGAATTTCGACTGGATAATGGTCTTGGAAATTCGGCTGGTCTTTAGGCGTTTGGTTAATTATGAGCACGGGCCTAACTTGACTAATCCCTATTTTTTTCAAAATTTCGGAAAAATCTGACTGCAGATTTTCAAAACGATAAACTGCATTAAGACGATTAAACTTTAAAGTTTTCCATTCATTGTAAATACTGAACCGATAAAATTTTTTAAAAAAATCCGCAAAAGTAGGCTGTTTTCTAACAATAAAGTAATGCAATTTGTAATTATGAATTGTAGCGGCGCGGTGTCTAATATCACGTAAATGCCCAAACAAATCTAACTTGCGGCGAAAATATAATGAAACTGTAACATCTAAAGGGTTTCTAACGCCAGCAAATAAAAAATATTTCTTTTCTGTTAAGCTGGCCGTTTTTAAAAAATGCTGATAAGTCGCATGCTGCCATAAAATTGGCTCACCGCCATAAAATTGGCAAAGCTCTTGGGCCACAGCCGTTGAAGCAGTTTGATTAACTTGAATAAAGATGTATTTATATTTATGGCTGATAATCATTTTTAATTTGCTCTTTAATTTTTTTTATAAAAACGGCTAAGTCAAAATTTTGAGCCTGTTTTTGGCAAACGGCTTTAAATTGAACCGGATTCTGCCCTAAATCTTTAATCGCTAAAACCAATTTATCACTAGTAATGCTATCAATCAAACGACCAGTAGCGCCATCAATAACGGTCTCCCGATAACCGCCGTCATTGGGCGCAATCACGGGTTTACCGGCCGCCATAGCTTCAATAACATTCAAACCAAAATCTTCATCTAATGAAGTGGTAATAAAACCTTTACAATTAGCATAAAGCTCAATAAGCCTTTCTTGACCAACCCAACTTAAAATTTCAACATTTTTTGGTTTATTTTGCCAAACCAACTTGGCATATTGTTTAAAATGTTTTGACTTTTCGTAACTACCGATGATGACTAATTTTTCATCCGGCAATCGTTTAAAGGCTTCTAATTGCATTAAAACCCGTTTATGAACCACCAGCCGATTGACCGAAAGCCAATAACCGCCGGATTGCCGGTAATAAAATTTATTGACTTCCACCGGCGGGTAAACCACCGCCGCTGTTCGGTTCAAATATTTTTCAATGCGATTTTTAACATTATTAGAAATGGCCACCAAATGATTAACTGATTTTAAATGTTTAAAAATAAAATGACGACGGTACTTAAGCCATAAATTAAAAACCCAGTGCCCATACCAAGGCACGAGTTGCTCTCGAACATAGCTGGCTAAATCCCAAACTTCGCGCATCGGCGAATAAACATACCAAAAATTTGGCTGATAGTTAACCGCCGCCGCCATTGCCCAGTCGCCGGAAATAATATAAAAATTATAACGTTTGCCTAAATTTAAAAAACGAAACCGCCAGTAAGTCAACTCCTGCCTAAGGGGCGCTGCCGCCGGTACCCAACCAATACTATAGATATTTAGATCACTAAAGCCCATTTTTTTAATTTTTTCTTGATCGATATTAGTCGTATAAACATCAGCGCCAAGTTCACGCGCCAAAAGCAAGGTGACAATTTCCGCACCGCCAATGTTATCTAAAAAATTATGAAAAATTGCAATAGCCATAAAATGTTTCAATTATTTTTTTCTGGCAAAACGTCAACTGAAACTTTAGGGACCGTTTGCCCAAAATAATTACCTTGTTTAATATTCATCTGCCACTCAAAAAAATACCGCCCCGGCGTATCGGGAGCTTTTACTTCACGTTCAAATATCGCCAAATTATTAGGCGATACTGATTTTATTACCCTAATGTTGGCAAAATCCCAACCTTTTATCGTCTCTTGGTTGATTAATCTTAAACGATAAAATAAGCTTGGTACCCAAATGCTAGTTCCGCTATTTCGCATTATAATTTTTATCTTCATTGACTGACCGGCGACAACCCGCTTAGGGAATTCTTGTGAAACAAACTCAGCATCATCGTCAATCAAATAAACTGCACCTTCATTATTTTCAAAGGCTGGTTTTTTATTCTCCAATTTGCTTAGTGTTTGAAAAAAAACAAGATCATCAACGCCGACGACCGGATCTTTAATATAATCATAATTATTTTTGATTAGTTTATCACGATTAGTAAATAACAAAACTAAATGCTGTTGGGGAGGGTAAAAAATTTCTTGATAAGTTTTTACTTCTGGTATCGGCGAAGAGACCGAGTAACCGTTTTGGTTGGCCCAATCAATTAACTGGCGAACGGCGGGTGAAATATAACGAATATCGCTACGAATATCATAAAAAATCGTACCCGCAAAATTAGTCTTATAGATATAAATCGAAGGAAAGGCGGTGGTCGCTAATAATATTAGCAAAAAACCTAAAAGTTTTGGCCCCACCGACCAGCTTTGACCCACTTTAATTAAGCCGAAGGCGGCAATAATGCTTAACGGGTAAATGGCAAATTCTAAGGTACGGAATGGATCAAACGGCATGGTTTTTAAATTACCGCCATTAAACCAAAATAATCCGCCGATTAACCAAATCAATACGTAAAAAATATTAAGCCAAGTAAAATTATCCAATTCTTTTGAGTCAAAATAAAAAAAGCCATAGAAAAGAAGTATTGTATAAATTAAAAAAGAAAGCCAAGTTTGCAGAGGATAGCTAATGGGTGCGAATTTAAAAGCGACAATTATAAAAAAAGTTAAAATTAAAAAAATCGTAAATATTTTAAACCAAAAATTTTTAAATATTTTCAAAGTAAAGTCATATTTAACTTTTAACCAAACAATCAATACGGTAAATGCCAAAATAACCAAAAACGGGGGAGAGGTGAATTCAGCCAAAACTTGTTGACCAATTTCCAAACCTCTCGGGAAAGAATAATGCCAAAAAGTTACGGCTAAAGCCAATAGATAACCAGACCAAAGCCAAGATTTAAAAAAATTTTTTAGCTGTTGACTGAAAAATATTGGGTAAACAACCAACCAACCAAATATCATAATCGTTGAACCGTAATGAGAAAAGACCATTAGGGGCAGGGCAAAAATTAATGCGACTGAAACCGTCCAGTTAGCTCTGTTCGTTTGAGAGTTAAAATATAAATCAAATAAATAAATAATTAATGGAAACAAAAATAGACCAATTGTTTCTCTCATTGGCTGGCTGCTCCAATAAATATTTGGTATAAAAACACTAATTAAAAAGATTGCCCATAGGCTATTAACAATCGAAAAATAACGGCGCAAAAAAAGATAATAAAATATTAAGCCAAAACTGACAAAAACCTGGGGGACAAATAAAAAAATTTTTAATGGCGAAAAACCTACTAGACTAATTAAATAAACAATCAAATGCAAGATAAAAAAATTACCGTAATTAAAATAGCTGTTAATCAAATTCGGTCCTTGATGATCGATAAAAAATTGGACCTGTTGAAAATCTCGCATACCTTCTTCAGCGAAAGGAATGGAATAACCCAAAAGATACGGCAATATTCTCAAAAAATAAACTAAAAGCAAGATCAAGCCAAGGACTAAAAGTTCATGACTATAAAAATTTTTTATCTTTTTAAAAATAATTAACGCCTTCATTGCTTAAAATTATTTTGGCAAAACTTCAATCTTTAAAAACGGGGTGGTCTGGCCAAACCATTCGACCCCTTCAGACAACATCTGCCACTGAAAGTCATAAATTCCTGGTTTGACGGGCGCAGTAATTTCAAAATCAAATTTACCGGTTTGACCAGAAAAAACTTCGGCCGGCAAACTAACCCGCCAAGCCCCCCAAATATCTTGATCTTTTGGTGCAACAAAACCTAATCGATACCTGGGTTCGGTCATTTGCCATTTTACCGTACCAGTATTTTTCATTGAAATTAAAATGTTTCTTTTTTCGCCGGTAAACATTATCGTCGGAACATCTTGCCCGATAAATTGGGCGTTATTAACCGCCAGCTTGTGAGAATTATAAAGATACAACAAACCATCGTCATAAACTTTCTCAAAAGTTGAGTTATAGTATTTAAATAACTCGTCATTAATGGGTTTAGTTGGAAAACTGGCCGAATAAACAATGCTTTTCATTGATTCAGAAAAAAGCAAATAATTATTGACTGTTGCTTGATTAATTTTTTTATAATCATAAAATATTTTGTCATAGTCTGCATCGTTCGCTTCAAAAAACTTAATATCATCTTTGCCTAAATATTTAAACAGGGCAGCAGTTCTTAAGTCGCTTATCATATTTCCCAAAAAATTTAAATTAATAATTTTTTTTGCTGACTCAATTTCGTTTTGGTTATAATATCGCCTCATGGAATAAGGGTCATTAAAAATAATTAACTGGGAAATAACTAATAATAAAAAAGTGGTGATGACAATAATTTCTCTTAATTTTTCTTTTTTCGTCCAATATTCAGCAAAGAGAATAAACATTAAGGGAAAAGAATAGTCCAGTACGCGACCATAATAATTAAAATAGGAAAAAACAGGAGTCAAAAAAAGTATTCCTAAAAACCAACCGCGCTTAATAATTAAATTAAAATCAGCATCCCTTCGAAAAAGTAGGGGTAAAAAAGCTAAGGCATACCAATGAGTTAAGATCAGCTGAGCAAAATAGTTATTTAACGTGATCGCCGAGACAAAATAATTATTGACCCCCAAATTTAATAAAAAACTAAAAAAACTTTGCCGGTAAAAAATCAAAATCGTTGCTGGGATTAAAAATAAAAAGGGAAAATAATCGGCAAAAACTAAATTGGCATGACTTTTTGCTAAAGAATAAGTGAGGTAAAAAGAAAGGGTTAGTAAAATTAAAAAAATAAAAGGGGTAATAAAATTTGAGCCCAAATTTTCAAAAATAATTTGAGGTAAACTAAAAATTAAAAGCCAGCTAATATAAAAAATGAAAAGTAAACTAAAAGCGAAAAAAAGCTGACGGCTAAAATTTTTTGAGTAAACAAAAGAGATAACTAAACCTAAAAGGATTAAAATGATAACTAAGGCACCAGTATGATAAGAAGTAAGACCAACCAAAGCGGAAGCGATAAAAAATAATAAGTAAAAAATATTTTTAGTTTTAAGGTATTTTAAAAGAAAAAATAATAAAAAATAAATCATTATATAAGACAAGCCACTGTCGTTGATTAAAATTCTTTTAGTGTAATGTAAAAGGTTCTCCGAAGAAACCGAGTAGAGTAAGGTAGCCAAAAAACCGCCAAAATTTTTGCCGGTCAACTCCCGGCCTAATAAAAAAATGGCGATAAATCCTAAAAAATAAAGGATATAAAATCCGCCAAAAACTTTATTAGAAATTTTTCCAAAAAATGCCTTAGTCGGGTACTTTTCTAATTCATCAGTAAAATGTTTAACGACAGCACCACTAACCACCAAGCCGGGGGCACGCATTTCAAAAACTTCATAAGGAGAATATGGTAAATAACTATGAAAGGAATAATAAACCCTTAGATAATAGCCGATACTAAAAGTAATAACGACTAAAATTAGCCAGGGTACAATTTTAAACAATCTCAATGTCATTTCATCTTTCTTTAATCCCTAAAATACTTAACATAAAAGAAGAAAAAATCGTCTGTAAACCTAAAATCATCAAGACTAAAGCCACAATTGAATTTTTAATTTCTGATAGGGGCCCTAAACCGCTTTTAATCCAGCTGAAAAAAATGCTTAAATAAATTGCCGCCGCCATCAAGCTAATGCCTAAACCAATTAAACTAGCTCTTTCAATATTTAAATAGCGCTGTAAAAAACTGATAATTTTGTTTTCCTCGCCAAGATGAGTAATGGCATAAATTTTGGCAAAAATTGAAAAAATAATTAATTGATAACCGCTAATAATCAACAAGGCGGCTAAAAACATTGGGTGGTACTGCAGTCTCCGACCCAACACGCTAAAAGCATCAAAATAAATTAATCCCAGGCTGACTAAACCAACAATAAAAATGGTTAGCCCGGGTAGAAAAAATAAAACAAGCGGGCTATACAAAAGCATAAAGCGCAAATGACGCCAGCCATCAGCCCAAGGCTTTAATTTAGATCGCCCCCGACGACAATAATAATTAATCGGCAATTCTTTAATCCACATCTTTTTCTTTACTGCCTTGATAATCATCTCCGAAGCGAATTCCATGCCGGTAGTTTTTAGATTTAATTTCTCAAAAGAGATTTTGCTAATCGCCCGTAAACCGCAATGAATATCGGCAAGAGGCGCGCGAAATAAAAGACGAAACAATAATGATAAAATTGGATTGCCTAAATAACGGTTCAGAATCGGCATGGCACCTAAATCGATTTTACCGGCAAAACGATTGCCTAAAACAAAATTGTAGCCTGCTTGCAGATATTTTAAAAAATTAGGAATTTCATTAAAATCATAAGTGCCGTCGGCATCGCCTAAAATCAGGTATTTACCCTGGGCCGCTTTAAAACCCTCAAGACAAGCTTGACCATAGCCGAGTAAATCGTGCTTAACTAAAACAACGCCAAAATCTTTAGCGATTTGAGGGGAATTATCGGTTGAAGAATCAGAAACAATAATTTCGCCATCTATGTTCGCTTGGGCAAAAACTTTTTTTATTTCCGTCAGACATAGGGGCAAAGCCAATTCTTCATTCCGACAAGGCAAAATTACGCTGACTAAAACCTCCGACCCATAACGATTATTCAACCTGATAGACATAATTATTGTACTTTTGGTAGAATGGTCCAAAATTACATTCAAGCGCAATGGGGGAAATGACATAGCCCACGGCGTATTTTTTTAGCAACTGTAATTTTTTGACACAGCTTTCAGCGCTGAAAAAATCTTCCACCGCCTGCCGATCCCCATAAAACGCTAAGGTCCCAATCGGTTGCTGGCGGGCAATTGGATATAAGGCGGTTGACATAAAAGGTGTCGCCATAATTCTTGTTGGCGGCAAATCAGCAAAAAGTTTCAATAACCGATAGTCATCATCGCTTATCACCTGATAAAGATCAATTTGCCGTGGTAAAATATAATAATTAGAAAAAAGTAAAATACCGGTTAAGGTCAAAATTAGACTAACCGCGACCAACGTGATGGATTTTTTAATTTCCGACGAAAAATTAAAACCAGCCAGCCAATCTTTAACAATTTCTAAAACGAAATACAGCCCGAGTGCCGAAAATAACGGCAAGCTAATCACTAAATAATAAAGATTTCGTTGATAAGGGCTAAAAAAGGAAATTCCGGTCAAGCGATAAGTGATAACTAAAATAAATAGAGTCGCGGGCAAAAATAAAAATAAGGCGTACTTTTTTGCCTGCCGAAAATAAAAAATAAAAATCGCGCCGACGAAGGCCAATAAATAACCAAGCCAGCTATAAATTTCTAAAAGCGAATTTTTTAATTCCAAAACTCCCCAACCATAACGAAACATTAATTGTGAAATCAAATGGGGGATTGTTTGGGACCAGGATAGCTGTAATATTAATTTATATAAAACTAAGCCCAGAGCCGGAATAATTAGAAAAAATAAAAAAAATTTATACTCTTTTAAAAGATACCGATAATGCATCAGAGCGTAAATGAAAAGTGCCGGCAGAGCGAAAAGAACGGAAATTGAGTGGGTGGGCAGCAAAAAAATCATTATTCCCAAACTGATTGAAAGGTACTTTTTATTTTGTTCCACGAAGCCACGGTTAAAAAAATGAAAATAAAGAAAAATAAAAGGCAGGGCAAAAGTTAAAGGAGTGAAAAACCACAGACCCAATAAATTAACATTAGATTTAATGGAAATAAAAAAAAGGCAAGTTAGCCAAGCCGGAAAAAACTGCCGGTTATTTTGCTGATAGATGACGTAAAAAAGCGTCAAAACAATAACGATCATCCAAACCGCCGGCAAATACTGATAAAGTAAGACGAGGTCAAAAACAAAAGAAAGCAAAAAAAGAAAAAAATGAAAACCAATTTCTAACCCGCCAAAACGTTGCGTCCATTCTTGTCTTAAAACTTCAAAATATTCGCCGTAATTGCCCAATCTCATACCTTCGGACAAGTGATGCCATTCATCAACGTGAAACGGAAATGGATAAGCCCAATGAGGTTGATAGACTAAAAAAGCACCAAGCACTGCCGTTAATATTAACAAAAAAAATTGGCTTTTTTTCATTAAAGATAACAATTTAAAAATAATTTCTTTGCTCTGTTTTACTATTAATTTTAAGGGTTATTTAACTTTTTGTCCATTGTTTTTAGTTTGACCCCGCACTATGCGGGTATTTTTTTAATGCATAATTTTGGCTTAATAAATTTTGGCTTATGAGAGATACAAAATAATTATTTCTGAAATTATTTTTAATATACCTGCATAGTGCGGGGTTGACAAAAAATATTAATCAAGGTAGGCTAAATTATCCTTTATCACATAAAGTTTGGGAGGAGAAAAAAATGAATAATCGGCGCCTTACCCGAAGACGATTCCGTTTGGCTGAAAAAATTGTAGCCCCTTCCTTAGATGCTGAATTGTTTATTGATCAAAGCGTCGATCAAATTCACCCAGAACCGGTCAAGTGGCCTGATTTAATAGCTTCACCCCACCATAGACAGCAAAAAGAAAAAACCTGTCTGAGTTGCCAGAGTATTCTAAATTCTTATCATCACGACCGCTACTGTTACGCCTGCCGCCGAAAAATCAATTTAGGATTAAGTTTAGCCACGCCTCCAGACTCCAGCCATCAGAAAGAAAAGTTTTAGCTCTTTGTTTCCACCAGCCTGCCAGTTACGGCGGCTGTTTTTTTAATTAAAAAACCCCGCCCTTTCTCAGAACTAAATTGTTTGAAAAACAACTTGCTAATCTGTTAAATCTGTAACAGCTCAAACGTTTTTAGTCCTAAGAAAGGGCGGGATAAATTTTGTCTTAGATTTTTAAATCATCGACGACGGAAGTATCGGTGTCAACCGATCGGCTTCGGCGTGAACCCTCTGGTTCATGAATCTTGAGGTTGACTCGAGCATTGTTTTTCGCCCCAACAATTTTGAGTAGGGTGCGAATCGCCCGAGCAGTTTGGCCTTGACGACCAATAACATACCCCATATCGGCTGGATTGAGATGCAAGGTAATTAAAACTCCCATCTCATCAACCACTCTGTCGGTTTTTACGTCGCCGGGATTGGCAACAATTGCCTTGACAACGTATTCGACAAATTCTTGATCTGGATGCTTTGCGGCCATAAATCATTAAGCCTTTCCACTTCTTAGTATTAACCAAGAAATGAATTACTTTCCTTAACCACCAGGACTGCCGACCTTTCAGTTAGATTCAAGGTCGCCTTGAATAAATCTTGAAAGGCAACCTTCCAGGCAACCAAAAAGGTTGCAGAAAAAACAGTCTGGTTATTGTTCCTACTATTTAAAGGGAACTTAAGGCATTGTAGCACAATTTAAAAATTTGTCAACCCCGCCCAAGTTTTAAAATTAATAAAGTGTTTTTAAGATTTCGTTTAATATAATTTCTGCCCCAGCCGATTTTAAAAAATTGTTCTCTCTTTTTAGCATCAGCTTTAGCTAAATAAGTTTCATAATAAATTAACCCGAAAGGATCTCGGGTTTTAGTGGCAAACGACTTTCCTTGATTATGTTTTTTAAATTGATTCTGTAAATCGTTGGTGTAACCAATGTATAACTTACCATCTTTCTGACTTTTTAAAATATAAACATAATGCATACTTGAAAATTTGGGCGGGGTCAACACCTCCCCGTCCAAGCCTATTTCTTTTCTTCTGGTTCTTGATCGTTGTCCTGATCCTTACTTTTTATCAATTCCTCTTTTTTTGACTCAACGTCCGGTTTAGCCTCCGCTGGCTAATCTAAAGATATCTCTGCTTTAGGCGTCTCGTTAGTTAGTGCCTGACTGGCGGGTTCAACGGCGGTCTTTACTATTTCTGTTTGGGCTGTCCCTTTTTCATTCTTTTTACCGCTTGAGGCTTTAACTTTCGGACCAGCGATCACATTTTGATCGACAAAAAGATTATGCACTGTTGGTGATAATTTTGCCCCGCGACTAATCCAATATAAAATCCGGTCTTTTTGAACGTCGCAAACTTTACTGAACGGATTGTAATGGCCTAAAATCTCCAAAGCTTTGCCGTAGGTATCACGGCTTGTTTCGGAAACGATAAAGCGAAAAGTTGGTTTTTTTCTTTTGCCAATCCTGGCAAGTCTAATTTTGAGCATAAATATAATGCTAATCTACGAACAGATGCGAACCCGCCTAAATTTTTTGCTGCGCAAAAAACCTTAGGCGGGTTCGCATACAAAAAAATATCTATGAATTAACTATGAATTAATAAGGATGCCATTTACGCCAGCATCGTGAGCTCGACTTTAAACCTTAATCTCATAGATCTAAAGTTTTGTTATTATGGCACAACCAAAAAATAAGTCAAGAAGCTATAAAATTAGAATTTTTAATTTTGAATTGTTCCGATTGCCTCAGGCCTGCCTGCGCAGGCAGGCAACCGAGAATGATCGGCAAAGCCGGCATAATTTTAATTTTTGACTTTTGATTTTTAAATTATCTAGCTTACTGCCTTACTATTTTTTGGGCTTCTTCCAGCTTCAGGCTGATAAGCTTAGAAACACCGTCTTCGCCCATAGTGATGCCATATAAAATGTTAGCTTGATGCATTGTCGCCCGATTATGAGTGATGATAATAAATTGAATTTTATGGGCGAGTTCATTGACAATTTTAGCAAAGCGCTGGGAATTGGCTTCGTCTAAAGCCGCGTCAACTTCGTCTAAAATCACAAACGGCGAAGGGTTGTTGGCAATAATGGCGCAAATTAAGGCGATAGACGCCATTGAACGTTCGCCGCCAGAAAGCATATTAATTGAAGAAACTTTTTTGCCTGGCGGCATGGCAATAATTTCAATGCCGGTAATCACTTTGCCGGTTTTTTTCTTTAAAAAAGTTTTTGGGCTAATTTTTTCTTCCACGACCATTAATTTATCAAGAATCCCGCCCTCGACCCCGACCCCTTCCTCGTCTTCAGCCTTATCTTGCTTATCTTGCTGACTAATTTCTTCTTTAACTAAAACAAGTTCCGCTTTACCGCCGCCAAAAAGAATGTTAAAAAAATGGCTAAACTCTTTATTGATATTTTTAAAAGAAGTGTCAAATTGAACCTGAATCTTTTCGTCTAAATCATTAACGATTTTTTCCAAAGCATTGATTGATTTTTTTAAGTCATCGGCTTGCCCGCTTAAAAAATCAAAGCGCTCTTTGGTCTGGTGATATTCAGTCACTGTCTGGGGATCAACTCCGCCAATTAAATCCAATTGGTGCTTAAAGCGCAAAAGTTCGGTCCAGGTCTCGCTCTCATTAATCTTTTCCGCCCGATACGCCTCAAGCCAATTCAAATCTTTAACTTCTTGCTTAATTTCCTGCCTTAAATCTTGTTTTCTGGTTTCTAATTTTGCCATCTCAACCCGCAGGCCGGAAAGTTTATTCGCCAACTGATTATATTGATTTTGTTTAGTCGTAATCTGCCGCTGGAGTTCAAAAAACTTGCCTTTCTTTTTTTCCTCCTGCTGGTTAAATTCTTCCATTTCGCGCCGAACGCTTGCTACCTGCTTTTCCGCCTGCGCCAAATCAGCGGCCACCGCTTTTAAATCACTAATTAACTCCTCATCAATTTCTGCCTTAATTTTTTCCTTAGCCGAAGGGTTTTCTAACTCTTGAGCCAAGCCCCGAATTAAACTGCCTAATTGCTTCAAATCACTCTGGACTAAGGCTAATTTTGCCGGTTGTTTACTGACAAAATTATCAATAATCTGCTGCTGAAGTTTTTCCATGGTTTTTAATTTGCCTAAAATTTCCGGCAGACTCAAGGGCACAGCCTTTTCCACTAATCTTTGTTTGGCTAATTCAATTTTATTTTGCAAAATTAAATGCTCCTCGCGCAATTGATTTTTTTGGTCTAATGATTTTTGGTAACGTTGCTGGAGTTCGTTAAAAATTTTACTGCGTGAATCCTGTTTTTCTAAAGTATTTAGCTGGCTTTGGAATTCCCGCAAGTCTTTGTTATGGCTGGATAATTCGGCCTCCCCTTTGTCTAGATCTGGTTTGAGCTCATTGATCTGCTGATTTAATTCGTGATGAAGCCAGCCATAATATTTTTTCTGCAAGCTTTGAAGTTGGGTTTCAATTTTTTCCCGGCGCTCTAGACGCTTAACCTGGCGGGTGAGCGAATTTAAGCGCGGCCCAATTTCCGTCAAAAGTGCTTCAACTTGACGTAAGTTGTTCCAGACGGATTCTAATTTATTTAAGGATTGATCGCGCTTTAATTGGAATTGTTTAACCCCCACGGCTTCGTCAAAATAATCCTTGCGGTCAGAGGGATTAGCCATAATAACTTGATCAATTGAACCTTGAGAAACAATGCTGTAACTTTTCTGGCCAAAATTGGATTGGGCTAAAAGTAATAAAACGTCCTGAAGCCTGACTCGATTGCCATTAACGCGATAATCTCTTTCGCCGCTGCGATAAAGCTTGCGACTGATTACCACTTCCGGAAAATCAATGGGCATTTTTCCATTTTCATTGTTAAGGTGAAGGGCCACTTGGGCTAAACCTAAACGTGCCTTTTTTTCCGAACCGGAAAAAATGACATCTTCTGACTTTTTCCCCCGCAGACTTTTTAAGCTTTGCTCGCCTAAAACCCAGCGCACGGCATCAACAATATTAGATTTGCCCGAACCATTAGGCCCGACGATACAAGCCACACCGCAAAGCCCTTGAGCCAATTGATTGGGGCTTATTTTTTCCCCGTTTAAAACTAAAGGACAGCCCTTGCCCGGCCGCGGAAATTCCAAAGTAGTTTTTTGGGCAAAAGATTTAAAACCCTGAATTTCAATTTTTTGGAGATACATTGTTTCTAGTAAATTAAGCGGTAAATAAATCAAGTAAATCAAGCCAATAACTTATCTCGTTTAATTTGCTTAATTTACTGATAATATTTTATCAAATTAGTTGACAAAAAACAATGATTTTACTAAGATAAAAAAAGTTTAATCTCAATCAAACAGGCAGTTTGACAATACAACTTTTGGAGGGGCAGAAATGAAAAAATGGCAAGGTGTTTTTACCGCCTTAGTAACACCGTTCAATGGCAAAGGCGAGATTGATTACCACCGGCTGGAAAAAAATTTGGAATTTCAAATTTCACAAGGCGTGACAGGCGTCGTTCCGGTTGGCACCACTGGCGAATCACCAACTTTAAAATGGCCGGAGCACATCCACCTGATTAAAAAGGTGATTGAGGTAGTCAATGGACGAGGATTGGTTATCGCCGGCACGGGCAGCAACTCGACTGAAGAGGCCACGGAAAATTCCATCAAAGCAGTTGAAAATGGTGCCAATGCAGTTTTATTGGTTGGCGGTTATTACAACAAGCCGTCATCTGAGCAATTGCGGCGGTATTATTATGAACTAGTTGCTGATGCAGTCCGCCAAGAAAATCCGGAAGCGGTAGTGATTCCTTATATTATTCCGGGTCGCACCAGCTGCCAGTTTTTCCCAATTGATTTGGCAATTTTAGCCGAGAATTGTCCCAATGTCGTAGCGGTTAAAGAGGCCACGGGCGATTTGAATAACATGGCCGAAATCCGCCGCTTACTTGGGCCGGAATTCAGTATTTTATCCGGTGATGACAATCTGACTACGCCAATGATAGCTTCAGCAACCATTACCGGCAACGGCGTAATTTCGGTGATGAACAATTTAGTACCAAAAGCGATTGTTGAAATGGTTGATGCTTTTTTGGCTGGTGACAATAAAACTGGGCAGGGGCTGGACACTAAACTAACCCCTTTATTTAATCTTATCACGGCTAAAGTTTGTGTGACCAGAACATTTCAAGGCAGACTTTATCAAACCGAAGAAAAATTTCCTAACCCTTGTGCCATTAAAACAATGATGGCTGGGCTGGGAATTGATTCCGGTCTGATGCGAGGACCACTTGGGCTGGTGAGTGCAAGCACGGTCAATCTGCTTCGACATGCTTTGCAGCAAGTCTGGGGAAACAACCCAGAAATTTTAGAACCCTTGGAAGGATTTTACGGCATTAACATCGCTGAACGCCTGAACGATGAAAAATCGTGGCAGGCTTTAGCTGCCTAATGAACCAAAACCATTTGCGCACTGGCCTTGCCTGTGCGTTTTTTTCTTTTCCTTGACTTTTTTACTGATTGGCTCTAAGATTAAGATATAGCTAAATTTGTTCAGACAAGACTCTCGTTCTTTTGGAACAATGCTCTTAAAACATTTTGCGACTTGGCGCTACTGTAATTAGAATAAACCGAAAAGGCAAAGGAGAATCAGTTATGAATAAAAGCCATGATATTCAAAAAGAGAGAGTTAGACAAGTTAGCGCTAAAGGAGGGACCCCAAAAAAAATAAAACCCGGCACGATTGTTACCATAGCAAATGAGGGAAGAATTCTTTTTACAACCGGCGAAGGTATAAACGAAGGGCTCCACTGCAGTAAACCCGGCGAGGAATTTGAACTGATCGATTGGGGTGAAAACTCAACCACCCTAAAAGCAATTAAGCACCAAGGCCAACCGACTTTTACCCTTAATTGTCATTCGACTATGGTTGGCTGAAAGATTGCCAAGAACTATGCCTCCAGTAGCAAACTGGCTGCTCGGGGGTTTTTTATTTGTAAAAATAGTAATTATTTTTATTCAACCAAAAATGATATAATAAATTTATAAAGGTAGGGACAGGACAGTGTCCTGTCCCTACAACAAATAAAATATGTCAGCTAAAAAAGAAAAATTCATTATCATCGACCCCTTACTATTTCGCTACGCTCAAAGTGCGGGGCAAGCAGCAATGTTAAAAAAATTATGAGTCCCAAAAAAGAAAAATTTATCATCATTGACGGCAATGCTTTACTCCATCGCGCTTGGCACGCTTTGCCGCCGACGTTGCAGACTAAAAGCGGGGAAGTGGTTAATGCCATCTACGGCTTTACCATGATTTTGTTAAAAGTTTTAAAAGACTTAAAACCAAATTATTTGGCCGTGACTTTTGATTTAAAGGGCCCGACCTTTCGCCATTTAGAATATAAAGAATATAAGGCCACGCGCGTTAAAAAGCCTGATGAGCTTTATGCTCAAATCCCGCGGATTAAAGAGGTTGTTTCGGCTTTTAATATTCCAATCTACGAAAAACAAGGCTTTGAGGCCGATGATGTTATTGCGACTCTGGTTAAAAATAAAAAAGTCGAAAAATTAAAATCAATTATTGTTACCGGCGATTTAGATACGTTACAACTAGTTAATGACAATACTGAAGTTTACACGATGCATAAGGGACTTTCTGACACCCTCACTTATGACATCAGTGAGGTTAAAAAACGCTTTAACGGCTTAACCCCAGAACAGATGGTTGATTTTAAAGCTTTGCGCGGCGATCCGTCGGATAATATTCCGGGTGTTAAAGGCATTGGCGAAACTGGCGCGATTAACTTGCTTAATGAATTTAGCACATTAGAAAATCTTTATCAAAATTTAAATTCCCCAAAAATTCCCGAGCGCTACAAAAAACTTTTAGCCGAACATAAAAAAGAGGCGCTACTTTCCAAAAAACTTTGTCAATTAATTGACAAGGTGCCGCTAAATTTTGAGATGAGCAACGCTAAAGTCACCAATTACGACATTAATGTAGTTTTACCCTTATTTCAAAAATTAGAATTTAAATCTTTAATTAACAAACTACCTAAAGATTTGCAAACCGGCGAAAAATTAGCCCAATCAAGCTTTGAATTTAATGCCGCCAACCCCAAGGCCGTAGCGGGAAAAAAAGTTCATTACCAGTTAATTAAAAACGATAAAGATTTTGCTGATTTTTTAACCGAATTAAAAAAACAAAAGATCTTTGCTATTGACACAGAAACTTCGGGCACCAACACTTTTGCCGATGAACTTTTAGGCATTAGTTTTTGCTGGCAGGGCGGGATGGCTTATTATTTAGTCACCAAAGCCGAATGGCTAAAAGCAATCGCACCGATTTTAGCGGATGAAAAAATAAAAAAAATCGGCCACAACATTAAATTTGATCTGGAGGTTTTACAAACCGCTGGCTTAGAGCTTCGTGGCATTGATTTTGATACTATGGTTGCTTCATATTTAATAAACCCGGGCAGCCGCCAGCATAATTTAGATGGTTTAGTGTTCACGGAATTAGGTTATCAAATGCAGCCAATTACTGATTTAATCGGCAAGAGTAAAAATCAAATTTCACTTAAAGAAGTGCCGCTGGAAAAAGTGGCAATGTATTCCTGCGAGGACGCGGATTTTACTTGGCGCCTGGTTAAACCTTTAGCCAAACAGCTTGAAGAAAAAAATAATTTGGGCTTGCTCCAAAAAATTGAAGTGCCTTTAATTCCGGTTTTGGCGGAAATGGAAAAAAACGGCGTTTTAATTGATCTACCATTTTTAAAAAAAATGGCGGGCGAGGTGGGTAAAGAAATAAATGGTCTAGAGCATAAAATTCATCATTTAGCCGGCAGCCAATTTAATGTTGCCTCGCCCATCCAATTAAAAGAAATTTTATTTGACAAGTTAAAGATTTCAACTCAAGGCTTAGGCCATACTAAAACCGGCATTTCAACCGCGGCAGAAGAATTAGAAAAATTACAAGGCAAGCATAAAATTATTGATTTGATTATCAGATACCGAGAATTAGCTAAGTTAAAATCAACCTATTTAGACGCTTTACCAAAGCTAGTGGATTTAAATGGCCGAATCCACACGAGCTTTAACCAAACCATTGCCGCCACCGGGCGACTCTCGTCATCTGAACCAAATCTCCAAAATATCCCAATCCGAGCGGAGCTTGGCCAAAAAATCAGAAAAGCTTTTATCGCGCCGCGAGGTTATCAAATTGTGTCCGCTGACTATTCCCAAATTGAATTGCGCATTATTGCTTCATTGGCTAAAGACGAAAAAATGATTGCCGCTTTTAAAAAAGGTGAGGACATTCATACCCGCACCGCGGCGGAAATTCATGAAGTCTCATTGGATGAAGTGACGAAAGAAATGCGCTATGCCGCCAAAGCCGTCAACTTTGGCATTATCTATGGCCAAGGGCCAGTTGGCTTAGCCGCTTCTGCCGGCATCAGCCGGGCAAAAGCGACGGATTTTATTGACCGCTACTTTATGGTCCATCGCGCCATTTACCAGTATTTAGAACAAACTAAAGAATTGGCCAAAAAAAATGGCTACGTGGAAACTTGGTTTGGCCGCCGGCGCTATCTGCCAGAAATTAATTCAACGATTCAGCCAGTGGCCGCGGCCGCCGAGCGCGCCGCGATTAACCACCCGATTCAGGGCACGGCCGCTGATTTGATTAAACTGGCGATGATTAAAATTTATCAAGATTTGCCAAAAATTTGCCCTAAGGCCAAAATGCTTTTACAGGTTCACGACGAACTAGTTTTTGAGGTGCCAATCAATGACGTCAAAAAAGTCGCTCACTTTGTCCAAAAGCAAATGGAAAACGTCTACAAACTCCGGGCGCCGGTTGAAACCCATGTTGCTGTTGGCAATAATTGGGGTGACTTAAAAGCAATCAATTAGCGAAAGATAATTTTTGATTAATATGAACCCGCCCTGACCTGTTTCTTGGTCAATAACTTGGTTGGGCGTTAAGTAGTTAAGTGATTTTCTCGGGCGATTGTTCAGCTTTTCCTGTATAGCATAAATTTGGTCATCTGTCAGTTTTGAAATATCTGATCCTTTGGGGATGGATTACCAAAGATATTGAGGTAAAGAACCAATGCTGTCGCGAATCGCTTCGGTCGTCTCCGGCGCTGATTTGTCGGTAATAAAGTGTCTGATTCCCAGTGACCAAAAGCTAATTTTTCATTGA
>MHII01000016.1 GCA_001817425.1 Candidatus Buchananbacteria bacterium RIFCSPHIGHO2_02_FULL_39_17 | reverse complement strand
ACTGTGAGGTGAGATTTCCAAGTGGCAGTCCTTTACCTTTTTCGGTTGAGTTAAAGCTGGAAACAATTTGCGAGATAAGCCAGCGAATGTCGTCGTCAGCAATATAACGATCCACAATATCCAAAAGTATCACTTGATCGATAGAAGCGAAAAACTTTTTAATGTCACACTTTAAAACCCACACCGTTCTGGTGTGATTTTTTGACGCTTGATAGGTAAAAGCTCTAAAACAGTTGAGTGCTTTATGCGTTCCTTTATTTTTCCGGCACGAATAAGAATTGGCAATAAAGGTTTTATCAAAGAATGGATATAAAACTCTGTAAAGTGCGTGGTGCAATAACCTATCTCTAACACTAGCCTTATGAATATTTCTTGGTTTGGGGTCAGAAATGTTAAACGCATGATATGATGAATGTTGGTAAGTTTTATTAGCTAAATCATTATAAAGCGCTAAAATATTTTCCATTAAATTAAGTTCAAACTGCTGGACATCCTTACGTGAACGCTTACCTTTTAAAAATTCCTTCCAGGCGTCAAATAAATTCTCAATGGAAATGATATACTGATAATTATTAGTAAATTGAATCTTTCCCATATATGTCATATCCTACCCCCCCCCAACAATTTTGCCAGTCTTGCAAAAAGTGAAATCCTCCTACTTACTCTGGTATAGCTACTACCAAGCATTACCAAAAATCCAGCGGTATTCGCTGGGTCAAAAAATAGATAACCTATTTATTGAAGTCATTGAGGCCATTGCTACTGCCAGTTTTTTATCTCGGCAGGAAAAATCGCCTTATGTCCGCCGAGCAATTCAAAAATTAGATGCACTTAAAATACTTCTAATGGTGCTGTGGGAAACTAAAAGTTTAGATAATAAAAAATACGGTGCACTATCTGCACTACTTGATGAAATCGGTAAAATGTTAGGCGGCTGGAACGGCCAACTGATAAAACAAAACTCCCCCAAATAAGGGGGAGAAAGAAGTGATTGGCGAGGGAGGCCGACGGATTGTTAGCATTCCAGTGGTTATTGAGCCAGTTATAGTTCCAGTTCCACTGCGAGCCGTAGACATACAGATAGAGCACATTCCGATTGCCGTTCGGGTTCCGCAGAAAATGTATAAACGCCGTCTATTCCACTGCCCTTTGAATACTCTTGGGGCTGTATCGTATTTGGTATCTTAAATACCCTAGCGTTTATACCAAGTAACTTCTTTTTTAGTTTCATATTCTACTCTATCTCAAACCTTGGTCGGAGATACTCTGAGATATATGATAACTGGATTCGGTAGTCAGCAACCGTAGTCACTGACGTATTCACCTACTACCTTCTTTAGTATAGCAAATTTAATTTAACTTTTCATTTTCAAATTAAAGAAAAAGAAATCGACCCGCAACAGAGTTAACCGTGCGGGTCGACGAATTCAAGCCTGCCTGCCGAAGCGGCAGCGTAGGCAGGTCCTAAGGACTAAGTTCTCAGGCCAAAGGCCTAAGGTCTTAAGTTCAAAGGACTTAGTTACTTGCGAGGGAGGCCGACGGATCGCTAGCATTCCAGTGGCGACTGAGCCAGTGACAGATCCAGTACCACTGCGAGCCGCAGACATACAGATAGAGCACATCCCGATCGCCGCGCGGGTCCCGCAGACGAAGACCGAAGAAGTAAATACGCGTCACACCTTTGCGACGCAACTTCTCCAGTACACTGCTTTCGCGGTTGGTCTGATAATCCTCCCACAGCGAGAGGAACGCCCGACCGCCGAGGTTGATGTTGCCACTGGCGATGGCGCGTCTGAGCTTCTCTTCGCCATGGACCGAGGGTTCCCCTTCTTGGAGGTGATCCTCTAGTAGGACCTGCTCCCAGTCGATGACCGACAGGGTGTCCTCGCGCGTGTCGCGATCCTCTTCGCCTTCCAAGCCGTTACCATCAGCCTGGCCTTTCCAAACGGTCCAGCCTTTGCCGATAAACTCCTCGGGAGAGAATGACTTCTGACACTCCAGTTTGAAGCACTCGCGCACGATCTTTGCCAGACCACGCAACACCAGCCTGAGGCCGGTAAGCGCTTCGCTCCGATTTTGTCCGAGGGCAGTAACTTCTTCCGGAGTGAACCCCTCGGCTTCTAAAGCGTTTGCCAGTTGATGAGTCTGGCCCTCTTTGTAGGAAGACATGTCTTCCTCCTTTCGGTTGGCACATGTGCCGTTGATTTTTGCTAGAGGGCCACTCAATGCAGCCATAGCCAGAAACCACACAATACAGTTTCATCCTAAACTCGATTTTGGATCTGGTATAAATGGGTGGCTTTTGGCTATGGCTACTTGTTTTGCAAGTATTAATAATATAGCTAAAAAGAGCGAATAATACAATATACCATAAACAGATATTTTTGTCAATAAAAATAACCCCTAATTTAGAAGCTTTTTTATTATCTGGTTGTTCTGTCCAATTTACCCGAGGATTGGTCTAGAACTTTTTGACTGTTTTTTTGGCTAAAATTACTACCTAAAACCGGTCGCTTTGGAACGCGTCCAGTCTCCTCTGAGGGTGGGATTCGAACCCACAACCCGCTGATTAACAGTCAGCCGCTCTACCATTGAGCTACCTCAGAATATATGGCTCATTTTTTGCTCTATTTTGATAAATTTTAAGCTTCAAGGCTTTAACCTAAAACCGGGTCGCCAAAAACACACTCATCCTTCGACGATGTGACTTTACTATCTATAACTTTTTATCTTATTTATCAACTTTTTTAATTCCGGAATCCGTCTCTGAATTGTCTTCCAAATAATCTTTATATCCACGCCAAAATATTCATGAATTATTTTATTTCTCATCCCAATGATTTTATTCCACGGCACTTCCGAATGCTTAACCTTTATTTCCTTGGGTATATTATTAGCGGCTTCACCAATAATTTCTATATTTCTGACAACCGCGTC
This sequence comes from Candidatus Buchananbacteria bacterium RIFCSPHIGHO2_02_FULL_39_17, assembly GCA_001817425.1. Lineage (GTDB taxonomy): Bacteria > Patescibacteriota > Patescibacteriia > Buchananbacterales > UBA6539 > HO2-39-17. Next base: position 5,639 of record MHII01000016.1, on the reverse strand, counting down.
AATCGCCATTTTATTATTCTTAAATTTTTCAAAAGTTAAATCTTTAGTATACAACTCAATACTTTTAATACACTCTTCAATATCAGCTATATAAAGATTGTAATCTCTTTTATTTTTTGGCATAAACTACTTCGCTCAAAATCTTCTTTTTAATAATGGGCTTGAGAGCATTTTTAGTTGCTAAATCGACCTTCCTTTTTAAAATTTTACTCAAATAATCTTCTAAGTCCAGAAAATCAAAAAAATCTACTGATTGAGAAAACTCAACCAAAATATCAATATCACTGTCTTTGCGCGGTCGGCCATTAACAAAAGACCCAAACACTCCAATTCTCTTCACACCGTAATCTTTCTTTAGAGAATCAAGATTTTGGTTAATGATCTTAATATTTTTTTTCAATTCACTGCTCATATTTTTAAATTGGATTATTTTATATAAAATTTTTGCACTATGATTTTAATAGTCTTTCAATTTTTCAATTAACTGGTGTTTCTCAATTTTTTCCAAAGATTTGGCTTCAATCTGCCGGATCCGTTCGCGGGTGACATCAAACTCCTGGCCAACTTCTTCCAAAGTGTGAGAAACGCCATCGGTTAAACCAAAACGCATTTCTAAAATTTTTTGCTCGCGCGGGGTTAAATCTTTAATCACATCTTTAACATAATCGCGCAAAAGTTGCAGGGCTGCGGCCCGATCTGGCGTCACTGTGCGCACATCTTCAATAAAATCTTCCAGGGTACTATCTTCATCGTCTTCACCCACCGAAGTTTCAATTGAAATTGTTTCCTGGCTAATTTTAATAATATGGTGAACTTTGTCAAGCGGTTCGCCCATCTCCGCCGCGATTTCTTCCGGCAATGGTTCGCGACCCAAATCCTGGATTAACTGCCGTTCCGCTTGTTTAAATTTATTAATCGTTTCCACCATATGAACCGGAATCCGAATCGTCCGCGACTGATCGGCGAGAGCTCGAGTGATCGCTTGCCTAATCCACCAAGTGGCATAAGTGGAAAATTTATAACCGCGGCGGTAGTCAAATTTTTCCACCGCCCGAAATAAGCCAATATTGCCTTCCTGGATTAAATCAAGCAGGGAAAGGCTTTTGCCGGTAAAGCGCTTGGCAATGGAAACAACCAACCGCAAATTCGCTTCAATTAATTTACGCTTGGCTTCTTGGTCACTGCGCTCCGAACGTTTGGCTAAAGAGATTTCTTCTTCCGGCTTTAAAAGCGGCACTTTACCGATTTCGCGCAGATACATTTGGATTGAGTCAGCGGAAATATCAGAAATCTCAAATTTTTTCTTCTGCTTGCCGCTCACGCCCAGTTGATTTAGAATTTCTGATTTTTTTTCCGTTAACGACAAAATGCCATCTTCCATCTCAACGGTGGCTAAGCCGATTTTATCAATTTTATTTAAAAATTTTTCGTACTCATCTAAATATTCTTCAACTTCGGGAAAAACATGGAGGATTTCCGCTTCCGTGATAAAACCGCGCACCCGGCCTTTTTTAATCAGTTTTTCCGCCTCGGCCTGATTAAAAACCGTTTTTGACTTGTCCAATTTTAATTTTGGCCGGCCCGCCTTGACTCGCCCGCTTCGCCGAATCGAGGCGAGCGTTCGGCGAGGCCGGCCCGCCTTTTTGCCTGACTTTTTTTTCCGGACTTTCTTTTTATTTTTAATTTTTCCGGCTAATTTTTTTCGTTTTGACATAAATCATAAAACCTGAAATCTGAAACATAAATTATTGCTTCAAATTCCAGATTTAAAATTACTCAAGTAATTTTAATTGAGCGGCAACTTCATTAAACTGGTTTAAAAGATTTTTTACCTCATTGGCGTCACCTTGTTTTTCCGCAATTTTAATTTGATCTTCTAATCTTTTAAGTTTTGCTGAATAAAAATTTTTCTTGGCGAAATTAATAGCAATGAACAGCTCATCTTCTACTGTTTCAAAATCAAAATCAAAAAAATCCTTCTCGGCAGCCAAGACGAGCCGGTCAGCTAATGATTCAAGGTTTTGCGGTTTAAGTTGTTTAAGTTTAAGTTTAAGATGAAAATTCTGATAATTAAAATCAGAGATGGTGCTCTTAATATCTTCAGTATAATAAATAATTAGTTGTTTGTAAAGTTGATTTAAAGCCTCATTGATGATAATTTCCGGCGGCAAATTGTCAATGAGAAAAGAAATTGTCAAGGGGTATTTCAAAGCAATCGCTAAAATCCGCTGACCAAGCATCAGGTCGCGGTCAGTGCTAGGCACCAAAGCAGCCGTTTTCCTCTCATCAATTTTTTGTCTTTGAATTTTGGGTATGGTCTCGCGCAAAATCGCCTCAGAAACTTTAATTTTCTCGGCTAGTTGACTGAGCCAATGAGTCTGTTCAATTTTACTGCCCAGCCGGTTAATCAGCGGCAGCAAAATGGCCGCTGATTTCTTTTTGCCGTCAACGGTTTTCGGATCAAAACGGCTGAAAGTTTTTTCAAAATAGTATTCCATAATCGATTTGGCGCCAGTAACCGCTGCCAGCCATTCCGCCGGATGATGGCGGACGCATTCATCCGGATCTTTGCCAACGGGCAAAACAATAATTTTAATGTCCAAATCTTCACCTAAAGCAAGATCAATGCCGCGCCGAGCCGCTGATTCACCGGCTAAATCCATATCAAAACAAAAGGCCAAATTTTTGGTGTAACGTTTTAAAATTTTTAAATGATCCGGGGTTAATGCCGTGCCGGACATGGCAATGACATTTAATGTTTTGGCTTGCCAAACAGAAACAACATCCATCTGGCCTTCAACAATAATCGCCAAATCTTTGTTTTTTATCTCTGGCTTGGCTTTGTCCAAATTAAACAAAACCAAACTTTTGTTATAAATCAAAGTTTGGGGAGTGTTGATATATTTGCCGCCGGCCTCCGGCTTTTCGGTCAGCAGTCGGCCGGAAAAACCAATTGGGTTGCCGTGGGCGTCATTAATCGGAAACATAATCCGATCGCGGAAGCGGTCGTAAAAATCCGTGCCCCGCTCTTTTTTAACCGAGAGACCGGCTAAAAAAATTTCCTGATCTTTAAAATCCCGGCTTTTCAAAAATTTAACCAAGGTATCCCAAGATTCCGGCGCATAGCCAATTTTAAAATCACTGATGGTTTGTTCAGTCAAACCACGATTTTTCAAATAAACCAAAGCATTTTTTCCGGCCGGCGATTCAGTTAAAACTTTATGCCAAAAATTTGCCGCCAATTGACAGATGTCAAACAAACGATTTTTTTGTGAAGTTAATTGAGGATCAACTGCTTTTAAGGTCACGCCGGCTTTTTGGGCAAGTAAGCGCAAGGCTTCGGGAAATTCTAAATTTTCAATTTTTTGGACAAAACTAAAAATATCGCCGCCTTCGCCGCAGCCAAAGCAGTGCCAAATTTGCTTGTCGCGCGAGACCATAAACGACGGGGTTTTTTCGTTATGGAATGGACAAAGCGCCCGCCAATTATTGGTGCCGGCGGGCTTAAGCCGAATATATTCGGAAACTAAATCAATAATATCAACTCGCGCTTTAATTTCGTCAATTTCTCCGGGCATAAATTATTTTTTAATTTGTTGAATCAATTTCATGATTGCGTCGGTAAAAAATGGCAGATCCATCGGATAGCGGGCAGTGACTAAGTTGCCGTCAACGACCACGGCCTTATCTTCATAAATTCCGCCGGCGGCCTCGATCTCTTCAGGCACACCATCGTGCCAATATGAAGTTAAATGCCGACCTTTCACCACGTCAGCGGAAACTAAGGTATATGGGCCATGACAAATTGCCACCACCGGCTTATTTTTGGCAAAAAAAGATTTAGTGATCACCAAGGCTTGAGGCTCTTTACGCACCGTAGTTGGTGCGCCATCCGGTGCGCCGCCAGGAATAATCAATAAATCATAATCATCGGGGTTAATCTCAACAAAAGTTTTTTCCACTTTCAAACCATAGCCATGTTCTCCGTGGATAGGACCTTTTTTTGGCACCGCGATATCAACCTTGACTCCTGCCTCCAATAGGCGAAACCAGGGAAAAAAAGTTCCATATCTTCAAATTGATCGGCGGTTAGAATTACCACCTTGATTACTGATTTATCTTTTGCCGTCATAGTTTTATCTCCTTTCAATCTAAAATTAAAATAATATTTGATGATATACTTAAAAGAAAAACTGCTGATTATAGCATTATTATTTTACCCTAATGACAGAAATTAGCAAGAAAATTGACTAAAAAGCCATTTTTTGATTTAATATAGGAGTAATTAAATAAATTTCTTGAACAAAGCGGAGGGGTGCCCCCGACATTTGTCGGGGTAAACTCCGCGGTTAAATGGGGCAGTCCCCGCACCAAAGCCCACGTTAAAGTTAAATTAGAAAAATTTTATTTTTTCGCGCGGAGTCGCCTTCGACTTAAATTGATTCAGATTCAAGATTAACCGATTGGCTTGGTACGGGGCAGGCTTGTCCCGCTTTATGGCGGTGGGGTGACAGAGTGGTTTAATGTAACGGTCTTGTCCCGATTTTTCTCCCGCCGGTGGCGAGACAAAAAATCGAGGATCCCGCATCTATAAATAATGTTAATAATTGAGCGGAGGGGTGCCGGAGTGGTCTAACGGAACAGTCTTGAAAACTGTCGTGGCAGTAATGTCACCGTGAGTTCGAATCTCACCCCCTCCGCTCAATTATTAAAGTAAAAATAAATGGTGCGGGAAAAACCATAGTACCTGCAAAGGTACCGTGAGTTCGAATTTCACCCCCACCGCCCTGCCATCAATAAAAAAATCTTCGTTAAAGCTATTAAAGCCTCTCGCCTCCGTTTTAATTAGGAAAAAATTTTTTAAAATAGGGAAGGGTCGCATAGTGGTCTAGTGCGCCTGCTTGGAGAGTAGGTATACCGCAAGGTATCGCGGGTTCAAATCCCGCCCCTTCCGCCAGTTGGGAAATGTCTTTGTTGGCTCGCCCTCTGCGAGGGCTCGCCAGCCGATTTTAAGCGCAAATTGGAATTTTTTATCTTTCAAAATGAAGTTCGAGCCGATATTTTTTAGGAATGCTCGGATTTCTTGATTGTCGCTCTGCGACAAAAGAATTTTGGCTTGACTACTGGCTAAAATCATTTCTTTCATCGGTTCGAGCCAATTATTTCCTTTTTGTTCAAAATCTCTTATCTTTCCCAAAATGTCCTGCTTCTCATTAAGCAGTTTTGATTTTTTGGCTTGGTATTCTTCGGGCTCAATGCCTTTGCCACCGATAAACAAATCAAGCAGGTTCTCGGCTTTGCTTTCAATTTCCACTTTTTGGGCTTGAAGATTTTGAACAAAAACTTTCGTTTCTTCTTTTGCTTGCTCTTTTTCTTTGTCTATCTCGGCAAACATATTTTCTGCCCAATCATCAGGCAAAGAAACTTTTTGAATAATCCCTTTCATCTGTTCAACAAGATTTTCTTCCCGTAAATATTTTTCATCGCATTTTTGCTTTTTCTTGGTGCAACGATAATAGTGGTGTCCTTTTTGTTTTTCGGCAGTTATGAGGCAGTCGCAATTTCCGCATTTCATAAACCCCGAAAAAGCAAATTCGTGTTTTCGCTTGCGTTTATTTTTTCCTCGATTGCTCATTACT
>MHII01000015.1 GCA_001817425.1 Candidatus Buchananbacteria bacterium RIFCSPHIGHO2_02_FULL_39_17 | reverse complement strand
TTCGGTTAAATGTGTTAGGGTAATAAACTGGATTAATTGGTTTATTTGTCTGTTACAAGTGAACTAATTGGTTCATCAATAATTTACGTGTCAGGGTTTCGTTTGACGCGTCGATTCGCTTTTTGATAATTGGCATGGTTATAAACCAACTAGGGAGACTATAAAGATGAGACTCAGCGTTAGTCAATTTCAGAATTGGCCAAATAAGGCGATCACTCTTTTGGGGATGTCTGGGGTCGGCAAGACCAGGTTGTCGTGCATCTTGCGGCTTCGTGATTGGTTTCACTATTCGGTTGATTACCGTATTGGAACTCGTTATCTTAGTGAACCAATTCTTGATAACATTAAGCGTCAGATGATGCAGATTCCGTTTTTGCGCGATCTGTTGCGCGCCGATGCTATCTACATCGGTAACAACATTACCATCGATAACCTCAAGCCGGTGTCGACTTTTCTGGGCAAGCTGGGTAATCCGTTACTTGGTGGGTTGTCGTTGGAGGAATTTAAGCGGCGACAATCATTGCATCGGGCAGCGGAAATAGCGGCTCTTAGAGATGTGCCTGATTTCATTCGCAAGGCTCAGGAGCTCTATGGCTATCGACATTTGGTTAATGATGCCGGTGGCAGTCTCTGTGAGCTTGATGATCCGCAAGTTTTGGAAGTGCTTAGTCAGCACACTCTGATTCTTTATATCAGAGCCACCGAGCATGATGAGCAGGAACTGATCCGGCGGGCTGAAGCAGATCCCAAGCCGCTATATTATCGTGAAGCATTTCTTGATGAACAGCTCGCAATGTACCTTCATGAGCGTTCATTCAATTGTGTTTCATTGATTGATCCCGACGACTTCGTGCGTTGGGTGTTCTTGCGTCTGTTTCAGTCGCGACTTCCCCGTTATGAGCAGATCACCAATCAGTACGGCTACACTGTAACCACCGAAGAGGTTGCGGCCGTCCAGGATGAAGCCGGCTTTCTAGCTTTGGTCGAGACCGTGATCCAACGCCAATCATAGGACTGGCTTTCACGGTTATTTTGGAAACCGATCTTTCTCGCTAAGGAGCGATTAATCACATCGCCCCTTTTTTATTTTTAACAACAGCTTGCCAAAAATTAGTTTATATGGTAGTCTAAAAAAGACTAAATAATTAACGGAAAATAGAGACTTAGTGACGTTAAAAGAGATTGAGTATTATTGGAACCGGAGGGGTAGTGGTGAATTGGTATTGAATGGCTGCGGTTTTCTCAAAATTTATTTCTGTGTTGTCAAATTATTTTCACTTTAACCTTATTTTTCAAACTCTTCGCCTAGGAAAACCGGTTGGCGTTTTTGGCGTTTCTCGGCGGAAATAATCTCTTCATAAATTTGCCCCTAACGGTTATTAGTTCAACTCTAGGCGGCAAGTCGTCATTTGGCCTTCTATTTCTTGGAAATAGAAACTTATGACTTTAATTTATATTATCGTGGCTTTAGCCCTCGGCCTGGTTGGCGGAGTATTTTTTGGTTATCAGTGGCGCAAAGTTTGGGCGGTTAAACGTAAGGATACCATTGAAACCAAAGTTGAAGCTTTGTTAAGCGAGGCGAAGGCGAAACAAAAAGAAATTTTGCTGGAAGCTAATGATAAGGCTTTAAAGATTATTGAAAATGTTAAAAGTGAAGAACAGCAAAGAAAACAGGAATTAAATCACCTGCAACGGCGTTTAGAAAACCGCGAGGCTTTATTTGATCAGAAATTGCTTGAATTGGAAAACAAAAAACAAGAACTTTTGGATAAGGCGGAAAGAATTGAAAAAGCTAAATCAGAAATTGGAAAAATTAGAGAGGAGCAGATTGCCAAACTTGAAAAAATCGCGGAATTAACTAAAGCCGAGGCAAAAAAAGTTTTACTCGATAATCTGGAAAAAGAGATGAAGGATGATTTAATGATTAGAATTAGAAAATTAAATAACCTGGCCGCCGCCGAGTGGGAGAAAAAAGCCAAAGAAATTTTAACTCTGGCTATCCAACGCTGTGCCGTGTCCCATGCGGCGGAAACGACAACCTCAACGATTGATTTGCCGTCTGATGAAATGAAAGGGCGGATTATCGGTCGCGAAGGCCGTAATATTCGGACGATTGAGCGCTTGACAGGCGTGGAAATTATCGTTGATGACACGCCTCAAGCCATCACGGTTTCTGGCTTTTCTCCGATTCGCCGCAATGTGGCGAAGAAAGCCTTGGAGCGCTTAATTTTAGACGGTCGGATTCATCCGGCAAAAATTGAAGAAGCGATTGAAAGCGCGAAAAAAGAATTGGCCGCGGAAATCCGCGAAGCCGGCGAGAGCGCGTTATATGAATTAGGCATTACCGGTTTAGATCCAAAATTAGTTCAGATTTTAGGCCGTCTGAAATTTCGTACCAGTTATGGCCAAAATATTTTACAGCATTCCATTGAAATTGCTCATCTTTCCTCGCTTTTAGCCGAAGAATTAGGGGCGGATATTGCCGTAGCAAAAAAGGGCGGCTTGCTTCATGATATTGGTAAGGCCGTTGATCACGAGATTCAAGGCGGTCATCCGGAAATTGGCTATGATATTTTGAAAAAATTCAGCCTGCCGGAAGAAATTGCCTACATTGCTAAGGGTCATCATGAAGATTCGCCTAAGACTTTAGAAGCGATTATTGTTAAGGTGGCGGATGCGATTTCCGGCGCTCGACCTGGCGCCCGCAAGGACACTTATGAACAATATCTCCAACGGCTTGATGAATTAGAAAAGGCGGCGACGAATTTTGCCGGCGTGGAAAAGGCTTATGCGATTTCCGCTGGCCGCGAGATTAGGATTTTTGTCATGCCAGAAGAAATTGATGACTTGGCCGCCCATAAATTAGCCAAGGACATTGCTCAAAAAATTGAAGCCGAATTGCGCTATCCCGGTGAAATTAAGGTGACGGTGATTCGCGAAACCCGGGTGATTGAATACGCCCGGTAGTGAAACTTTGATGAGTCGCCTGCGGCGACATAAAGATTAAACGCAGACTATTATTTTCAATTTTAATAGTCCATAGCTTATTAATTTTAAATTTTTAATGGTTGTAAAATATCAAAGTTCTACTACCGGGTATGCCAGATAAAATGCAAACTATGAATCCCGTTAGAGATCGCGGTCGCGCATGGATATAACGGGACATCGATTATAAGTAATATCTAAATATTAATTAATAGGGGGCGGTGTTTGACCGCGACCTATCTCTAACGGGATGAAAATACTATTTTTTGGTGATATTATTGGCAAAGTCGGCCGCCGGGCAATTAAAAAAGCCTTGCCGACGTTTAAAAAAACTTATCAGCCTGATCTGATTATTGCTAATGGCGAAAATTTAGCCCATGGCGCGGGTATTACCAGAAAAATTTTACAGGAAATGAGAGAGGCGGGCATTGATTTATTTACCTCTGGCAATCATGTTTTATCTAAGCCGGAGGCTATGGAATTGTTAAGTGAAACTGATGGCGTGCTGATTCGGCCGGCTAATTATCCGGTTGGCTTTCCGGGACTGGGTTATAAAATTGTGCCGGTGGGGACAAGGCAGCTTTTAGTGATTAATCTTTTGGGCCGGGTTTTTATGGACGAAAAACTGGATTGCCCCTTTAAAAAATTTGATGAGATTTTAGCTCAAGTTGATCAGAAAAATTTAGACGGTGTTATCGTTGATTTCCATGCCGAAGCAACTTCGGAAAAAGTGGCTTTTGGCTGGTATGCTGACGGCCGGGCCAGTGCGGTTTTAGGCACCCACACCCATATTCCGACCGCGGACGCCAAAATTCTGCCCGCCGGCACGGCTTATTTAACTGACATTGGCATGGTTGGAGCGACTGATTCAGTCATCGGTGATAAAAAAGAGCCGATTATTCAAAGTTTTTTGACTGGTCAACCGCCAAAAATTGACGTCGCTGAAGAAGGCGAAGTCACGATTGGCGCGGTTTTTTTGGAGCTTGATCGTAAAAATAAAAAGGTTAAAAAGTTTAAACAGCTGGACAAAAAAATTAAGGTATAGTATTATTAATTTGTAGCTTTTAGCTATTAGTTTTTAAAATAATTAAATTTAATTTTATTTTTATGAATAAAGCGGAGTTAATTGAAGCCATTAGCCAAAAAGTTGGCGTTTCTAAAAAAGAAGTTGAAGATGTTGTTGATGCCATAACTAAGATGATTACTGATAAAATTAAGGAAGGCCAAGAGGTCACTCTCACTGGTTTTGGCGCTTTTTCGGCTCGGACCAGGAAAGGCCGTACTGGGGTTAATCCGAGAAATCCCCAGGAAAAAATTGAGATTCCTTCAGTTAAGGTGCCGAAATTCAAGGCCGGAAAAAATCTCAAAGAAGCCTTGAAAAGTTAAAGTATTTTTGGAAAATTAAAACAAAAAACGCGCCCGTTGGTTGGCGTGTTTTTGATTAGTTAAAAAATTATCAACCCTTAGCCAATCTGCAAAAAAGTTTCATTTTTATCCATAAGCCAATTTAAGGCGGTATTATAATCTTTGAAAAATTTAATTGGTTTGTTGGTCATAGTTTTGGTGGCGATAAAATGCATAATTGAGCGCAAAATTAACTGGGGGGCGATGACGGCAATTTTTTCCAGCCTTTCCTGATTAACTAGGTCTGAATAAATTTGGCGGGCTTTAGGCGACGGATAATGAGCGGCAGGGCCTAAAGCTGATAGATCAACCAGACCGTTAAATTTATTATCATTAATCAGGACATTATTAATGGCTTGGTCGATTAATTCGGCCTGGCGAATATTGGTCGCAACATCAGTTACACCTTGAAACATCACCAGCTTAATTATTTTTTCGCCTTGTTTTGAGACGCTAAAAGTTTTTAGTAATTCGAAATCTGTGAGCATATTAATTTAATTATAGCAAAAAATCATTTTTTAATTAAAAGATGATTTTTTGGTGCGTTTGTTTGACGAAATCCGAACCTTTTTTAAGCAGAACTAACTCGTTCCGCCCCGCCGCTGCTCGCTAACGCTCGCCACCCCGCAAAAAAGTTTTCTCTATATTTTTTATTTTGCGCGCGCCGGATTTTTTCTTCTAAAAGGAAAATAAAACTTTTCTTTGGTGTTCTGCTCTCAACGAGCAGGGCGGCGGGAGCGGAGTTTATCCCGCACTTGATGCGGGACTTCGGCTCGGGCGCGGCGGAATTCCCCCCGCACCCCCTTCCGCCGCGCCCTCGCTTGGGCTGGCGAAATTTTTTGCGGCGGGCCTTTATAACTTTTATCTTGCTCTTTTTTTAATCTTGCCGTGTTCATTCATTACTCCGACGCCAGTATCGGTAGTATAGTCAATCGCTTCTTTCACAAGTTCATTTGGAACAGCAAGATAGCGTGCTTTATTTGTCCCTTGAAGTTGACTAACGCTTTCTTTCAGTTTGTTAGCATCTACTTCAACCTCAATTACTTGGCTTGAAGTACGAATATCAACTCCCTTATCAGAATGATACTCCACTCCCTTTTTTTCTGCAATTTCTTTCGCTATACGATCGTGTTTTGTAATTCCCATATCTGTTTTATTCCTTTTGATTCAAAGAGTATTGCGGTGGGCTATCTCTAGAAAACAACCCACCGCTCCACTTAAATAACTATTGACGATTGCATGGCGGATTATATTGGTCTCGCAGATCTTTTTCAATCTTTCTTCGGTCATCTACTGTGTATCTATCTGACGGTGTCCAAAAAATTGCAACATACAATGAACTGCTACAACTTCTATCCCAGCAAACGGCTCTTTCGTGATTTGATAATCGGGTGCCGGTTTGCCCGGTTTCCCCGACATAAACCAAATCATAATTTCCATTACTGCGGGAACAGAGAATAACATACACAGCTGCACGGTCAATTAAATTTGTGTTATTTAATAACCATGGGCCGTCAAAGTTATATTTGCCAATCTGAATCATTTGGATTTACTTTATTAACTTTTTTTGGTATTATTAAAATACCTGAAAAGGTGTGGTTCGGCTGGCGCGACCTTTATTGCCTATCGGCCGCCAGCCCCACGTTTATAATCATCAAGAAGTCATGAATTTTTTCATGGCTTTTTGATTTCTTCATTTTGTTCTTTCTTCTCAATCTTAATCGCATAAACTTCACCAACTCCATCAATGTTTTGTTTTTCCCAATCATAGCGACCGTGATACATTTTTGGGTCAATTTCATACATTTTGAAAAAACTTCTTGCTACGACACTTCCGCCATAACCGATTTTACTATGAATAATAGTAAACTTGCTTTTTTCGCTTTTCTCGTTGGTAAATTTTATCCCAATAGCCTTATTGCCACCGTCCCAATAAAGGATTACATACTTAAAATCCTTTATTTTATTGTTGTTATAAAACTTACTGGGAAACCCGATAGAATTGGACTTAGTTATGGTTATCCTGTTTTCTTGTCTTAGATTACGCCCTTCAAATTTTTGGAAATTGTATGCCATAAGTTATAAATTGTTATTTTTTACCTTCTACGACCTTTTAATACCATTTTAGCAGATACAATTTTTATGTCAAGACCTAAAAAATCGCCAATAGGCGATTTTTATTACTCATAAGTTATTCTATAAGTTATTCTGTGTTGGTACGGATTAAGATAAACTTATTTTGAATCCATTGGTTTTTGCCTCTTTTTGTAATAGCGATAGAATTTCTTTTTGTGAAACAGAGAGGTCGTTTTCGTTAAAATGATTTTCAACCGTCAACTTCAATACTGCAACGGAATTATATTTTTTACTATCAATTTTTACATCTTCTAAGTTTGTAAATAAAATCATTTTCAATAATCCATCTTTAATATCTTCCAAAGACGGCAAAGAATTATTTTTGCTATGTTTACCTTCGATCAGAAAAATATTATTTCCCTTGACTCCAGCTTCGTCAGAAGTGAAATAATAATAACCGCCTAAATAATTTTGTATTGTAATTATTGCTTTTGTTTCCGATAAATTTTCTTTTGGCTGGATGGTCAATCGTTCTCGTCTTTGAGCTTTTTCTGCCAACATTCGCGACAACTTCATAAATTCATCTTTGCCTTTCAAAAGTTCAATAATTCTTTTTTCCGCAGTTTGCCGCGAGTGCATTTCTACTTTCAATTTTTTAGAAATTTCAGCGTAAGCTCCCAGTGCTTTTTCCCCAATTTTTCCAACTTTATCAACATGAGAAAGATTCCAATGTAAGGCGTCTGATTGATAAGAAAGAATGTTTTTAATTTGTTCCTTGATGTAATCAATATCAAAACGCTGATTTGTAATTTTGTGTCTGTATCTCGTACTTCTTTTAGCGTCGCTATAATAAGCAATAATTACATAAACTCCCAATAAACTCATTAACGAAATCGTATCCCACTGCAAAAAATCTCTGTCGCCCTCTTTTCCCTCGTCTTTTACAACTGGAATTATTGTTATTTTTTT
>MHII01000014.1:21704-49432 GCA_001817425.1 Candidatus Buchananbacteria bacterium RIFCSPHIGHO2_02_FULL_39_17 | reverse complement strand
ATGGTCCTGCCAGTGATTATTCAAGTCTAGACCAAATTGCCCCACCCTACAAACGGAGGAAAAAATTTGCTTTACTTTAATTGATAAAAATATTAAAATTAATAGGTAATAACTAAAATTCCAAATTCAAAATCACAAATCCCAAATAAATTAAAAATATCAAAATCCAAAAATTAAAAAAATGAGCCCCGCGGCCGTGGGACTACCTAAATTTTGACTTTTGAATTTTGACTTTTGAACTTTTCATATATGACCAAAGAAATTATCCTTTCCGGCATTCAGCCCACGGGAAAATTGCATATCGGCAACTATTTAGGGGCCCTTAAAAATTTCGTGGAATTGCAAAAAGCAAACGATTGCTATTTTTTTATTGCCGATTATCATTCAATTACGGAAAATTACGACTCAAAAACAAAGCCGCAGCAGGTGATTGAATTGGCCAAAGATTTTTTAGCGGCTGGCTTAACCCCAAAAAAATCAGTAATTTTTGTCCAATCACATATCCCCGAACATCTGGAATTAGCTTGGATTTTTAGCTGCCTAGTGCCAATCTCTTATCTGGAACGAATGACCCAGTATAAAGATAAGGCAGCGCGACAAAAGGAAAACATCAACGCCGGACTTTTTACTTATCCGGTTTTACAAGCGGCTGATATTTTGATTTATAAAACCACCAGTGTGCCGGTTGGCCAAGACCAAGATCAGCACCTGGAATTAACCCGCGAAATCGTTCGGCTTTTCAATAATCGCTTTGGCCAAACTTTTATTTTACCAAAAACGCTGCATACGCCATCGCCAAAAATTATGAGCTTGCTTGAACCAAGCAAAAAAATGTCAAAAAGCTTGGGTGAAGCCCATTGCCTCTATCTTGACGACAAACCAGAAATTATACGCCAAAAATTAGCCAAAGCGGTGACGGACACCGGTGACGGCAAAAGCCAAGGAGCAAAAAATCTTTTAGACTTAGTGGAAATTTTTAGTCCCAAAAAAACTTTTGCCAAATTTTCCCGTGACGCTAAGACCGGCACCTTAAAATATTCCGAACTAAAACAAAGATTAGCCGAAGATATTATTCAGTATTTTGCCGACTTTCGCCAGAAGAAAAGCCAAATCAGCGATGAGCAAGTAAAAAAAATCTTAGCTATTGGCACCAAACAGGCCAAAAAAATTGCGGAAAAAACGCTGGCAGAAGTCCGGAAAAAAATTGGCATTAGTTGAAAGATGGCTCATCATGTTTTTAACCACCCTTTATCTTAGCTTGGCATTAGTTGCTTTTCTCGCTCTAATCTTTGTTATTACTGTTATGGCTAGTATGGTTACTCTTTTTTTCACCAAGGTCCCGTTCGTGCCAACGCCAAAAAAAAATGTTAAAATAATAATTGACAGTTTGGATTTAAAATCAGGCCAAGTTTTCTATGATTTAGGTTGCGGTGATGGCCGTTTTTTAATTGCCACGGCAAAAACCGGCGCCAACGCCATTGGCTTTGAGATTTCCCCCTGGGCTTATGCTAAAGCGAGATTAAATATTTTTTTAGCCAAAAGTCCGGCTAAAGTCTATTTTAAAAATTTTTATGAAACCAACCTTAAAGATGCTTCGGCTATTTTCTGTTTTTTACTTGATCGCGTTATGCCTAAAGTGGAAAAAAAATTAAAAAAAGAGTTAAAGCCGGGCGCAAAAATTATCTGCTATGGCTTTCCCCTGCCGACCTGGCCAGCCAAAAAAATTATTGAGCTAAACCCAAGTAATAAAAAATCAAGCAAAATCTACCTTTATAAAATGTAAAATGTAAAAATCAAAATGTAAAATGACAATTTAAAATTAAAAAATAATCCCGCGAAGCGGGATACTAAAATTTTAAAATTTGATTTTTACATTTTTAATTTCTATGAATAATCCTTATCAAAACGCAATGACGCAATTAGAAAAAGCCGCGAAAATCGCTGGCTTGCAAAATAAGATTGGGCCTTTAAAAAAGCCGATGCGGATTTTGAAAGCGAATTTAGCCGTCAGAATGGATGATGGCAAAATCAAAAAATTCAAAGCTTTCCGCGTCCAATACAATAATTTCCGCGGTCCTTTTAAGGGCGGTATTCGCTATCATGCCCAAGTCAGTTTAGATGAAATTAAAGCTTTGTCTTTTTGGATGACAATTAAAACGGCAACCGTTGGCATTCCGATGGGCGGCGGCAAAGGCGGAGTAATTATTGACCCAAAAAAATTAAGTCCAATGGAACTAGAAAAACTTTCTCGGGCTTATGTCAGGGCGTTTTATAAATATCTTGGACCAAACCTTGACGTGCCCGCGCCAGATGTTAATACCAATTCCCAAATCATGGATTGGATGAGTGACGAATTTAATAAACTCACCAAAAAAAATCAGCCGGCTTTTATTACCGGCAAATCTCTTGAATTTGACGGTTCGCAAGGACGCGACACGGCAACGGCCGATGGCGGCTTTTTTGTCTTAAAAGAATTTTTAAAACAATTAAAAATTTCTCCCAAAAAAATCACGGTAGTGATTCAGGGTTTCGGCAATGTCGGAGCTAATATGGCGGAAAAGCTCTATCAGTCCGGCTTTAAAATAATTGGCGTTTCCGATTCCCAGACCGCGATCATTGACCCGAAAAAAAAAGGCTTTAATTACAATCTAATTAAAGAAATCAAAAGCCACCACGGCCGAATTGATGTCTGCGTCCGCCATGAAGCCAAATACTGCAAAATTGTTCACAATCATTTATCCCCCCAAAAAATCGTGGAGCAGTCCTGCGATCTTTTGGTTTTAGCCGCCCTGGAAAATCAAATTACTAAAGATAATGTCTCGCGCATTAAAGCTAAAATGATTTTGGAATTGGCTAATGGACCGATTACGCCTAAGGCGGACCAAACGCTTTGGCAAAAAAATATTACTGTCATTCCCGATGTTTTGGCTAATGCCGGCGGCGTCACGGTTTCCTATTTTGAGTGGCGGCAAAATATGAAAAAAGAAAATTGGAGCCGGGCTCAAATTTTAAAAAAATTAAAACCAATAATGATTAAAGCTCTTAAACGAATTGACAAAATTGCCAAAAAATATAAGATTGATTTACGCACGGCCGCTTTTATTTCGGCCCTACGGCAAATCATCAAAAAATAACTGGTCTTTGAACAACTAAAAAAGAGGGATAAAAAATGCTAATCAAGATGATTCGATATGTCTGGCTATTTTTGACGGGCTTATTCTGTTGGATATTTTTACGGCTTTTTAACAAAACTTATGTCTTTGGCCGCAAAAATCTGTCGCGGCAGCCAAATGTCTTAGTGATCTCAAATCACCAATCTTGGGTGGATAGCTGGGCTTTGACTTTTGCCGCGTTTTGGCCTTGGGGATTTTGGCATTTTAATTTAATGCCATGGCACACGCCCGAATTTAACAATTTTTACCGACATCCGATTTTGGCCCTCATCTCCTCGCTTTCCCAGTGTTTGCCGCTGACACGCAAAAAAACGAAAGTCAGCGATCTTTGGCCGCTGGCCCACCGACTGAAAAATGGAGTGGTGATGATTTTCCCCGAAGGAACAAGACATCGCGGATTAGACCAGTCGGCCAGAGATGTTTTGTCCAAGTGGGAATCCGGCGCCGCTTGCTTAGCGGGTATGACTAAAGCCACGGTCGTGCCAATTGCCATTCGCGGCATGTCTGATCTTTGGCCAGTTGGCAAAAAATTCCCTCGGTTCTTTGGCAATACCATTGTCGTAGTCATTGATCAGCCGGTTGATTTATCAATTTACTGGCAAGAATTAGGCGAAAGCGAATTTGATTTAGTCCGGGACCGAATCATTCTGAAATCAATTTCGCTGGCAATGCAAACCGCCCTGCAAGCAACTTTAACCTTGGCTTCCAAGATCTTTTATCAAATTTAAACAGTCGACTAGAAATTCTAGCGACTGTTTTTTCTTAATCTTGAAAACCAAAATCAGTCCAAACTAATTTTTTCCAATTTGATTTTCTGCCCCAGCCAATTTTGCGCATTTTCCTGAAATTTATCAGTTAAATCCGTAACTAAATAGCGGTGCTGTTTGCCTTTAGTTAATTTGCTTTCAATTTCCGGATGTCGTTTTAAATAATCAACTAATTTTTCCACGATAATTTTTGCTGAATCCAAAACTTTCACTTGCCGGCCGCTAATTTGCTGAAATTCTTTAAAGAGGATTGGGTAATGAGTGCAACCTAAAATTAAAGTGTCAATTTTTTGCTGTTTTAATGACCGGAGATAATAACGCAAAATTTTTATCGTTTCTGGCCGTTTAAGCCAGCCTTCCTCAATTAACGGCACCAACAAGGGGCAAGCCTGTTGAAAAACTTTAATTTCAGGGTTCAACTGTTCAATCTCGCGCCTGTAAGCGCCGGAGTTAATCGTGCTTCGGGTGCCAACCACGCCAATCCGGCCAGAGCGCGATAATTTTACCGCTTCTTCCGCCACTGGCCGAATTACGCCCAATACCCTTTTTGATGGGCGTTGTCCTGAGTTTGCCTGCCCCGCTACGGCGGTGGCCGAAGGATAATGTTTTGGCAACCACTCTTGTTGAATTTTTCTTAGCGCTTGAGCCGAGGCCGTATTGCAGGCAACAATAATTAATTCACAACCGGCTTTAAACAAATAATCAACTATTCCAACCATAAATTGATAAATTAAATCTTGCGATCGATTGCCGTAAGGCGTTCTCGCCGTGTCGCCCAAATATAAAAACTGATACTCCGGTAATTGCCGGAGCACTTCTTTAACCACCGTTAAACCGCCAATGCCAGAATCAAATATACCAATCATAAATCTAGTAAACCAAGCTAATAAGTAAATCAAGTCAGTAAGCTTGCCTTGCTTAATTTACTTGATTCACTTAATAACTAATCCTAGCCGCTGCCCCATTCTTTGCCAATCTCTGGATATTGATCCAAATAGCTCCTTAATATTTTTTGCAATTCATTCAAGCGCCGTTTAGTTTTAGCTTCAAAGACCATGACTAAA
The DNA here is from genome assembly GCA_001817425.1 of Candidatus Buchananbacteria bacterium RIFCSPHIGHO2_02_FULL_39_17. Taxonomy (GTDB): domain Bacteria; phylum Patescibacteriota; class Patescibacteriia; order Buchananbacterales; family UBA6539; genus HO2-39-17. Next base: position 44,428 of record MHII01000014.1, on the reverse strand, counting down.
ACCGGCAGATTTGATGACGCTCGGACCAAAAACCAGCCCTCATCAGTTTCCACCCGCGCCCCATTAATATCAATCACCCGGTCGGCGCCAAAGTCTTTTTTTAATTCAGCGACTAATTTTTCAACAATTTGATATTTTACTTCGTCAGCGCATTCCGCTTGCCAAACTGGCGACTTAAAATATTGGGGTGTCGTTTTCATTAATTCCGAAAAAGTCTGATTCGCTCCGCTTAAATAGGCTAAAAATTTCAACGCCGCAAAAATGGCATCATCGTAATTATGGCCGTCATGGACATAAAAAAAGTGGCCACTGCTTTCTCCTCCTAAAATGGCATTAGTTTCCTTCACTTTTTGCTTAATATAAGAGTGTCCGGTAATCCACATCACTGGTTTGCCGCCGCGGGCGGAAATGTCTTCAATTAAACCTTGAGTTGATTTAACGTCAAAAACAATGGCGGCGCCGGGATTTTCTTTAAGCGCTTGGCGAGCCAATAAAACTAAGGCTTGATCCGCCAAAACCGTTTTGCCTTTTTCGTTACAAAAGCCAAGCCGGTCGCCGTCGCCGTCAAAACCAAATCCTAAATCCGCTTTTTCTTCTTTAACCCGTTTGGCTAAAACTTCTTGAGCGACGACTAAAGCTGGATTTGGCTCATGATTGGGAAAATCAGGATTAAGGTCGCAAAATTGTTCAATCACTTCACAACCCGCTGCGCGTAAAATCTTTGGTGCAATCGGCCCGGCCGTACCGTTGCCGCAATCAACCACGATTTTTAATTTTTTTTGTAATTTGACTTTACTTAAAACAAAATTTTGATAATCAGTAATAATTTGATCATAATTTTCTAATTTACCCTCACCGCTGATAAATTCATTGTTTAAAATAATTTGATAAAGTTCTTGAATGTCAACAGGCAATAACGTGACGGAATAATCGTAACCTAATTTAAAACCGCTCCAACCGTTCGGATTATGCGAAGCGGTAATCATCACCCCGCCTTTGATTTTAAGCTGATACTGGGCAAAATACAAAATCGGGGATAAAACCATCCCGAGATTAATAACGCGGCAACCGGATTTTAATAAACCAGCAATAAAAGCGTGCTCAATGTCTTTTGAATAACTACGTGAATCATAACCAATGACCACTTCTTTAATCCCCCGACGATTTAAAAAAGCGGCAAACCCCTTTGCCATAATTTCCGAAGAATTTTCATTGACCTCTTGGTCATTGACCCGACCGCGAACATCATATTCGCGAAACATTGTTTTTTCTAATTGCACCATAGGTTAAGCAAGATAAGCAAGATAAGCGAGATAAGCGAGATAAAAACTTATCTTGCTTATCTTGCTGAAAACTTATCTTGCTGATTAATTAACGATATTGTCGCCAAAATTCTTTTTTCACGGAAATTAAAGCGCCGAATGCCCAAAGCATTAAAATAATTTTAATCAACCAGCCGAAAATGGGCAAACTAATTAAAATCAAAAAAATCAATAAACCTAAAGCTAAAGGCCAAATTAATGACCCTTTAAATTTATTGGCCCCGCTTAATTTGTTTAATAGTGCCAAACCAAGAGTTAAGGCGACAAACACTTTGGTTAAATATAAAGCAAGCGCGTAAATGGAAATTAAAATAATGGCTAAGGGCAAACCAATAATCGTGATGGCCAAGAAAAAACAAATGATTGGCGTAATCAACAGATAAACTAACCCCCAGCCAATTGCCGGCGCCGGCTTTTTCATCATTTCCTGCCTGACTTCCAAAACAATTTTTGGCATAATCGTCACTAAAACTAAACCGACCACCAAAAGACCAAAAAAAGAAATAACCTTGGCAAATAAATTATTAACCCCGAAATAACGCTGCCAGCCGCTAACAACCGGCGCCCCTTCTTTTTTCTTGGTCTCGCCGATAATTTGGGCGCCTTCGCGGATGACTAATTGCTGGTTGTTGACCGCCTGATAAGTCAAATTACCATTAATTTTTGCCTGCGGATTTAAAATAATCTGGCCGTCTTTGTCAATGGCGGCAATCACATTTTTCCCAATTTCATTTTCAATTAATAAATTGCCGGCGCTCACATTAATATTGCCTAAAACTTTTCCTTTAACTTCAACGTTTGCCGCGCCGGCAAAAACATCCCAACCAATTCTGGCTTCTTGATTAATCGTTAAAGTGTTCGCTATCCCCCAAACATTTCTTTCCACTTCATTGCTAATTTCAATTAAACTGCCGGCGACTCGGACGCTGCCCCCAACTGGTCCTTTAATTTTAATCACATTACCGGCGGCAATAATATCGCCGGCGACCGGCCCGGTGATATTAATGGAATTACCGGCGACAATGACATCACCATTAATCGCTCCCTGCAAATCAATAAAATTGCCGATTTTAATAAAATTGCCGTCAATGATTTCATCGGCGCCGACATAAGTTGATTGGTTAAACTGGTTTTCCGCGGCTAAAACTAAAAGCGGCAAGGAAATAGCCAATAAAGTCAGGATTAAAATAATAAACTTTTTTTGTTTTTTCATAAACTTAAAAAAATATCAAAAGTCTATTTTTAGTTTAACAATTCTTTTTATTTTTGGCAAATGAAAAATGCCGCGAAGCGGCGTTCCTCAATTTTGATTTTTGATTTTTGAATTTTGAATTATTATAAAAAAGGTCGAGTCAAAACCTCGACTCGACCAACGATAAATGCTGTCTACCCTCCCGTTAAAGCCGCTGAAACGCGGCTACTAATTCTTCTGGTTTTTTGGCAATCGCTTCCCGCCTGAATGGCGCTTCCACTGAAATGACTGACTGATTTGATTGATGATGGTCGTAATCTTGCAAACAATTCCCATGAACCCAGCCACCATCTCTTTGTGCGGCGCTAGGATCAAACGGAGCCACGTTTATGTGGCATTGGCGGCACGCTCCGCGTATATTCTCAACCATCCTACAACCGTTGCCAAATTTCCCCGAACTCATGATTATAGCTCCTCTTTTTGTTCTACTCCACCACTGTATTATTCCCAATAGAGCGCTCTCCTTAAAAATCCACCTCCCTTCCCGATGGTTAAGGCTCCGACAGCTAAGAGCCATCCCCTTGAAAGAACATATCAAAACATTACTACTTTATTATCACTTTGTCAAATTTTGCTTAATTTAGAAAATAATTTACAACCCTCAATTAATTTGTTAAAATAAATTAGTAATCTCTTTATTCTTGATTCTTAAAATTTAATCTGATTGTCTCTCGCCTTATTTATAGAGAAACCTCCTTCACCCTACCCTCGCCTCTCTCCTCATAAAATAAGGGGGGGGAATCAGGAGGGGGTGGTAACCTTAATTCGTAATTCTTAATTCTATATTTTTAATTTTTTCTTAAATGATTTACCAAAGTTTAAAAAAACAAGATCCAGAAATCGCCGAATTAATTCAAAAAGAAATTGATCGGCAAAAAAATGGGCTGGTGATGATCCCGTCAGAAAATCACTGCTCGGTAGCGGTTTTGGAAGCGATGGGCACAGTTTTGTCAAATAAATATGCCGAAGGTTATCCGCAAAAACGCTATTATACCGGCAATCAATATATTGATCAAATTGAACAGTTAGCCATTGATCGTGCCAAAAAACTTTTTAGCGCCGAGCACGCCAATGTCCAACCCAATGCCGGCAGTCCCGCCAACTTGGCAATTTATCTGGCATTACTTAAACCCGGCGACAAAGTTATGGGGATGAAACTTGACCAAGGCGGCCATCTTACTCACGGCCATCCGGTTAATCTCTCCGGCCAGCTTTATAATTTTGTTCAGTACGGCGTCAGAAAAGACACCGAACAAATTGACTTAGATGAAATTAGGGAAATGGCTAAAAAAGAAAAGCCAAAAATGATTGTCACCGGCGCCACGGCTTATCCGCGAATTTTTGATTTTAAAGCTTTCCGAAAAATTTGCGACGAGGTTGACGCCATTTTACTCGCTGACATTTCTCATTTTGTCGGCTTATGCTTATCTGATGACCACCCAAAGCCGTTTCCTTTTGCTGACGTGGTTATGACCACAACTCACAAAACTTTACGCGGTCCAAGGAGTGCGATTATTCTGACGAAAAAAGAATATGCCAAAGCGATTGACAAAGCAATTTTCCCCGGCACCCAAGGCGGCCCCTTGGAAAATATGATTGCCGCTAAAGCGGTTTGTTTTGCCGAAGCCGCTAAACCAGAATTTAAAACTTATGCCCATCAAATTGTCCTTAATGCGAAAACTTTAGCCGAAACCTTCATCCAAGAAGGGCTGGAATTAGTTTCTGGCGGCACGGACAATCATCTTATGTTAATCAAGTGCGCTCCGCTTGGCTTAACTGGCCGCCAAGGTTCAGAAGCTTTAGCCCAAGGTGGCATCTACACTAACCGCAATACCATTCCCTATGACACCGGCACCGCCTTTGAACCAACCGGCATTCGCTTAGGCACGCCGGCCTTAACCAGTCGCGGAATGAAAGAGGGGCAAATGAAAATTATTGGCAAAATTATTGCTAAAGTCTTAAAGAATATTAATAATGACAATATTTTAAAAGAGTTAAAAGATGTGGTAGCACAGCTTTGTCAGGAATTCCCAGTTTATAAGGAAATGACTATTTAAGCAAGATAAGGATTCAGCAAGATAAGTAAGATAGGTATTCATTTTTAATCAACATAGCGCCAATTTATTATTAAATTAATAATTATGGCGTTTAATACCTTTAGAGATCTGCTGGTCTAGCAGAAAGCTCATTTTTTAACTAAATTCATTAAAGAAAAATCTTTTTCGTTAAAATCTTATCTTGCTTACAAACTTATCTTACTTATCTTACTTACCATGCCGGCCCAACTTATTGACGGTAAAGCTCTTGCCGAAAAAATTTTACTTGACTTAAAAAATAAAATCGCCAAACTCAAGCGTCGGCCGGGTTTGGCGGCGATTTTAATTGGCGATGATCCGGCCTCCATTTTATACATCAAAAATAAAAAACTGGCCTGCGAAAAAATTGGTCTTAATTTTCATGCCTACTTCTACGGCAATAAAACCGCGCCCAACATCACTCAACAACAAATTATTGAGATGATTAGCTGGTTAAATAGCGACGATAAAGTTGACGGTATTATTGTCCAGTTGCCTATTCCCAAAAAATTTAATAGTCAAAATATTATTAATAAAATTAAATTGGAAAAAGATGTTGACGGTTTTCGGCGCTTAAAAAATATTAATTCTTTGGTTAACTATGACGTACTTAGCCCGCCGTTAATTGAAGCCGTCAAAGCCGCTCTCAAATCAACCAGTCAAAATTTATCCGGCAAAACCGCGGTGATTATCTGCAACAGTCCAATCTTTAGCGAGCCGATGAAAACCAGCTTAGAAAAAAATAATATTAAAGTAAAAATTATCAAACCGGAAAAAAATTTTTCTGAAGAAACAAAAAAAGCTGACATTTTAATCATCATTTTAGGAAAAAAATATTTTATCAAACAATCAATGGTTAAACCAAACGCGATTGTCATTGATATTGGCACTAATTTAATTGGTAAAAACAAATGGGCCGGGGACGTTGACCCTAAAGTGGCGCAAGTTGCCAGTTGGTTGACACCAGTACCAGGGGGGATTGGCCCCTTGACGGTGACTTATCTACTTAAAAATGTCTACGATTTAGCTTTAAAAAATCAAAAGTCTAAAACTATATGATTGATACAAAAATTAAATGTTTAATTACCCAAGCGCAAAAAAATGAAATTACTGAACACTTTGTCTATGAAAAATTAGCCACTGCCACTAAAGACAAAAAAAATTTCGAGGTTTTACACCAAATCGCTCATGACGAACTAAACCACTATCAATTCTGGCAAAAATATTCTGATAAACAAATTACTCCCAATTGGTTTAAGGTCTGGCGATATTTTTTAATGGCAAAAATTCTAGGATTAACTTTTGGCATCCGGCTGATGGAACAAGGCGAAAAACAAGCCCAAAAGCTCTACCAAAGAATTGCGAGAGATTTGCCCGAAGCTATGGCCATTCACGAAGACGAGGATCGCCATGAGCAACAATTAATTCACCTCATCAACGAGGAAAAACTCCGCTATGTTAGTTCCATTGTTTTAGGCATTAACGACGCCTTAGTCGAATTAACCGGCGCTCTGGCCGGTTTAACTTTGGCTTTGCAAAACGCCAAAATTATTGCGGTCTCTGGTTTAATCACCGGCATTGCCGCTTCCTTTTCCATGGCGGCTTCCGAATATTTGTCCACCAAAGCCAGCGAGGAAATTAAAGAAAAAAATCCGTTAAGAGCCGCCATCTACACCGGCGTTGCTTATATCTTAACGGTTTTATTTTTAATTTTTCCCTATTTAGTTTTGCCTAATCTCTACTTGGCTTTAGCCCTCACGATCACAAATGCGATTTTAGTCATTTTACTTTTTACTTTTTATATTTCTGTTGCTAAAAATGTTAATTTTAAAAAAAGATTTGCCGAAATGACGGCAATTAGTTTAAGCATTGCCGCCCTCTCTTTTGGCTTTGGTTTTTTAATCAGGGTGTTATTTGGTCTTAAAATTTAAAAAATATCCCTCTGCCGCATACTGCGAAAGAGGGATTTTATTTCTGGGCACACCGCCGAACTAGATGGCGATTTCCTGCCGCCGCATAAACGGCAGCCGGTAAAACAGCCGCTGAAGCCAACCCGGCTTTGAGTTGACCGGCATAGTCGGCTCGGCGATCGCGGCCGCTTGGGGCAGGGTCAATGCCGGCTTTTCCATCGGAATGATTTCCGGAATGATTTCGGACTGGCCACTGCTGACAATACCGATTGTCAGCTGGCGCAATCTGGACGTCAAGCTGTTTTTTGGCGCCTGTTGCCGCCGCGACTTAACCCGCCGCGCCTGCACCAACAACTCGGCCATCCGGCTATCGCGACTATACTGCAGATCTGGATTTGACTCAAACCGCGAAATCAGCCGATTCCATACCCGCCGTTACCTTGAATTCATGGTTATTTCTCCTATATGTTTTGTGTTTCAGCCAATATTAAATATAACAAGAAAGAACTGACTTTTTACTATAGCATAGATAATAAATCCTGTCAATAATTTTCTAAAATGATGTCCTCCCCGCACTCAAAAAGCCACCCTTCGGGTTGGCTTTTTTCATGCGGGGTTTCCTGATACTCCACTACTCGCAACTGTCTGTTGTGTCATTCCCGCCCCGCAACAAGTGCGGGGTAAACTCCAGCGGGAATCCAGTTCTTGGGAATAACTCCTGGATCCCCGATCAGGTCGGGGATGACAGTTGCGCTAACAGGCAAAATCCTTGGATCGGATTTTTCCCATTCATCCCCGTGCTCGGGAAACCTCGCACGGGGTTTCTGGTAAGGAAGTAAAAAGAGGGACAAAACAATGTTTTGTCCCTACGTATATTTATTTATATATTTTTTAGTAAACTATCCCATAGGTGATGTTGGGGTACTAGACGGTGGCGGTGGCGGTTTCATTAATTCGCCGCCGTGAGTGGTTTTGGCCGCAATAATAATTCCAACAAACATCAAAACAAAACCGACCCACAAATTCCACATGCCATAAAACGTTTTTAGACCGGCAAAATAATTAGCACCGGCTTTAACATATTGAATCGTTATTAATAAATCTAAAATTGTTCCGACAATAAACCAAGCGATACCCAAAACGAGAGCGTCCTTAACCTCACCGGGTTGTTTTTTAAAATAAAGTCGCGCCAAAATAAACGCCGCCACACCGGCTAAAATGATTTCTAAAATCTTTTGCCAAATCTCGGATAAAAGCGCCACCATAATGGCGGAAACACCAATAAACATTATCACCCAAAACCCGGCACCCAGACCAATCGCAAATTTCCAATTTTTGATCATATATTTATAAATTAATTTCTAAATCCGAATTTTGATTCAATTTTTCCGCCCAAGGCGGACCCGCCTTCAGCGGGGAATATTCAATAATTAAAATTTGAATCAAAATTAGAAATTCAAAATTGAAAATTAACTAATAAACTTTTATCACATTACAATTTCCATCCACTTCGACAAAATGCTGCGCCCGCCCGGTCCTAAAAGCCGAACACTGATTGGCTGGATCATCATCAATGGCTTGCCGAGGTGAATGGGCAATATCGCAAACCCAATCCGCAATAATCTCATTGCTCAAACATTGACCAATATCAAAATTTTGACCATCAGTGGTCAATTGATTTTGACATAGTTCCTGACATTTGAGAGTCGCCTGAATTTTGTCTTCCTGCCTTTGACGTACCTCATCAATTTTGGCATTAACATTTTGGGTAACATTGGCTAAGGGCGTTGTCTGCTGGCAGCCGGATAGAATAAAAAAAGAAAACACCAATAAGATTGCTGTTTTTGTGATTTTCCTCGCCATATTGCCTCCTATCTTTATTATAGTAAATTCAGTAAAGTAAGTAAATTCAGTTTGTCAGTTAATTTTAACTATTAACTTATCTTGCTTATCTTGCTTAATTTACTTCATCTTAAATATCAACCAGTTCTTCCCTTTTAACTGAAATAAAACGTATTTGCCTTTCAATTTTTTCCCTTGTAATTCAAACTTTAACGACCGAGCGGCTTGGGCCAATAATTTAAATTTTCCTTTGTCCCAAATCTCCACCTTGCCCGCACCGTAGTTGCCTTGAGGAATAACACCAGAAAAATTAATATAACTAACCGGATGATCTTCGACTGCCACGGCTAAACTTTTTTTACCGGCCACTGGCGGCACGCCTTTGGGCACGGCCCAAGATTTTAAAACAACCTGCCTACGCCTTTCGGGCTTCGGCAGGCGGGCCGGACTTTGAATAATATTTTCAGGCAATTCAAGGCGAAAATCATAATGAAGATGAGAAGCTTGATGTTTCTGAACGACAAAGCGATTTAAGCCTTTAACTTTAATTTCTCCTTTTGGCTCTGGTGTTTTAGCAAAATGCCTTTTCTTTTTATAAATTTCTAAAGCCATAAAAAAATGAGCAAGATAGTAAAGTAGTCAAAATAGGCAAGATAGGTTTACTGCTTATCTCGCTTATCTCGCTCAATACTTATCTTGCTAACCTTTAAGGTAGACCGCGTCACCTTCTTTAACTGCCTCGTCAACTTTCATACCAACCGCGTCACCTTTTTTGGCCACGGCCACCTGCTGATGTTCCACTTGCATGGAATCAACCTTTTGTTCAAATTCCTGTCCCCGGCCGGAAATCACAATTGTTTCGCCGACTTTCAAATCACTGTCTAACTCTAAAACTGCCACCCCGATTTTATTGAAAAAATGGGTAACTTTGCCAATTTGTTTGCCTTTCGGCAATTCATTTTCAGCTGTCATATACTTAAAGAATAATCCTGTTAATAATAAAAGTCAATGGATAGTATTACTAATCTACAAATAAATACCAATCTACAAATTTATTCAGATGTGCGGATTCGCCCGCCTAAGTTTTGGCAAAGCAAAAATTTTGGCGGGTTCGCATACAAAAAAACCAGCCAAACATTTTAGAGTCTAGCTGGTCGAAAGAAACTGTTCCCTCCTTGAAAAATTTAGGCGTGGAACATGAACCCACGATGTTTAGCCGGCACGAAAGCCACCGACATTTTCGCCTCTCGGAAAAATGCCTTGACCTCCACCAGATTCTGGCCATCCGCAGGCACCACGCCACCATTACAACCGGCTTGGGCAAACAACTCCGGACCTTCCAACGGCTGATCATCACCTTTGCGTCTCGCATAGGGGAAAAAACCGTCGGAGCCAAATTTCGCCCCATTCAAGTCATGACCGGCGCGCTCGGCTTTGGCAATCGCCTCTTGGCAACACCAGATCCGATCTTGATCACCACAGCCGAGTCCGCAGAGTGTACCATCTTTAGCAACCGTCGCCGCGTTACTGTCCGACTGCCAAGCCGCCAACCAAGCAATGATCATATCGATTATGTCATCTTGGACCGGCGCCGGGCCGACCAGTTCGTCAAGGTTGTCTAAAGTAAAGACGTAATCCGGCAAACCTTGGATTAAGAATTCCTCGGTGTCAAACACCCGAATCATCCGTTTTCCGGGAACCATTTGCGGATCAAACAAAGCTTCATTAACCAAGAGCTTACGCTTTTCTCTTTTGCCTAACAGCATTACTGAACTTTCCGAAAATTCCGGTGCGAAGATCACGTCAGCACCCCAATTCTTGCGGCGGACACGTGGATGATCTTCTTCGGGAACCGCCAACAGCATTTGGCCGACTTCGTCGGTGATGGCAAAATTAGTCATAATCTCACCACCCATTACCGCAATCGGATCACCCAGCAATGTGTTATGAATCGCCTTAACCGGATAATTCCAACTAATTGCCAAACCGCAGGGGTTGCCGTGCTTACAGGCAACGGCAATATTAGGAATTTGACGGAAAGTTCGACGGAATGCTTCGGCGCCACGGCAAATGATTTGGCGGCAACGTTCACCATCGGCCGAATTGACATAACTTGGAGAACCAGAAATAATACAAAAATTCTTCCACGCCAATGGATAGGTGATCTGCCGCGATGAGTAAAGCGCCGCCGGTGATTGGGCATCAGTTTCACCCTTGCCTAAAGTCAAAACTCTTTTACCAAAAACACCATCATACTCACCTTGACCATAAAACCGGGCAAGGTCCAGATCGTAAACGCCAGTGGTCGCAAAAGCCTTTGCGCGCAGCTGCTGACGAGTTTCTTTATTAACATCACCTTCAGCCTGCAAAAGGTTAATCACTAACTCATGATCCGCCGGATCGCAAATTACAATCCGGCTGCCTTTGGCCGCGGCGCGCACCATAGTCGGCCCGCCGATATCAGTCATCTCATTGACTGAATCAATAGTGGCATCAATTTTGGCAATAGCATCTCTTGCCGGATAAAAATCACAGCAAATCAAATCAATCCAGGGAATCCCCCGATTGACTAATTCTTCCAAGTCAGCTTCCAAATACCGAGCTAATAATGCCGCTGCCACTTCGCGTGATAAAGTTACCACGCGGTGGCCAAGCATTGCGCTGGCATCCATGCCGTGCTCACGCATTTGCGCCATCATCAGCGGAATGTCTTGGGGTTCTTCACTAAAAGTGATGCCGCCACGCTGGGCCTGAATAACAAAACTTTCAAGCAGCATATCCGCAACATCTTTAACTTCAAGTCCAGCTTCGCGCAAATGGCGGCAAGTACCACTTGAAGCTAATAGCTCAAAACCCATTGCCAAAAGTGCTTTGGCAAAATCAACAATGCCTTCTTTATGGTAAACGCTGATTAACGCGAATTTCTTCCTTTCTTCCATAACACCCTCCTTTCTTTTTTTCGCCTAAATCCCAAAACGTCCATACACGGACTGGACATTCTTGAGAGAATTCCACGGATCAAACAGTTTATCCAATCTAACCATACCCAAAAGATTAACAATGGTTGGATTAGAATAGACTAGTGACCGATACGTCTTACCATCGTCAGTGGTGTATGGGCCTTTCCTGATTTGTCTGGCAAGACCTTCTAATAATTCATACGCCTCCGGTCTCGCCATGCCTGTCTCGGTTAAAGCCATCATTACGTCCTCGGCAAAAACCATGCCGCCGGTCCGCCATAGATTCGCTTCCATCTGCCGCGGATAAACGACCAACTTATCCAAGACGTCAGTAAATCGCCCGAGCATGAAATGCACGACCGTCGTTAAATCCGGTAACCAAACGCGTTCCGCGCTTGAGTTATCCAGTGTCCGTTGAAGCCAAAGATTTTGGCATTCAAAAGCGGTTAAGAGATAGCCTCGAGCTACCTTAGCCAAGCCGCAAACGTTTTCTGATTTGATTGGGTTGCGCAGCATGGTTTTGCCCGGCATGGCTGAAGAGCCATGAGCCTTAGGTGATTTCCATTCCTCAACTTCACTTAAGTCAGTGCCAGCCATCAGCCGAATATCAGTGGCGTACTTCTCAAGAGTGTTCGCCACTTCAACAACGACGGACGCGAAATGACAATGGACGCGGCGACTGATGATTTGGGTTGAAATCTTTGCCGCTTGAAGATTAAGAGCGCGACAAGCGATCTCTTCGATTTCCGGAGGTAACGTATAAGTACCAACCGCACCCGAAATTTTACCTACACCCACCACTTCAATCGCCCCTCTTAGTACTTTCAAGTGTTCATTCAGATCATCCAGCAGATTAAAAAACCACAATGAAAAAACATATGGCTTGGCGTGAATAAAGTGAGTCCGCGCCACCATCACGGTCTCCTTGTGCTCAACGGCACGACGATAAACCACCGAACACAGCTTTTCAATCGCGCCGATGATTAATTCCAAAGCCAACACTAAAATGACCGCTAGTGCCGTATCTTCATCATCATACGACGTTAAGCCATCGTGGTAGCAGGGGCGAGCTTCCTCTTCTAGTTGCTCCGCGACTGATAAAATGAGAGCTAAAAGATCATGATCAATTTCCGCCTCAATCTCATCAGCCCGCTTGAGAATCTCTGGGGTAATGACAATGGCCGCCACCATCTGACGGATCCCTGCTGGTATATCGCCTAATTTTTCTCTAGCGCCGACAACAGCAGTTTCAACATCATGCCAGCCTTGCTTCTTGCGCAAGATTGAAAATAACTCTTCCATTTCCGGTCTGGTAAAACGTTTAATCATAATTGTTCTCCCTTTTACAAACTAAACTTCACAAAAATTGTAAAGAGCTAATTTTTTTAATTGCCCTGCCCCGCTCTTCGTGAAGGGCGGGGTCAAAAAACCACATTTCTCCCTCCTGAAAAACTGCGTTTACCTTAACAAAAACCTTACTTGATGTCAATGAATTTAACAAATCACTTTATTGTTCTATAATTAATATTACATCGATCCTCCCATTCCATAGTTGCGGCTCGGGCGGATTGGCGTGAGTCTGAAGCAGAATTCCTCCTGTGATGTTTCAGAAACGGTCCGCCTGACCATCTAAATTTGCTCTTTCGACTCTACGCAGCCCTCCTCGGGCATTCCGCTCCCTGCTAGGCCACCGGCTTTTTTCTCTTCCCAGTGGCCATTTTTTTATTTTATGCGAGGTCGGGTTCATTGAAAAAAATTCTCTATCTTGTTATTCTTAATTCGTAATTTCGCCGTCAGGCGAGTCACCTCTGGCGACCTACTTTCTACCTTCCTAATTCCTAAATCCTAATTTTGTGTCATTTTCTATCGGCATCGTGTAAACACAAACCGACATCAAATAAGCCAAGAAAATAAGAAGCTGATACCGTTTTACTTTGTAATTAAAATGCCTCCGTCGCAGTATAAGCGGGTTATCACGGCACGAGATAGGCAAGGTAGAATCGTGCATTCTACCCCTGAACAAAACACCTTGTAAAGAAAGACGGGGCTTGACGACATCACCAGTTTTTCATATTATTTATCTACTTCTCAAATTATGCTATAGTACATAGGGAGGAGGTGAAATATGAAAAAGACTGCAACAAAGCCCAGTATAACTACTTATAGTGGTTTTTTTAACCCCTATGTATTGACAAAAACGTCAAAATTTGATAGATTTATATGTCTGATGAACCAAGCGAACATAGACTTGATTTCCTTGTTCAAAATGAAGGAATTGCCAAAGGCTGGAAAGTAATACTAACCAACCAGTGTTTACAATACCACATAAACAAATATGGTAAGAACCGACCCGAATTACTAAATAACAATTTTATTGATAAAGATATTCAAGAGGCAATTGAAAATCCAGACTACGTCTACCCAAGCATTAAAAAAGTGTTCGGAAGAATCAAAAAAAGAAAAACAATCGTATTTTATAAAGAGAAGGTGAACAGAACATTTATTCTGAATGGTAAAGAAATGAAATACTTCGTTAAGATAGTAATCAGGAGAAAGCGTGGGAAAATACTAGATATAGTAACCGCACTTATAACACCGAATATAAATGAAGGAAAACTATGCCAGCCACTAACGAAAATTTAATAAAATTTCAAGAGAATTTGAAAAATAATGTTGGAAATTTTGAAGAGATTGTCCAGAAAGATAATTGGGTTTTTAAGTATGACAAAATTTCTGATATTTTGTATTTTGCCCCTAAGGACAAGCAGGCTAGCATTGATTCAGCCCTACTCCCAATCAACGGCAGCTGTTCCTCAATTAGGGTAAATAAAGATGGATTTTTTGAAGGACTTATGGTAGAAGATTTCTTGAGTTTATATGTGCCTGACAATAAAGAATTTGAACCTTTGGCCAAAGCTATCAAAAAGGCACGAAGCAAAGAAGTGAATTCAAAAGATTACAAGGCTTTTTGGAAGGCTTTTCTGTTTGACAGCTTAAGAGTCAAAAACTTGACCCCGTCTTACACTTAATCCACACAATAAGACAGGAACAATGCTCCCTAAAATTTTGGGAGTTTTTGTTTTAGTGGCTTTAGTAATTCAAACAAAGCCTCACATATTGAAAAAACAATCTGGATTTGCTAAGCTTCTCAAGTATGAATGAATTCAAGGATTTACTATTAGTTCTAATCGGAGGCTTTTTAAGTATAGCGGGATATTTTATTATTGATTACAATAGAGACTATAAAAAAGCTAAACGTGTCAAAACTGCATTAGTAGATGAACTACATGAATTAAGGGCAAGGCTAGTGCTAGTGATATTCAGCTTAGAGAGTCGATATGGCACTATAGATAAAAACTTTTTCAAGTGGGCAAACCCAATACTTGCTAAATATAACGAAAAAAATTCAAACGAATCTCTTCTTAGAAGCATTAAACCACTTTTAAATTTAACTGGGGAGCAGAGAGAAAGTATTGTTAAAATAAGTAAGCAACGAGGTCGTTCTGGAGAGGGCTTAGCTCTCAAAAAACATTCTCTTTCTTTACTCGATTCAAATTTAGAAATGCTTTCAAAATTTGATTCAATTCTAAGAGGGTACCTTTTGGACATTAAGAATCGCATTGGGTTTATGAATGAAGCAATAGATGATTATCGTCACTATATTAATATTACATTTCAACAAAATATTTCTACTAAAAATTACGAAATTGCTAATACAAACATAATGAATTCTTACAAGGCCTACGAGTCACAGGCCAAAATGGTCATCGGTATTATTGAGAAAATTTTAAACAAAACATAAATGTCATTTTCTATCGGCATAGTTGGCTTACCTAATGTTGGTAAGAGCACACTCTTTAAAGCCCTGACCAAAAAACAGGTGGATGCTTCCAATTACCCGTTTTGTACCATTGACCCTAATGTCGGCGTGGTGGCCGTGCCGGATGAACGTATTGAAAAACTAGCAAAAATGTCAAAATCCGAAAAAACGATTTACACCACGGTTGAATTCGTTGACATTGCCGGCTTAGTCAAAAATGCCCATCAAGGCGAAGGTTTAGGTAATAAATTTTTGTCACACATTCGCGAAGTTGACGCTATTATCCATCTGCTCCGCGAATTTTCTGATGCCAACGTCATCCACGTTGACGGTAAGGTTAATCCGGCATCAGACCGCGAAACAATTAATTTAGAATTAATTTTTGCTGACTTACAAACTTTAGAAAAACGCCTTGTCAAAAATCAAAAAGACCTACATGCTAATTTAAAAGAAGCTAAGGAGCTTGAACCAACTTTACAAAAATTAAAAACCGGCTTAGAAGCCGGAAAATTAGCTAAAGAAATTATCACTAACGAAAAAGAAAAATTATTGATCCGCGATTTAAATTTACTTACGATTAAACCGATGATTGACGTGTTTAACATTGATGAAAATAAAATTAGCGACCAACGTTCGGCCCAAAGTTACCTTCAAATTTCGGCAAAAATTGAAGCCGAATTGGCTGATTTATCGCCCATTGAAGCTAAAGATTACTTAAAACAATTGGGTTTAAACGAATCCGGTTTAGATAAGATAATTAAAGAAGCCTATCGCATCTTAGACTTAGTTAGCTTTTTAACGACTGGACCTAAAGAATCACGGGCCTGGACTGTGGCCAAAGGCACTAAAGCGCCCCAAGCCGCTGGCGTCATTCACACGGATTTTGAAAAAAATTTCGTTAAAGCCGAAGTAATTAACTGGCAAGACTTGCTGAATTGCGGCAGTGAAGTCGCGGCCAAAGAAAAAGGGTTAATTAGAATTGAAGGCAAAGATTATGTGATGAAAGACGGCGACGTCGTTGTTTTCAAAGTCGGGGTGTAACACCTAACTTATCGATTGTCTCTTTGATTTTATATCCTGAACAATGATTTAATATCCCCAAGTAAGATTGCAGGGATTGATTAAAAGATTGCTGGCTGATTAATCCATTTTGATATTTTTTAAAATTTTGCTTAATTTTTTTAAACATTCTTCTTTTAGTTTTTGTCCGTAAAACGACATAGTGTGGTAAAATAATATAACCTAAAAAGTCAATACTTCGCCTGAACTTGCGGATATTAATTTTTTGCGGATGTAATTTTAAACTTAGTTTATTTTCAATGAAATCATTTATTTTAACCAATACCTGTCCCAGATAATTCTTGTCTTGATGGATAATAATAAAATCATCAGCGTAGCGAAAGTAATGTTTAATTTTCAGTTGGTGCTTTATAAACTGGTCTAACTCATTAAGATAAATATTGGCAAATATTTGCGAAGTGACGTTGCCTATGGGTATGCCTATTTTAAAATTATCACTTATCTCTTTCTCTCTGCGGAAAGTTATCCCCAGATGAACTAAAACTATTTATTATTTCTTCAACAAGCCAAAAGAATTTTTCGTCTTTGGTTTTTTGTTTTATTATCTCAAACAATTTTTGGTGAGAAACCGAGTGAAAAAATTGTTTAATGTCGCATTTTAAGGCGTAAACGTTTTGATAATAATTATGACTGGATTTTCTTAATTTTTTAAAAAAAGAAAACGGGGTAAAGATTTATTGATCTATACCCCGCTTAATACTTGCTGACCTTGACTACAAATTTTCAAAAATTCAATTCCGTGCCAAGACATCCAAAGGTACACTACTGAAGAACGCCAGAGCCATAGCGCCCGCTTCGATGGCCCACACTAGTGGCGTGCAAGTCCACCTGCCGAATGTCGGAAAGGAAGCTCAGAGACGGCGCGCCGAAAAAATCACCCCGACCGTGCGGAGCCACTTCCAAATCCGGTGCATCCACAAACGGGATATCTTGTCCATTTATGGATTTTACCCATTTAGGATGAAGCGTGGCGACTAAAGGTAATTCCTGCCCCATGCCTATTTTCTGGCACTGGTCCAATTGCGGCAACACTTTTCGGACAGATTGTCCTTGAAATTGCCGGCCTAATTCACAGACCTGCCAGCGCAAGCCAATTGGCCGCGGCTTGGCAGTGTCGCGTTGCCGCACGCCTTGAGGCGTGAATACCAAACCATCCCATTTCAAAACACCTTCCGGCTTATGGACGTGAATACATGCCTCCCAATTAAGCTGGAAAGTCTTAACTGGGTCACCAGTTTCGTAAAACAGGCAAATGCCGTAAAGATGCTGATCATCGGACGGCGGACAGTTTGGCGGATCACCTAAAGCGGCAACTGCTTCAGCCGTGATTGCCAAATTTTTCCACACCGCTTCATTGATTTCCAAAATTTTCTGAATTTGTTCGGCTGGCGGCGTGAACAACCGGTATTTTAGAATCAAAGCCGCCACTTCATTAGCCAATAAGTTATTGGTGCCGATGGCGGCAAAATCCTCTGCGTCAATTTTACGCGCCTGAAGAGCCTTGAGCGCTTCTGTTTCCTGACCCCGGGTAATACTTCCCGTCAGACTGGCCATTACTGGTCTCCTTTTTGTTTGGCTGGTCATTATGACTGGCCTAAAAAGAACTCTGTCCTGATTTTACCGTCAGGACTACGATTTTCTCACTCTTTTGTGAGAATATTGTATAATACCACAAATATATAATTCTGTCAAAATTTTTGTCAAAATTTAAAAGTAACAAAAAACGGCGACGTCGTTGTTTTCAAAGTCGGGGTGTAATCTCCTAATCTCTTTTTGTCATTATGAGGAGCGAAGCGACGAAGCAATCCAAGGATTGCTTCACCCCCGACTACGTCGGGGTTCACCGTGACAATTGAAATATGTAAATTTGCCGCCACAATTTCTGGTCCGGCCGACTATAAATTAATTTGTCTTTATTTAATTGGGTAAAACCCAATTTTTTTATTTGCTGAAGAATCGGCAATTCCAAAATTTCTTTGCCACTGCGAAAAGCCGGAAAAACTATCACCACTTTACTATTATAATTTAAAATTTTCCTAAATTCACCAAAGGCATCAAGATATAACTTTGATAAATCATTAATAATCTCTGATATCTGTTTTCTATTTTCTAATCCTTTCAGCGGCGGCCCGAGGTATGGCTCAGTGACAATGGCGTCAATACTATTTATTTTTTGCGATATTTTCCTAACATCAACCTGAAACACAAATGCTTTTACTCTCTCACTGTCATCCCCGCGCAGGCGGGGATCCGTTACCTTTTTAACACTAGATTCCCGCTTTCGCGGGAATGACGCGAAAAGCCATTCTAAATTTTCTTTGCTGTCTTTAATCGCCTTTTGGCTAATATCACTCCCCGCCATCTCATAACCCAGTAAAATTCCTTCCTGCAAAACCGTGCCCGAACCGCAAAACGGGTCTAAAATTTTTCCGCCCTTTGACACTTGAGCCAAATTAATCATAATTTTTGCCAGTTTTGGCGGCATTGAGCCGGACAATAAATCGCGCGCCGGCCGGCCATAATCACGCTGGCTGTAATCGGCAAAATCCTGAACTGCCAAAGTCATTCCCAGCCATTTTTTGCCTAAGATTAAAAATTCCGCACATTGATTTTTAGAAACAACCACCGATGATAAAATTTTGTCTCGGCTGACGACTAAACGGCAACTGACGCCAGCGGCTTTTAGCTCTTTTTTAATTTCCATGCCTAAATTATCTTTGGGGCAGTCGTAATAACTTAAACCAAAATTCAATTTACTTTCAATTTTTATTTGCTTTAATTTTTCCACCGTTATTTTTTTGCTAATCTGGTTGCCTAAAATTTCACCAATTTTAATGGTCCCGCCCAGCTGACTCATTAATTCGGCACTGTTAAAACTTTTATTTTCTAAAACTAAAAATGATGAGCTTTGTTCAATAATTTTAGCTTTGGGCAAAACCGCCAAAATTTCCGCCACAGAAAATTTTGGATTATGGCCTAAAATAAAAACATATTGCATACAAAATCATTATAACACAATTAATTTAAAAAGAGGGCGCGGTTACGCCCCCTCTCCATCAATACCGGTGCCTAATTATGCAAAACGTTGGGATAAATCAATAAATATTTATTATAAATCCGCAACCCTTCGGCGTTACCCAGGCAGTTCAGCGGATTGACATAATAAGGAAAAGGATTGGCCAATGAGGTTAAAATTAACCTAGAGAAAACAACATAAGTTATTTTTCCCTTAATATTATTAGTCAACCAAATCACCTGACATCCAAACATATATTTTCCGTAATCTGCAGTATAGGTGGCATTCTTATCTCGGTAATAAATAACTGGTTTACTATTAATACTAGACTTAATAAGTGAATCAGCATTACCAGGATTTTGCCGTTTAACCAGCGCCAAATAGTTATCAATCTGTTTAATATCCTGACTTGCGGCAATGCTGTCTAATGTCTCATAACCGATCGAGACTCTATTATAAGGGTAGCTTGAGGCCGCGTAATTAGCGTTGGCTTGGGAAGAATTCTGGTCCACAGACCAAACATTGTCCGTTGAAGAATAATAGTAGTAAAAATCGCCAAGCCGATTGTATTCTTTGGTGTAAGGAAGTTTATTAGTGCCGCCTGATTTAAGGCTGGCGTAATAATTTTCCATCAACTGGACATCAACGGCATCAATCGTCAAATCGCGATTCAGGTCAGTGCAGGGCCTTTGATTGGAAACCGCACCCGTGCTACTAATTGTTAGAGTGGTCGCGCCATATTTTCCCAAAGCCGAATCTTTAACAACCGTCAAATCTTTTATATCAACCACGCCATCAACATCAGAAGTAAAGATACTTTGGGGCTGATCCGCCACCGTCCGATTTAAATCGCATTCAAAATTGTCATAATAAGGCGGCCCAGACTTTTGCACGGATTTTGTTTGCAAATTTAGACCCCCCAAAAAAACATAAGAAAAGCCGCCAATGACAGCTAGCGAAATCACGGTAAAAATTAAAGCCGAGACCTTATTGCTAATTCTGACCTTTGTTTTAGTTCTCATAAATTTTTTGGTTTTTAAGTATTATATTTTAATTATCCCACAAATTCTTACAGTTGAATATAGAAAGTTATGCACAGATATAAACGGCTATTTATTTTAATTGACAAAAACCAAATCCGCCCTTGACCAGGGCGGAATGGTAAATCGATTTAACTTTATTTGATACTCTCAATCAGGTTAGAATCGTCTTTTTGGTCAAACTCGGATTACTCTTGCGTAATGTTGACTAATTTTTCATCATATGATAGACTACTATCATCTTAAAAATTAAGCCCCACACCAAAGTCCGCAATTATACTTTTTCCTTAGATAATCAGGAAGCGCGCGAAATCGCCTCCGGCTTTAGGAAATTAAAGTCATAAGCTTATTGATTGACTTGGTGCGGGACATGCCTTTTCCGGGTTGCCTGAGGCGACCATTAACCTTGTCTGACTTTAAAGATAAGGAAAGGCGATATCAGCTTGTAGCTTGTAGGAAATTAGCTTGTAGGATAAATTTTGTTTATTGCCTACCCGCCTAACTTCCTAAATTCCTACAAGCTAATCAATGTGGCGCCCGGAAAATCTGGACGTTTTTATTTAATTTATAATTAATAATTCATAATGAATAATAAGATTGACATCGGCAAAAGATGTCTAATGTTTTCATAGCAGACAATCAAAGTATCACGTACCGTGCCCAATGATATTACTTCAAGAGTTCTAATTCGTGAAACAATAAGGTCAGCGTGTCCAATTGGTGCTAATGTTGTTGAAGGTGGAGCTGGACACAGCCGGAAAGAATTTATTAATTTTTTAACAATTGCACGCAAGTCGGCGATAGAAACAAATTACTGGCTCCAATTATTAAAACTATCTTATCCCGCGTTCAAAGGTAAAATTGATAATTTATTAGATGAAAATAATCAAATTGGAAAAATCATTACCGCGATTATCAAAAATACTAAAAAAGTATTATAAATTATACATTATAAATTAACAATTAAATATGAATCATTACGAATTACTTTATTTAATCCCCGCCAGTTTTACGGAAGATGAATTAGCGCCCATCCAAGAAAAAGTTAAAGAATTACTTGGCCGTTTTCAGGGTGAAATTACCCTAGAGGAAAATTTGGGCAAAAAAAAGCTGGCTTACCCGATTAAACATAACCACCAAGGCTACTATCTTCTTTATGAATTTGACCTGCCGGGCGAAAATCTTAAACAACTGGATCGGTCACTGCGCTTAACTCAAGATATTCTAAGACATATTATTGTTAAAACACCAAAAATTAAACCGAAACCAGTGAGTTTTCTTAGAACGCCAAGGGAAAAACTGGAAACTAAGATTAAGACGAGCGAATCTAAAGAGGGGGAGCATGAAAAAATTCGACTGGAAGATTTGGACCAAAAACTTGATGAAATTTTGGAGCGTGATATACTATAATTCCGCACTTTGCGGGCATGGGTTAAAATCATTAGTAGATTATATTGATTAATCCATGGTGATCCAAAGATGCAAAAACACATTTAGAAAGTAGGGAGTAAAAATTTACCCCTCTTAAAAATATCAATCACTAATTCTTAAAATTTAAAATTTAAACTATCATAATTATTAATGCCCGCATAGTGCGGGGTCAAAATAGCGCGCCTAATTAATAAAATCAATTATATGAATTTAAACAAAGCCATGATCATCGGCAATTTAACCCGCGACCCAGAAGTCCGGACCACCCCTTCCGGTCAAACGGTTACCAGTTTTTCCGTTGCCACTAATCTCATTTGGACTAACCCGCAAGGGGAAAAACAAAAAAAGGCCGAGTTCCATAATATTGTTGCCTGGCGCCGCTTGGGTGAAATTTGCGCCCAATATCTGAAAAAAGGCAATAAAGTTTATATTGAAGGCCGCTTGCAAACTCGCAACTGGGAAGGCCAAGACGGCGTCAAACGTTATCGCACCGAAATTGTTGCGGAAAATATGATTATGCTAGACACCAAAGGCGCAGCCAGTGGATCAGTGAGCAACGTCGCAGCCGCCACTGAAGATTTCAGCCAGCCCGAACCAACCAGTGACGACGAAATCAAAGTAGAAAATATCCCATTCTAAATATTGGCAAGATAAGTTTTCAGCAAGATAAGCAAGATAAGTAAATTCTAAGCTTTTTATCTTGCTTATCTTGCTTAATTTACTAAACTTAATTATGCCTAAACCAAACAATGTTATCCAAAAACCAAAGCAGTGTCATTTTTGCGTCAATAATATTCAGGTGATTGACTATAAAGACACTCAAACCTTACGCCGATTTATTTCCTCTTATGCCAAAATTGTGCCGCGCAAGCGAAGCGGTGTTTGCTCCAAACACCAACGCAAACTCGCCAATGCCATCAAACGCGCCCGCATCATGGCGTTATTACCTTTTACTAATAAATAATGTTTCGGCGGG
>MHII01000014.1:0-21647 GCA_001817425.1 Candidatus Buchananbacteria bacterium RIFCSPHIGHO2_02_FULL_39_17 | reverse complement strand
TCCGCCTCATCCCCCCGATGTCACGTCGGGGCGGGGTATTCGGCGGACTGCACAATAAAAATTGCGGCAAAAATAATTACTGCTATTATTAAAAATATCAAAAAAATATTATAAATTATACATTATAAATTACTAATTAATATGACAATTTTAGGTAGCTTAAACGACATTAAACAAGGCATGACCATTATTTATAATAATGAACCGCATAAAGTTTTGGTGGCTCATTTTGTCCGGATGCAGATGCGAAAACCGGTAATGCAAACCAAGCTACGAAATATCATTAACGGCAAAGTCGTGGAATACAACTTCAAGCCCGGTGATAAAGTCGAGGCCGGGGATGTGGAATTAAAAAAAGTTAATTTTTTATATAGCGCTGGCCAAGAATATTTTTTTATGGATAATGAAAGTTATGAACAATTTTCCTTTACCCGAGAAAAACTTGGGGAAAAAATCAAATTTTTAAAAGAAAGCAGCGAAGTCCAACTCATTTCTTTTAATGAGCAGCCAATCGGCATTGAACTACCGCCAAAAATGACTTTTAAAGTCACCGCCGCTCCGGCCGGCACTAAAGGTGATTCCGCCCAAGGCCGGGTGACAAAAACTGCTGTTATTGAAACTGGTTATCCCGTCGCCGTTCCCCTTTTTGTCAAAGAAGGCGACATTATTCGCGTCAACACCGAAACCGGCGAGTATGTAGAAAGAGTAAATTAAGTAAATTAAGTAAAGCCAGTAAATTAAGCGGACAAGCTACTGGCTTTACTTAATTTACTTACTGACTTAATTTACTAAATCTATGGGACAAAATAGTGCTTTAAAAGCGCGGCTCAAGCATGCGAGAAAAAATACAAAAAAAGCCAAAGAGCTTCGCCGCAAAACCAAACGCTTACACCGACCAAAAAGTTGGTAAAAAAAATCCGTTGGTTAAATACATATCCAACGGAAGGAACAACTCGGACAGAAATCAACTCTTGACTTTTAAGTAGGTAGCATGCTACGAAGCTGTAAAAGCTGTTCGCGAATAAGGTCTGCGTAAGGTTTCACTATCTTCAGTTCAATGCCATGCAATACACCAGTAGCGTAAGCGTAGGTGCATTGATTAAAATCAAGTGTTACCCCAATAATTGGCCCGATTGCCTGAAAGTAGTCAAAGACTCGTTGCCGGAATAGTTGTTGTCTATTTAGCAACTTACGACGGGCAACTTGCTTATCAAATAAAAAAGCGTCAAAAAATAAAAATTCTGCCAGCTGTCGCTCAACAGTTTGTAAATCAACTAACATCTGACGCACTTCTTTCAGATTTTCACTATTGTCAATAAGTCTCTGAGCAGCCTCTGAAGCAGATGTAAGCAACCGAACAGGATCTCCCTGAACCATTTTCTGAAATTGAAGATAATTACTACTTGCTTGCTGAATAAGCTGACAAAAATCTTCCCGAGGTAATCCGACTCTATCCCAAAAGGAGCCTTGAACTAACTTGACTAACGGCTCAAATATAATTATTCCTCCTCTTCTATTATATAAAAGTCAAATTATTAAAAGATGAGACCTTTTGCGTCTCATCTTTTAATTATATTAATTTTAACTTACCTTAAGTTTCCGACTTAACCATCGGCACATTACCGCCGCTTTTGACCTTAACCCAAACTGCTTTTTTGATTTCATTTATTAATTTCGGATTTTCCCTTAAGAATTGCTTAGCATTTTCCCGACCGGTACCGAGTTTATTTTCGCCAAAACTGTAAGTGTTACCGGATTTAGTCACAACCTCATAAATCACACCCGTATCTAAAACGTCGCCGCCAACCGAAATCCCTTCATTATACATAATGTCAAATTCACAAGCGGCAAACGGCGGCGCGACTTTGTTTTTGACAATTTTGGCTTTCACCCGATTGCCAATCACTCTTTCGCCTTGCTTAATTTGGGCGGCCCGCCGCACTTCAATGCGAACAGACGAATAAAATTTCAAAGCCATACCACCGGTGGTAGTTTCAGGATTGCCAAAAAAAATGCCGATACGTTGCCGGACTTGATTAATAAAAATGACCATCGTGTTGGTTTTAGAGATAATGCCAGCCAATTTACGCAGAGCCTGACTCATTAACCTTGCTTGCAAACCCATATGGGAATCACCCATTTCACCTTCAATTTCCGCTTTAGGTGTTAGCGCCGCCACGGAATCAATCACAACGACGTCAACCCCATTAGAACGAACTAAAGTTTCCACAATCTCCAAAGCCTGCTCGCCAGTGTCAGGCTGAGAAATCAAAAGATCTTTGATGTTGACGCCGATTTTTTTGGCGTATTCCGGATCTAAGGCATGTTCGGCATCAACAAAAGCGGCAATACCGCCGATTTTTTGTACTTCCGCGACGACATGCTGAGCCAACGTTGTCTTACCCGAAGCTTCTGGGCCAAAGATCTCAATGATCCGGCCACGGGGTACGCCACCAACGCCTAAAGCAATATCAAGCGAAAGACATCCCGTGGAAATGGCCGCCACTTCCATTCGCTTGGCTTCACCTAATTTCATGATTGAACCGTCACCAAACCGCTCTTTAATTTGCTCAATGGCTTGTTCGGCCGCCGTAAGACGATCCAATCCTTTGCTTGCGCCTGTTGATTTCTCTTCTTTTTTCGCCATAAAAGTTAATTTATAATGCTTAATTAATAATAAATTTCATACATTATACATTATAAATTATTAATCATTAATTAACAACAACTTGTAAATATTTTTTAGTTTGTTTGCCGTGACGCTTCTCGGCGACCACTTCAATTATATTGACTCCGGGCTGTAAGTCAACGGTTTCAGAAAATCGGCCTTGCAAATCGGCCAGAACCTGAGTACCGTTAATTTCTAAATTTGACTCGGGCTCAACCATCCCGGCGACTTCCACAAAGCTCTGATTAGTCACCAAATTGCTAACTGGTTCTTCCACCAAGAGCCGGGGCGGTGTTAAAATCGCCACAATTTTCCAACCCAAATAAACCAAGCAGGCGACGACTAAAAAACCAATCAAAATGCTTCTAATCAACTTCGGCGTGACAATCAAATGAACCGCCGAAATCCGCTTAACCGGTTTTTTAAAATCAGGGCCATTATCTTTTTGTGTGTTATTAAAAATCTTCTGTTCACTTTCATAAGCAAGTAAAAACTCATCGGTGTTGAGAGCCAAAAATTTGGCATAAACTTTTAAAAAACTTCGGCCATAAACTTCTCCGGGTAAGCTGCGATAGTCGCCGGCTTCAAGCGCACTTAAATATTTAGCGGAAATATTAGTCGCCTTAGCCACTTCCCGAATATTAATCCCTAAATTCAGCCTAGTTTGCTGAAGTTTTTCTCCTAAACTTAAAGGATTATCAATTGTTTTAAAGCGAAAACCAACCATAAATGTAATTCAAAAATCAAATCTCAAAAGTCAAAAGTTTGGTTGCCGCCTGCGGCGGCTTATTTTTATTACTATTAAGTTTTTAGTTTTGAATTGTATTTTTGAGATTTGATTTTTGAGATTTGATTTAATTATTATTTTCCGTTTCTGAACTTTCGTCATCACCAGATTCAGTTAAGTCATCGATTTCTTCGTTATGGTTTTCATCCATTTTACCAATTAGACCGTTAGTTAAAATTTCTCTGGGCTTGGCGCCTTCCCCCGGACCAATAAAACCCTGCTGTTCAAGTAAATCTAAAATTCGAGCCGCCCGGGCATAGCCGATTCTTAATCGGCGCTGCAATAAAGAAGCCGAAGCTTTTTTCGCCTGCGTAATTACTTCTTTCGCTTCAGGCAACAAGGGATCGGAATCTTCATCGCTTGACTCAAAAACATGATCGCCAAAAGTCGGCTGCTGTTTTTCTACCACTTCTTCTAAATAATCCGGTTCGGCCCGTTCTTTCAAATGGTTAATCACCCGCTTAATTTCATCGTCAGAAGCGTAAGCACCTTGTAAACGTTTAGGTTTGGAAATTTCCGCAGAAATATAAAGCATGTCGCCTCGGCCCAAAAGTTTTTCCGCGCCTGACATATCCAAAATCGTTCGCGAATCAACCAGCGAAGCCACGGAAAAAGCGACTCGCGAGGTGATATTAGCTTTAATTAAACCGGTTAGGACATCAACCGATGGCCGCTGGGTCGCTAAGACCAGATGAATGCCCACGGCCCGCGACATTTGCGCCAACCGGACAATCGCCGCCTCAACTTCCGCGCCAGCCGCGGCCATTAAATCCGCTAATTCGTCAATGACAATCACTAAGTAAGGCATCTTTTCCGCCGCGGCGTGGTTGTAACTGGCGATATTACGCTGATGCGCCGCTGACAAAACATCAAACCTTTTTTCCATTTCCTTAATTGCCCAACGCAAAGCATTGATCGTTTTTTTCACGTCGGTAATCACCGGCGTAAGCAAATGAGGAATATTATTATAAATCGGCAATTCCACTCGCTTAGGGTCAACTAAAATTAATTTGAGATCTCCTGGTCCGCCTTGAAAAAGCAGGCTTAAAATAATTGAATTAATGCAAAC
Source organism: Candidatus Buchananbacteria bacterium RIFCSPHIGHO2_02_FULL_39_17 (assembly GCA_001817425.1). Taxonomy (GTDB): domain Bacteria; phylum Patescibacteriota; class Patescibacteriia; order Buchananbacterales; family UBA6539; genus HO2-39-17. Next base: position 17,123 of record MHII01000014.1, on the reverse strand, counting down.
GCTTTTGCCTGAACCCGTCGCACCAGCAATTAATAAATGCGGCATCCGATCCAATTCCGCCAGCCAGGGCCGGCCCATCACATCTTTGCCTAAAGCCACCGTCAAATTTGATTTACGGTTTTTAAACTGGTCGGAGGCTAAAATTTCTTTTAGGGGCACCAACGCCGTGGCTTGATTCGGCACTTCAATACCGACTAATGCCCGGCCCGGAATCGGCGCTTCAATCCGGATCGGATGCGCCGCCAAAGCCAAAGCTAAATTATCCACTAAACCAGTAATGCGCGAAAGTTTCACGCCCTCGGCCGGTTTTAAGGTATATTGGGTAACGGTTGGCCCAACTTGAGCATCACCCATTTCCGCCTCAATGCCAAAATTAGCTAAAGTTTTTTGGATGATCATTTTATTAGATTTCAAATCGCCGCCGTCAGGAATCGTGGTCTTGCCATCCAATAAATCTAAGGGAAGATCAATTTTGGTTTTTTTAAATTTAGTAATGCCTAAATCAAGCTGTTTGCTTTCCCGCTCTTCTTCACTCACCATTTTTGGCGCTTTGACCACGCCCTGCTGCTCCACTTCAACTGTCCGGCTGGAAAAAATCGGTTCCGGCTCAGACCGATTTAAACCATTTTCCTGATTTTTTTCCCGTCGGGCAACCGCTTTTTCCATTTGCCGCTTCGCCAAAAATTCATTAAACCGGGAAAGCAAAAATTTGAATCGGCTGATTTCTTTTTCCTCTTCTGTTGGCATTAAAACATCAAAAAGCAAAGATAAACCAATGACGCTTAAAGCCAAACTAACCACGGCCGCGGCCCAAAAGCCCATTAATTTAAAAAATGAAAAAGCTAAAATTAATCCAAGATAACCGCCACCCAAGCCGGCTTGCGCCGCAGGCAATAAATCATCTTGGTGAAAAGTCAAATGAACTAAACCATTAAAAGCAAAAATAAAAATTATTAAGCCAATGACGTTAGTCGTTCGAAATAAAAATTTTGTCGGGCGCAATAAAAAATAACCAATGGCAATTAACACCAAAGGCAAATACCAGCGCAGACTACCAAATAAAATTGTCAAAAAACTATTGAGATAAACCCCTAAAGTGCCGGCCAAATCAAACAGGCTTAAAAGCATTAAAATTCCCGTGGTCAATAAAATCACGATGCTAATTCGGCGTTTTGTCTGGGTTGAAAGCTCAATTTGCGGCGGACCTAAATCTAAGTCGCGCAGGCTTTTTATTCTTTTTCTTCGGGCCATTATTTAACAATTAACTATTGACTATTAACATTTAACTAACTAATATATTTTAACATAAAAATCGGTGAAAGTGAAGAACCAATGAATATTCAAATCTCAAAAATCAAAACTACATCTCAAAATTCAAAACTATTTTAGATTTAATTTTTAAATTGTATATTTGAGATTTGAGACCTGCCCGCCAATGCCTGCCAAAAAATTTCAGTGAAACAATTTAGGTTTATTCGGACTAAAATTTATTATTAAATATTTAAGAAAGACGAAGGCCCGCTCGCCAGCGAGTTCGCTCGCAGGCGAAGTCGGGCGGGAGCCGTAGGCGATGGCAGGCGGGTTTTATTTTTGAGATAATAACAAAAAGCGCCGTCAGGCGCTATGTTTCTAAAAGCTAATAGCCAGCAACTAAAAGCGATTAGTTATTTTTCCTGTTTAAACCCGGTGCCGGCCGGAATCAACCGGCCAATAATCACATTTTCTTTTAAGCCCCGCAGATAGTCAATTCGGCCTTCCACTGCCGCATTAATCAGCACCCGGGAAGTTTCTTGAAAAGAAGCGGCTGACAAAAAGCTAGAAGTGGAAAGCGAAACTTTGGAAATACCCATCAGGAGCTCTTCTGATACTGCCGGCTGGCCGCCGGTTTTTTTAACCGCGCGATTGGCGTCTTCTAATTCGTCCTTTTCAATTCTTTGGCCGGCCAAAAGTTCAGTGTCGCCCGCTTCTTTAATTTGCACCCGGGAAAACATTTGTTTAACAATTAATTCAATATGGCGGTTATCCAATTTTTGTCCCTGGGAAGAATAAATTGATTGAATTTCATCCACCACGTAACGCTGGGTTTCCTCTTTGCCTTTCAAGCTATAAAGCTGGCGCAAATCTAAACTACCATTAGTTAAAGCATCGCCCTTAACCACTAAATCACCATCACCAACTAACAGATGAAATTCCGGCGGGATTTGGTAAACATGGGCTTTTTCTTCTTTAACGGCAACCACGATTCGTTCTTTTTCCAACTGGACAACGCCGTCATGTTTAGCATATTTTTTTTCTCCGGCCGAATCAATAAAAAGCAAATCGCCTTTTTTGATTTTTTGCTGGTTTTTAACTTCCAGTTTTTGCTTATTTTCCGCGGTGATTTTTTTCTTTGATTTTGTCGTGTCCGGCTCAAGCGGATAAATATCTTGGTCTAATTTTTCATACATAATCTTAACGGTTTTGCCGCGGCCTAAACTTTTCCCGTCTTTTGACTGTTCAATTTTAATTTTACCGTCAAATTCGGCAATAGAAGCTTTAATCTTTGGCGGCCGGGATTCAAAAACTTCTTCTACTCGCGGCAAACCTTGAGTGATATCTAACCCCGCCACACCGCCAGTGTGGAAAGTTCTCATGGTCAGCTGGGTGCCTGGTTCGCCAATACTTTGAGCAGCAATAATGCCAACGGCCGTGCCGATTTGCGCCGGGCGGTTATAGGCTAAATCCCAGCCATAACATTTCTGGCAAACCCCGCGATGCGTTTTACAAGTCATCACGGATCGAACCCGAATTTCGGGTAAATCTAAAACTTTCAATAAAACAACCTTTTGGGAATCAACCACTTCGTTTTTATTAATAATAACTTTTTTAGTCTTGGGATCAATAATTTTTTCTAAAACATAACGACCCTTAACCCGTTCAACCAGATTAGTGTTAATGGCTTCACTTGCCTTTTTGGTTAAAACAATGCCCTGGTCTTCGCCGCAATCTTCTTCAACGACAATTACGTCTTGCGAAACGTCAATTAAGCGCCGCGTCAGGTAGCCGGCGTTAGCTGTTCTTAGGGCCGTATCGGATAAACCTTTGCGGGCGCCGTGAGTGGAAATAAAATACTCTAAAACATCAAAACCTTCTTTAAAATTACCCTTGACCGGCAATTCAATAATCTCCCCGGCCGGATTAGTCACTAAACCCTTGATCCCGACGATTTGAATTAACTGACTCCAGCTGCCACGGGCGCCTGACTCCACCATCGTGTAGATCGGACCGAATGGATCTAAGGTATGCTGACTCATGTTCACGATTTTATCTTTGACCCCCATCCAAATTTCAATGACTTTGGTGTGGCGTTCACTATCGGTTAAAAGCCCGGAGTTATATTGATTCTCCACCTCTTCAACTTCTTGTTCACCAGCCTCAATAATTTTTTGCTTTTCGGGAATTTTAGGCACATCATCCATGCCCCAAGAATAGCCGGATTGGGTTAAATATTTAAGGCCTAAAGATTTAATATTATCAAGCAATTCAGCCGTCGCCGCGGCGCCATATTTTTCTAAAAATTCAGAAATCATCACCCTTAAACTTTTACTATCCATCACCCGATTTAAATATGGATAATCAAGAGGCAAACTTTGATTAAAAATAATACGACCCACCGAAGTCTCAACTAAGTTGTCTTTAATGCCAGCCGCTTTTAATTTTTTAGCAAGCCATTCGTCAGCCCGGATTTTAATTTTTTGGTTAATATTAACTTGATGAAGATTATAAGCCAGCACCGCTTCCTGCGGAAAAGAAAAAACTTTAAGCGATTTTTCCTTAACTTCTTTAACCACGGTTAAATAATAACAGCCCCAAACAATGTCTTTAGTTGGCCGCGCCACCGGGTCACCCGTGGCTGGCTTCAATAGATTTCCTGAAGCCACCATCAGATTTGCCGCTTCCCATTTGGCTTTCTCGGTTAAGGGCACATGAACCGCCATTTGGTCACCATCAAAGTCGGCGTTAAACGCTTCACAAACTAGAGGATGGACTTGAATCGCCTTACCTTCAATTAAAACCGGCTTAAATGCCTGAATGCCCAACCGATGCAAAGTTGGCGCCCGATTTAACAAAACATAGGCGTCCTTAACAATGTCTTCCAAAATATCCCAGACTTCATTTCTGCCGCCTTCAATAAAACGATTCGCACTTCTAACATTGTGGACTAATTCTTGAGCGATTAAATGGCTGATCACAAAGGGCTTAAATAATTCCAAAGCCATGCGCTTAGGTAAACCGCATTCGTTTAATTTCAATTTTGGCCCGACTACAATCACGCTGCGACCCGAATAATCAATTCTTTTGCCTAATAAATTTTGGCGGAAACGGCCCTGCTTACCTTTTAGAATATCGGCCAATGATTTTAACATGCGCTTCTGGCCGGTTGAGGCAACCACAGTTTTACCGTGCCGGGCGCTGTTATCAATCAAAGCGTCAACGGCTTCCTGCAACATCCGTTTTTCATTTCGGCAAATCACTTCCGGGGCATTAAGCTCAACTAATTGCTTCAAACGATTGTTGCGATTGATAATCCGACGGTATAAATCGTTTAAGTCAGAAGTGGCAAACCGGCCGCCATCTAATGGTACCATCGGCCGCAAATCCGGCGGAATGACCGGCACCGTGGATAAAATCATCCACTCCGGCCGGAGTTTATTTTTTTCAAGATTTTTGACTAAACGCAAACGTTTCAAAGCCTTGTCGCGCTGGACAGACTCTTCTGCCACCAATTGTTGATTTAATTCCGCAATTAACTTGGCTAAATCAATTTTTTCTAAAATATTTCTGATCGCTTCAGCGCCGATGCCGGCTTCAAAAATATGACCATATTTTAAAGATAAATCCTGATAAACATGCTCGGAAATAATTTTTAATGCTTTCAAATCTTTTAATTCTTGCTCCGCCAAATGAAGAATCTGCTCTAATTCTTTGATTTTTTCCGCCTTGGTTTTATTTAAAGCTAAAATTTCTTTTTCCGCGGCGTTGGCGGCCGGTTCATTTTGCTGGCCGGCCCGCGATTTAATTAGATTAAGCTGTCGGTCAAAATCCCCTTCAATTTTTTTCTTTTTAGCTTTAAATTCTTGGCGAATTTGTTCCAAGGTTTGTTTTTTTAAATCTTCATCAACGTGGGTAATAATAAAATCAGCAAAGTACATCACTTTTTCCAAAGACTGGGGTGACAAATCAAGCATTAAGCCGATTTTGGAAGGTACCCCGCGCAAAAACCAGATATGCGAGGCTGGACTGGCTAAATCAATGTGGCCCATGCGCTCGCGCCGGACAATTGAACGAGTTACCTCCACGCCGCATTTATCGCAAACAATCCCTTTGTAGCGAATTTTTTTGTACTTACCACAATAGCACTCCCAATCTTTTGACGGGCCGAAAATTCGCTCACAAAACAAACCGTCCTTCTCCGGTTTTTGAGTTCGATAATTAATCGTCTCCGGCTTAGTAACTTCACCGTGTGACCATTTGTGAATTTGATCCGGAGAAGCTAAAGTAATTTTTAGAGCATCAAAATCAATTGGCGCTTTTTCTTCAATCATAATAACTAATTATTTTTAGACGCTTTAGTCACTTTTTCTTTAGCGACCTTTTTTTCACTTTTCTTCTCTTCTTTAGCTGACGCCTTGGCGCTTGAGGCCAAAGAAGACAAATAATCTTTGGAAAGTAAATCAATATTTAAACCCAAGCCGTTGAGTTCGCGCAAAAGCACATTGAATGATTCAGGAATATTTAATTTCTTAATAACTTCACCTTTGATAATTGACTCATAAGCTTTGGAACGGCCGGAGACGTCATCGGATTTAATCGTTAGAATCTCTTGCAAAATATGAGCCGCGCCATAAGCTTCCAAGGCCCAGACTTCCATTTCGCCAAAACGCTGACCGCCAAACTGGGCCTTGCCGCCTAAAGGCTGCTGAGTAATTAAAGAATAAGGTCCGATTGAACGTTGATGAATTTTATCCTCCACCATGTGGTTTAATTTGAGCATGTAAATTTTCCCGACCGTCACCCGCTCTTCAAAAGCTTCACCGCTGCGACCGTCGTAAACGATCATTTTACCGTCTGGCGAAAACCCGGCTTGTTTTAATTGATTTTTAATTTCTTCTTCATTAACGCCGTTTAAGGCCGGACTGGCTAATTGATAACCAAGCTTATCGGCGGCGAGCCCCAAATGAGTTTCTAAAATTTGCCCCAAATTCATCCGTGAAACCACGCCCAATGGGCTTAAAATTACGTCAACCGGCGTCCCACCAGCTAAAAAGGGCATATCTTCCACCGGCAAAACAATCGAAACTACGCCTTTGTTGCCGTGGCGCCCGGCCATTTTATCGCCGACTTGAATTTTGCGCAGGCTGGCGATGGAAATTTGATACATCTTAATCACCCCCGAAGACAGTTTGTCGCCGTTTTCCCGACTGAAAATTTTAATGTCCACGACCTTGCCTTTTTCGCCATGTTCCAAATAAAGGGAGCTGTCGCGAACATCGCGGGCTTTCTCGCCGAAAATTGCCCGAAGCAATTTTTCCTCAGCCGAAAGTTCGGTTTCGCCTTTAGGCGTAATTTTACCGACTAAAATATCGCCAGAAGAAACCGAGGCCCCAAGGCGCACCACGCCTTCCGCGTCCAAATCTTTTAATTTTTCTTCGCTAATATTAGGAATGTCAGCGGTGACAATTTCTGGTCCTAATTTGGTATCACGGACTTCAACTTGAAAATCTTCAATGTAAATAGAAGTAAAACGATCATCACGCACCATTTTTTCCGAAACAATAACCGCGTCTTCGTAGTTATAGCCTTCCCAAGCCATAAAAGCGACCATAATATTTTGACCCAAAGCCAATTCGCCATGGTCAGTGGCTGGGCCATCAGCCAAAACATCGCCGGCTTTTACCACTTGCCCCTTTTCTACAATCGGCCGCTGGTTAATACAAGTAGAAGCATTAGAACGGACAAATTTATTCAAGCGATAGCTTTGGGGTTTGCCATTATTATCTATCATCTGAACTTGATCAGATTGCACCGCCGATATTGTGCCGTCAGTTTTAGCAATAATTAAATGCCCGGAATCAGCCGCAGCTTTGGCTTCAAGGCCCGTGCCGACAATCGGCGCGTCCGGACTAATGCAGGGCACGGCTTGGCGCTGCATGTTAGAACCCATCAATGCCCGCACCGCGTCATCGTGTTCCAAAAAGGGAATTAGCGAAGTGGCAATACTAATAATTTGATTAGGCGCCACATCCATATAATCAACCTGTTCCACGTGTTCAATCCCCGGCTCGCCGTAATTACGAACTTCTGCCCGCGCTTCCAAAAAATATCCATTTTCATCAATCGGCGTAGTCGCGGCGGTGGTAATCGCATTCTCGCTTTGAAAAGCTGTGAGATAATTAACTTCATTAGTCACTCTTGGCTTAAGCGCTATTTTTTTAATTTCCTTGATTTTTCCCAACTGCTTGGCAATTTTACCGGTAATTTTTTCATCCGCCTTAACGATCACTTCTTTAGTCGTTGGATTTAAAATATCTTGCCGGCTGATTTCATTTTCGGTTTCCTCGGCTTTATTATTAACATCATGCTTAACGCGGCGAAAAGGCGTTTCAATAAAACCATATTCATTGACTCGGGCATAGCAGGCCAAATGACCGACTAAACCAATATTGGGTCCCTCCGGCGTGGCAATCGGACAAATCCGGCCGTAATGGGTCGGATGAACGTCGCGAACGTCAAAGCCGGCCCTTTCTCGGGAAAGACCGCCCGGGCCCATGGCGGAAAGTCGACGCTTGTGTTCCAACTCCGCCAAAGGATTAGTTTGATCCATAAATTGCGAGAGCTGGGAAGACATAAAAAATTCTTTAACTGCGCCAATCACGGGGCGAGCATTAATCAGGCGGTTGGGCGTAATTTCGGCAATGTCCAAAGTGCTCATCCGATCTTTAATAATTCTTTCCATTCGGGCTAAACCGATCCGGAATTTATTTTGGACTAATTCGCCAATCGCCCGAACACGGCGATTACCCAAATGATCAATATCATCTGGCTCTTTTTGGGAAACATTTAAACGAATAATTTCTTTGACGACTTCCGCTAAATCTTCCACGCGCAAGACGCGGTTTTCTTTGGTAATCGGCAAATCATGGCCAAAGCGCTGATTGATTTTGTAACGGCCGACCTTGCCGAAATCATAACGGTCAAAATTAAAAAACATGGCGTAGATTAATGACTTAGCGTTATCCATCGTCGCCAAGTCGCCCGGCCGAATTCTTTTATAAACTTCAAGTAATCCCTCGCTTTCGTTGTGCGAAGTGTCTTTGGCTAAAGTATTTTTAATATAAGAAATTTCCGGATGAGTGTCCGTGTCTTTGAAAAGATTTAAAATTTCTTCATCGTTGCTGTGGCCAAATGCCCGAAGTAAAGCGGTGATCGCGACTTTACGCTTACGGTCAATTTTTACCCAGATCACATTATTAATATCGGTTTCCAATTCCAGCCAAGAACCCCGATTCGGAATTAACTTCGCCCCATAATAACGACGTTCGCCGTAAATTTCTGAAGTAAAGAAAATCCCAGCTGATCTAATCAACTGGGAAACCACCGCCCGCTCAATACCGTTAATAATAAAAGTGCCGCGATCGGTCATAATCGGAAAATCGCCCAGATAAACTTCCTGCTCAATTACTTTATCCAATTTGCGGTTAGCCAACTTCGCTACCACCCTTAGCGGCGATTCATAACTCAAATTTTTCTGCTTGCTTGTGACTTCGTCAAATTTCGGTTCATCTAAATAATACCGGCCGAAATATAATTCAAAATCGCGACCAATGAAATCGCGAATCGGAGAAACCTCTTCAAAAAGTTCGCCTAAGCCGTGGTCCAAAAACCACTGGTAGGAATTTTTTTGAACCTCGATTAGGTCCGGCATCGGCACTGAATCTTTTTGCGGGGTAAAATATCTTCGAGTTTGACTTCTTGCAGTCATAAATTATTTAGACAGCAAATTAGTTATTTTTAGAAAAAACAACAAAAAATTACTCCCACTACCTCTTAGGTGCGAGCTTGAGTTGAAATTTTTATTTTAGGTTTGAGAAAATAAAGAAGCCCACTATCAATTTTTTAAAAAATAATATAACTGGCAGATATAGCGGGAATGTTTTAACCAAGATGGAATTTAACCTCATTAGTTTATCAGATTTTTAAAAACCTGTCAAATATTTATCAGGCAATAGGTGGCTTTAATTAAAAATCAGCTAAATTTAGAGAAAATTAATTAAAAATCGGTAAGTTATCCACAATCGGTCGCCTAAAGCGACCTAATCTCAAAAATCAAATCTCAAATCTCAAAAAATTCCAATAATCAAAATCCAAAACCCCTCACCCCCAGCCCCTCTCCCCGCTGGCGGCGGGGAGAGGGTGGCCGAAGGACGGGTGAGGGGTTTTAAAATATTGTAATTTCGAATTTATTTGGAGCTTGAGATTTGGTGCTTGGTGCTTAAGTTAAATCAGGGTTTAATGCTTAGGATTTTTCCCAGTTCCTCTCTTGCTACTATCCGATCATCCCACGGAATTTTTTTATTATTTTTTCCAACAATCGCCTGCTCACTGCCTTTGCCGGTAATTAAAACCAAATCATTTGGTTGCGCTAGAGACAAGGCTTTGGCAATCGCTTGCCGGCGGTCTAAAATTTTAAATAAATTTTGGCCTACTGTTTTTCCAGCGCTAATTGCGCCTTGACCCACTTGATCAATAATTTTTTGCGGGTCTTCGTTATATGGGTCTTCGTTAGTGACAATGACAATGTCGGCATTCTGTCCGGCAAGCTGGCCCAACGCCGGTCGCCGTGAAACATCCCGGCCGCCGCCGGCTGAACCTAAAACGTGAATTATTTTCTGATGGAAAATTTGCTTAACCACTTTATATAAAGCACTAACTGCTTTTGGTTCAAAGGCATAGTCAACAATAATTTTAAAAGGCTGACTTTCCTTAATAAATTCTAATCGTCCGGGAATCCCAGAAATATTTTGAAGATTTTTTGCCAAAACTTCTAAACTCAAGCCTTGACTTAAACAAACGGTAATCGCCGCTAAAGCATGATAAACATTGTGTTGACCCAATAATTTTAAATTAAATTGAGTATCATCAATCTGAAAAGACGCCCCGTCAGACTCAATCTCAATTTTATCTGCCATTATAGTTTTGAGTTTTGAGTTTTGAGTTTTCTCGCCAGAGGCGAGTCCGCCTTCGGCGGAGAATTTATCCCGGTTCCACCGAGGATCCTCGGCTTCGCCGGGATTCATGATTTGTAATTTGTCATTTATCATTTTTTGAGCAATGCCAAATCCGTATTTTTCTTCTGCCCATTGATCTAAAAATTCACTGGCATGCTCATCATCTAAATTAGCAATAATCGTTTTTTTAATCTTTTGACCAACAAACAACTTGGGCGAATCATTTTTTAATTTAGCAAAAAGTTTTAACTTGGCGTTTTTATAATTGGCAAAGCTGCCATGGGCTTGAATATGCTCCGGATATAAATTGGTAAAAACTAAAATATCATAATTAATACCCAAATGGCGATATTGCTCAATGCCTTGCGACGTGGTCTCAATCACGGCGTACTGGCAATTGGCCTTAACCATTCGTTTAATTAATTTCTGCAGAGCGAACCGGCCAACCATAGTCATTTTTTTATCGTTTAGCCATTCATTTTTTTCAACTTTAAATAAAATCGTTGAAGCACAGCCCACTTTATAGCCAGCGCTTTCTAATAATTTTGTAATTAAATAAACGACTGTTGATTTGCCTGAAGTGCCGGTCACGCCAATGACAATTAGTTTATCCGAAGGTGAGTCATAGAAAAAATTAGCTGCTATGGCGAGCAGATAATGGTAGAGTTTGATTAATGGTTTGGGAATGATTTTTTTAAATTGAGATAACATAAAAAGTCAAAAATCAAAAGGCAAAAGTCAAAAGTTCAAGTTAAAAGTAAAAATTTTAATCACTTTTGATTTTTGAATTGTAATTTTACCTTTTGAATTTTAACTTTTGACTTATTTTTTTCCTAATATCCTCAACGCTTCTCGAACAATTTTTCCCGTTTCGGTAATTTTTTTATCCACCTGCGTCAACGCTTTTCTCGCTTCGGCCGAGGAATAACCAAAACCAGTTAATGCCTCAAAGGCGTCTAAGTCGGTTTGCCGTGTTTTATCAGTGGTTTTACTTTTTGACCGGCTGGTTAAACTTTCCACTTTATCCTTTAGCGCCAAAATAATTTTTTCCGCGGTTTTTTGGCTTAAGCCGGACATTTTAACTAACATCACGGGGTTGTCGGCAAAAATCGCCTGCTGAACTTCACTCATAGTGGTTTTTTCCAAAATTGACATAGCCGTTTTCGGGCCAATGCCCGGCACATCTAAAAGTAGGGTAAAAAAAGTTTTATCCGCTTGATCCAAAAAGCCGTAGAGGTCCATCGCGTTTTCCGAAACCGACAAATAAGTGTAAACGGTAATTCCATCGCCTTCTTTAATTTTTTTTAAATTACTGACCGGAGAAAATACTTTATACCCCACGCCGGCAATGTCAATAATAAAATAGGCGTCTTTGCGCAATTCAGAAGTTTTATAAATTATCGTTCCTTTAAGCGAGGCAATCATAGGTTAGGAGGTTAGGAGGTTAGGAGGTTAGGAGGTTAGGAGGTTAGGAGGTTAGGAGGTTAGGAGGTTAGGAGGTTAGGAATTTAGCTTTTTAGGAAAATTACTCCTTAAAGTAAATAAAATTTTATTTAACATTTTCATCACTTCGGCTAATAAGTCTTCCGCAATTTTGCAATCTTGCTGACTAACAAAATTTAATCTCTTGGCAATTTCAATCTGTGTTTCTAATTCAGCACCCGAACCATAAGAAATTATTAAAAATTGACAATAATCTTTTCTACTGCTCCTTCGCCTGCCTTCAGCGATATTAGAAGGAATTGATATAGCCGATCGCTTCATTTGAGCAATCAAACCATAGATTTCTAATTTAGGAAATTTACTAGTTAAATTATAAACTTCCATTACTAGATCCATCGCCTTTTGCCAAACGACAAGATCTCTATAGGTTACTAGTTGCGCCATACTATATTAAATTATTAATTAGTTGGCGCTATGTTGATTTTTTAATATTGAACCCTAAAAAACTAAGAAGCTAACTTCCTAATTCCTTTTCTTTTTGCCCTTAACGCGGCTGACTCGGATTAATCCCGAACAGGGGATAATTTTAATACCTTTTTTTTCTAATTCATCCAAAAATAAATTCATCCCCAAAGAATCAGACGACATGTGGCCGGCAATGACAACGTTAACGTGATTTTTTTCCGCTTCTTTTTTGCGGTCTTCGGCCATATGCATGCCAACAATGGTGCCAATGCCAGCTTGAGCCATTTTTTCGTAAATACCCACTGCGCCTTCGGTGCCGCCGGTAATTTCGGTTAAAACTAATTTGCCGACATAATTATCCGGAGTGCCGACAAAAATTTTTGGTCCGGCTTTTTGCTCAATTGCTTTTTGATATTCGGGAATTTTTTCCAATTCGTCAACCACTTCGCCAACATACTCGGGCTTGGCTTTTTTAAAATGTTTATCTAAAAAGCTGGCAACCAAATTATCCGTTGGTGTATGCACGCACATTAAACCAATATTGAAAAGTTCGGCCGTATCCACACCGCGATAATGATTAATCGGCGAAATACCGCGCGCCACTTCTGAAATCCGCTCTTTGGTCAATGACTCGGCAATATTAATCGGCACGCCATAACCCGCCAAAACTTCAGCTTGCAAATGCATGACATCATGTAAATCCGCTAAAGCTTTGCCAATGGGATGATGGGCAATGACTAAATCAACGCCTAATTCTTTAGCGACTAAAATTTCCGCCGGGCCAATGTCAATGCCAACCATCACTTTTTTAATTTCGCGCTTGGGGTCAACGAAAACCCGGGTGTCAGAAAATGGGTTAATTAAACTTTCTTGATCAAACCGCGCCTTGGCTTTGCCGGTTAATTCTTCATAATTCTTCTTACGCCGCGCCAAAATTTTTTTGACTTGGGCTATCCCACGCAGATCGTTTTTAATACCCATTTTAACCGCTAAATCGTAGATTTGATGTATGTTCATAGTATTTTAGTTAATTTTGAATTTTGAAATTCAAATTTTGATTCAATAATTAAATATTCAAAATTGATTCAAAATTAAAAATTAGAAATTAAAAATTAAAGTAAATTTAAACCTTTTTAATGCCGATTTTCCCTCCGACAATCTTTTTCATTTGATCAATTGTTTCATTTTTTATCTGACTGGCCATCGCCGCTCTCTTAATCTCATCGCCATATTTTTCAAAAATTTTATCCAAGCCGCTATAATATATTACTATTTTATCTTGAATTGTCAAACCGTTTTCTTTTCGTAACTGATTAATTTGCCGAATAATTTCACGCATTTCTCCCTCTAATTTTAATTCCGCCGTAATCTCCGTATTTAATGATAAAACAAAGTTAACAGACGAACTACCCTTAGACACGGCAATAAATTCTGACCTATCGGCTTCTCCTATAAACACTCCTGAAGCACCGCTTGGAATTGAAATATGATCACTCCAATTAATCTTTGATTTAATAACTTCTTTAACATTAACTTCATCCTTAACGATCTCATACATTTCAGGAGAAAGTGGATTACCGTCATACTGCAAAACACTTAATGGTTGTCTAACTTTAATCTGTTTATCATGCCTTATTGAATGAGCAATCTCAACAATTTTTCGGGCCAATTCCATTTCGTCTAAAATTTTGGCTTGTCTCGCCGAAACTTTAGTGGAGGCGGGCCAATCTGCCAAATGAACAGATTCTTTATCGCCATTGACTCGGCGGTAAACCTCTTCGGCGATAAACGGGGTAAACGGCGCCATTAATTTGCTTAATTCTAACAAGACATAACCTAAAGTTTTAACTCCGGTTGCATCGCCAGACTTAAACCGCTCGCGCGAGCGCCGAACATACCAAGTGGACAGTTCATTGACAAATTTGCCGATTGCCCGCGCGGGCTCAACAATATGGTAAACATCTAATTGAGTGCTGACTAATTCAATTAATTGATTTAAACGGACAATAATCCAGCGATCTAAGACATTTTTAGCCATGTCGTTCTGAGCCGCAGGCGAAGAATCTCTTGATTTTTTGCTGAGATTCTTCATTTCACTCAGAATGACATTATTAACAGACGCATATAATTTATAAAAACTCAAAATGTTTTCCAGTAAAATCAAAATTTTTTTATTAGCTTCAGTCACGCCTTGGATGTCAAAATTTTTGGCATCGCCGGGCTGGTTAATGGTAAAGAGATACCAACGCAAAGCATCAGCGCCATTTTTTTCAATCACGGCCCAAGGACTGATAATATTGCCTTTGGATTTGGACATTTTTTGACCTTTGGCATCATTGACGTGGCCAAGACAAATAACGTTCAAATAACTCGGCCCTTTATCCATAATCGTTGAGACTGCGAGTAAAGTATAAAACCAACCGCGCGTCTGATCAATCGCTTCACTGATAAAGTCCGCCGGGAATTGTTGTTTTTTATCAATCAATTTTTGATTGGCAAAAGGATAATGATATTGGGCAAACGGCATAGCACCGGAATCAAGCCAAACATCTATCACTTCCGCCACCCGTTTCATCGTTCCGCCGCACTGGCATGCAAAAGTCACTTGGTCAATAAATGGCCGGTGTAAATCATCAATTTTTTTACCGCTTAATTTTTCGATTTCCATAATACTGCCAATAACTTTAATTGCGCCGCAACCATCCATTGATTTGAGATTTGAGACCTGCCCACCCGCCAGCGAGTTCACTCGCAGGCGAAGTCGGGCGGGAGCTGTAGGCGATGGCAGGCGGGTTTGAGATTTGAGATTGCCAGTCTGGCAAATCCAGATTGGCAACGGCGTGCCCCAATAGCGCTCACGGGAAATTGCCCAGTCTTTAATGCCGGAAATCCACTCCCCAAAACGTCCGTCCTTGATATGGCTTGGTACCCAATTAATCTTTTTAGCGTTTTTAAGTAAATCTCTTTGCAGGGCGGTCATCTTAATAAACCACGAATCTTTGGCGTAATACAAAAGCGGCGAATCACAGCGCCAACAAAAAGGATAATCGTGTTTGTAAGGTGTAATTTTAAAAAGCAAACCTTTGTCCTTGAGATATTGAAAAATCAATTTAGTGGTTTGTTCGTCTTTCACGTGCCGGCCGGCCAATTCACTTATGTGCGACAAAAATTTTCCTTCAAGGGAAACTGTGTGTTGTTTAGGTAAACCGACTTTTTCGCCTAAATTATAATCGTCTTCGCCATACATCACCGCGGTATGGACAATGCCCGTGCCGTCAATGGTAGTGACAAAATCAGCCGGCACTACTTGCCAAGCGGTTTTGTTGTTTTTACCGTCAACGGCGCCGGGAAAAAGCGGTTCATAAGAAACACCAACTAAATCTTTGCCTTTAAATTCCCCTACTATACCAAACTGCGTATGAATATTTTGACCTTCATACCCTTCAGTAAATTCTAAATCAAACGGCTCAGCTAATATTGAACCAACTTGTTTTTCCAATTCTTGATATATTTTTTTAGCTAAAATAACATTATCGTAAATAGGCTTATTATTTGAATCAAACGTTCCGGTAAACCTTTTAACCCTAACATATGTGACATCAGGGCCAACCGCCAAAGCAACATTGCCCGGCAAAGTCCACGGCGTGGTCGTCCAAGTCAAAATATAATCGTCGGTTTGAACAAATTTATTGCCTTTTGTCACTTGACATTTAAT
Source organism: Candidatus Buchananbacteria bacterium RIFCSPHIGHO2_02_FULL_39_17 (assembly GCA_001817425.1). Taxonomy (GTDB): domain Bacteria; phylum Patescibacteriota; class Patescibacteriia; order Buchananbacterales; family UBA6539; genus HO2-39-17. Next base: position 1,232 of record MHII01000014.1, on the reverse strand, counting down.
ATAAACCGAATCTTCAGTAACTTCGCGATAACCTTGGGCGACTTCATGAGAAGAAAGCGCTGTGCCGCAGCGGGTGCAAAACGGCACCACTTTATGGCCTTGGTAAAGCAAGCCGCGCTCATCGGCTTTTTTGATTACGGCCCAAACGCTTTCAATATATTCATTGGCATAAGTAATATAAGGATTTTTCATATCCAACCAAAAACCGATTCGCGCTGTTAATTTTTCCCATTCATCTTTGAATTGCCAAACCGTTTTTTTGCATTCCGCATTGAATTTGATAATGCTTTGCTCGGAATTGCCCGGGACGATATTTTCAATTTCGGGTTTTGATTTAATACCCAATTTTTTTTCCACTTGGAGTTCAACTGGCAAGCCATGAGTGTCCCAACCGGCTTTGCGCGAAACCTGAAAGCCTTGCATGGTTTTATAGCGGGGCAAAACGTCTTTGAAAGCGCGGGCTAAAACATGATGGACCCCAGGTGCGGCATTGGCAGTTGGCGGCCCTTCATAAAAAACAAAATCACCCTTAGGACTTTTTTTCTCAAGAGTTTTTTCAAAAATTTTATGGCCTTGCCAAAACTTTAAAATCTCGAGTTCTTTCTGGTTGGTTTTTGATTCCATAATGGATTAATTTTAACCAAAATTAAGCCTTTGGTCAACCCCGTTAGAAAATATAAAATGGCTAACTGCCTCGAAAATTAATAAATTACTTGGATTATTTTTAATTCAAAATTGTTCGCCGATTTTCTAACGGGGTCAATCACGATTAGTGATTTTTAAGATTAATTTAGTCTAAAATAAAAATTTCTCTCTTAATAATTTTTATCTCTGAAAGTCTGATTTTAGGACTTAAATCACTATTGCTGTTCTGTGAGACAAGGGGGTTTGGGGGCAACATTGAGACCCAAGGCGAGAGGGATTAAACCTAGATTGACGAAACGGGGCGAATTGTTGCCCCCAATGGTTTTGGCCACTTTTGCCACCAAAAGTGGCTCCTGCCGAAGGCAAAACTTATTAAACACAATAAAGCTGGATTGACCAAGATGACGACAAGAGAGAAAAAGTTTTTTAGAGACTAAAATTTTGAAAAGGTAACAGTAAATTTTCTTTTGACTTTTCCTCTGCCCTATGCTAAATTATTAACAGGGTCCAACGTGAGGATGGTCCAGACCCATTTCTTTGGACACCTTGTCTACACTTTAATGGATACGTAATTAGTTGTTAAGTCT
>MHII01000013.1 GCA_001817425.1 Candidatus Buchananbacteria bacterium RIFCSPHIGHO2_02_FULL_39_17 | reverse complement strand
CTGTTGGTCGCTGGTGAATGAAAATTCTTTCAGGAATAATGGTTTTTTGGGGCTTTCGCGCCCGTTGCTTTTGTCGTTTCTTTTTGCCTCACCTTAAATGGAAATACAGGTTTTCAAACCGACCCTCGCCTTCATAGATGTATTGGTAAATACTTTCATGACTGATGCTTTGCCCCCTCAGCTCTATTGGCGGTTGTTGAGTGGTGACTCCGGCAATCTGCTCTGGCGATAAATCCTCTTTTAATTGTTTCACGACATACTGGCGCAAGGGTTGAAATTCCAGTTTTTCTAATTTGCGCTGATGTCGCTTTTACTCACGCTGGTAAGTTAAGCGCTGAGCTAAAATTGCCGTGTAGGCGTGGCCCGATATCCGACTCCGGTTAACTTCTTTCTGGATCACTCGGTGATCACGACCTAGGCATTTGGCAATAGCTCTGACCGACTTGCCAGCTCGCAAACCACTTTCAATGATCTGCCTTTCAAAAAAAGTAATTCTTTAGCATAGTGGCTCATTTTAGCCAAGCTAAGCCTAAGACTCAAGGGGTGGGGCAATATAGATTGAATTCGCCACAAGTATTTTAATTTGACAAATTTTTAGGATTTTGCTAAGATAAAGTCATAATTAAAGTGAATCAACCCGCCAAAATTTTTGACAAGCAAAAACTTAGGCGGGTCAACACAGCGCGCCATTTTGGCGTTTTTTGTATAACCGTAGCTCTTTAAAAATAAATTGAAAGGATTACTAATATGGAGGCGATAATTTTAGCCGGCGGGCGAGGAAGACGCTTAGGTGCTTTGACCAAAAAGAAACAGAAAGCAGCGTTATGTTTTTGCGGCACACCATTGATCGTTCACGTGATTAACGATTTGCTAACTCAAGAGATAGGCAGAATAAATATTTTAACTGGCTATCGAGGGAAAGATGTTTGGCAAATCTGTGTTAATTACTATAGCGATCAACTTGATTCAGGGAATATAAGGATATTGGATTTCCCATACATTTGGGGAACACTAAATCGCTTAATGGTGGCAATACCTTACTTAGATGAATCTTTTAATGGATATTATGTTTGTGGGATAGATAGTTTGATTCCTTTTTCGGTATCCAAAAGATTTTTGCGATTTACAAGATTTCATCAGCAGCAGTTAATCCTTTTGCTGTCGCCAAATATAAAAAAAGCGCCAACTCATTGGCGGGTGAGATTAATCGATAACAGAATAATTAGTTATAACTATTTTACCGATTATTCAGGAGATAAAGGCGCTTTCGCAAATTTATATGCGGATGTCGGAGTTCGATATTTTCCTTATCGATTAATCTCGGAGTTAAGAGAAATGAACTATAAAGGAGAAAGAAACATTCCAGATTTTATTTTTCAGAAGTTTCAGTCTGGTGATTCAATCATTGGCTTTCCGTTTTCAGAAGATTGGAAGCATGTTGCTAATCCCTCGGATTTTCAAGCAGTTTAGTCTCTGTCTAATTTTTATACAGAGGCTTTTTAATTATGTTTTCTAATTTTCTATTTATTTTTTTTTTAAGTTTTAGAAGCTTATTTTTAGAAGGTCTTGATGATTTTTTCTCTCTTATTTTTTTATCAATCAGCCAAACTGGTTTTGTCGGGATTGGATCATCTTTATATCTGGGAAAGATGTGCCAATGGAGATGTTTATCAGTATTGCCTAAAAGTTCATAATTGATTTTATTTGGTTTAAAGGTCAGATCAACCGCTTCGGCAACTAAACTCATTTCCCATAAAAACTGCCGGCGAAAAGACGGACTGAGCTGGTGGACTTCGGTTTTATGCAGTTTACACAGAAATAGCGTATATCCTTTAAAAAATTGGTAATCACCCAAGACTACATAGCCAGTTTTTAATTCCCTGATAAAATAAGGGTTCTTTCCTTTTTTAATTGATTTGATCCGTTGGCAGATTAGGCAGTTTACTTTTGACATATTTTGATTATAAATTTTAATATATATCTAACTAAATTTTATCATTTATTTAGTCAAAATAATAGCTTTCACAAAAGATTTAATTTTGTGCTACCCCGCCCCAAGCCCGAATTTTTTTGTTTGTGAATTTTTAAACATTTTTCCCCGGAAACGCCTAGCGGCTTATTTAGTTTAGATAATCTGTTTTTAGTTAATGTCTTGGAGCGGGGCGAGAGTGGGTTTAGATTAAGCTTAAATTAAATTTTATTCATCCTGGTTTATTTTACTTATTCCTATTTTTTAGGTATAATTAAGGCGAACAAACGCCTTGTTTTTATGCTATTCAATATTTTAATCACGACCACGGCCTTGCTTGTAATTTTGTCTTTTGGCTTAGGTGTTTTTAGTTTAGTCCGCAATCCCAAAGCTAAAGTTGTTCAGCTTTGGTTTTTAATGAGTATGGTGGTTACCATTTGGAGCGTTGGTTATATTAAAACACTTTTGGCCACTGACAGTGCCAATGGTTTTTTGAGTTTGCGGATAGTTTACTTCGGCGCGGCCTTAATTCCAATTCTATACTTTCATTTTGTCAGCGCGTTTTTATTTTTAAACAAAAAATTTAACTATCTGATCTATGCCGGCTACGCGTTGGCTTTTATTTTTTTGATTTTAAACACCCTAACTGATTTTGTAATCAAGGGGGCAAAGTATTTAGAAAATTTTGGCTATTATGAAGACGTGACTAATTTTGGCTTCAAACTATTTTTGGCTTACTTTTTGTTTTTCGCCGGTTTTAGCATTTATCTTTTATTTTCGGTTTATCGGCGAAGCGACGGCCTCAGGCGCCGTCAGATTTTTTATATCCTTTTGGCTTCGCTTTTTGGTTTTCTCGGCGGTGTTTCCAATTTCGTGATGGATTTAACCGGCGGTTATCCTTATGGCCAGCTTATTGTCTGGCTTTATCCTTTATTTATCACCTACGGCATTTATGTTGATGAGATTAAGATTAAAATAAGATTCTAAATTTTTGATTTGACAAAATTTTAGCGTTTTGCTAAGATGAAATTACAATAAAATAAATTAACATAGCGCCCAAAGGCGCTTTTATTTTTTAGTTTGACATTAATAAAAATTTATGTTATAGTTTATATATATGCTAACTAGTTTGATTAAATTTAAACGATCTTTAAATCTTTAAAGGAGCCCAATTAAGATGAAAAAGCCGAAATTTCTATCATTACAAGTTGTTGAGAACATCCCTTTCGTTAAGGCGGGTGATGATCTTGGTGCCGTAATAGTTGATTGTATTAAGCGTCAAAACCTTTCGGTTTTGGATGGTGATGTTTTCGTTGTTGCCCAGAAGATTGTTTCTCGAGCAGAGAATATGATTGTGCCGCTTAATAGTATCACACCAACTGCCGAAGCTAATGAATTAGCAGAAAAAACTAGCCGTGATCCACGACTTTGCCAACTGATTCTTGATCACAGTAAAGTCCTTTATTGCAACGGTAGGGCTGTTATCACCGAAGATCGGCTTGGTATTGTCAGTACGAGTGCAGGTATTGATCGTTCGAATTCCGGTTCTCAGGAAGGAGAAACGGCGATTCTATTGCCGGAAGATCCTAATCTAAGCGCTCGGAGAATACGAGAAACGGTTAAAAAGTTGCTAGAGGTTAACATTGCTGTGGTCATCAGCGATAGCCTAGGTCGTCCATGGCGGAAAGGTTCTGTTGGTATGACCATAGGCCTTGCCGGTATCAGCGCCCTTGAGACCGGTCAGAAGATCGACTTAAGCGGCCGAAAAATCAATCCGGAAATCGCCCTGGTCGATGAAATCGCTGCTGCTGCGTCAATTCTAATGGGCCAGGCTGATGAAGGCTATCCGGTCATCGTCGTTCGGGGGGTAGGTTTTACGCCATCCGAGGAGGTCAAGATTCAAGATCTCCTTCGCCCCGCTGCTGAAGATCAGGTGTGGGAGTGAGCAATTCGGTCACGGTTTGTCCGACTGTGACCTTTTTTATATGCCAAGTAAAATTATTTCATTAAATAACATTCATCCGCTATCGACTGATGCCGTAATGAAAAAAGTGGAGCGTTTTATCAAATCTCTGAATATTAAAAATAGAAAGGTTTTGTTTATTTGTGAAGATATAACCCGATCTACGCCGATCAATTTATTTTTTCCGCGTTTACTGCAATACGTTCATACCCAAACGAATGACATAGCGGTTCTTTTTGCTCTTGGCACCCATCGGTCGATGACTATGGAAGAAATGATAGAGAAACTAGGGATCTCTCGTCGGCAGACCCAGTATATTCAGCTGATTAATCATGATGCACTCGACGATAAGCAATTAGTCGCTGTTGGTAAGGTCTGTAACGTCATTTTTAAAGTAAATAGCGCAATTGCCGACGCTGATATTGTGATCGGAATTAGTAACAGTTTGCCGCACAAAGTAATGGGTTTTTCCGGCGGTCCCAAATTGATATGTATCGGAACCGGAAATAAAGATTTCATTGATTATAGTCATTGGTTAAGTAACTCCATCAGTGAAAGCAGGGTTGTTGCCCAAGTAAATAATCCAATGAGAGATTTATTGAACAGAGTATTTAAGATGTTGCAGGATGAAGTCAAGGCGGATTTTTTTTCAATAAATTTTGTCTCGGCGCAAGAAAAAATTTTAGCCGCATACATGGGAGATTTTTTTAGAGTTTACCAAGCGGCGGCGAAAAAAAGCCGTCAATTATTTATCAAAAAAATTGTTCCGCGCAATAGCGTGTTGGCGATCCTTGACGACAAAAGCCTCGATTTTTGGCAAGCATCTAAAGCAGTGTATAATTGCGTCGGAGCTATAGGCAAGGGCGGATTTATAGTGGTACGCGGATTGCTGCCCGATAAAATTTCCCCGGTTCACGGAAAGATTATCGAGAAATATGGTTATCAGAAAAGAGCGAAACTTCGTAAGTTAATCGCCGAGGGTAAATTAAACGACGTGGTAGTCGCCAGCCATATGATGAGGGTTGGTAAATGCCTAGAGCGAATTAAAGTATTTATTTCTTCGGAAAATATCGATGCTGATTTGTGTAGGAGGGTTAACTTTAGCTACATCGATCCATTAAAAATTAGAAACATGAAGTTTGATTACATTGTCCATAATCCGGTGGATATAACTTTAATAAATAAATATGGGGATTAAAATAGCAATCGGAATTCCTTCTTACAATGAAGCTGATTATATTCGGTTCGTTCTGCAACAGGTAGATGCGGGAATTAAGAAATGCTTTAATCCGAAAGAGTGCATTATTTTCAATTTAGACAGCAATAGCATTGACGGAACCAGAAAAATTTTTTTATCAACAAAGACTGCAACCCGAAAGGAGTCGATGACAACCCCTCCTGGTAAAGGCAGGGCGATGCTACATTTTTTTAAATACTGCGTTAAAAATGACATCCCATATTGCGCTACAATTGACGCAGATCTTAAATCAATAAAATCAGACTGGGTCTACGGACTCATTCATCCCTTAGAAGCTGGCTTTGATTACACGATTCCCGTTTATACGAGAAATCGTTTTGAGTCAAATATTACTAACCACTTCGCTTATCCATTATTACATAGCGTTTATCCTGTCGGATTGCGTCAGCCGTTGGGAGGGGAATTTGGCTATAGTAAAAGATTTTGCAAATATCTTTTAAGGCAGCCGAAACAGAAAAAGACTTTTCAGTATGGGATTGATATATTTATTTCATGCAACGCTATCGTCGGGGGATTTAATATCAAAGAGGTCTATTTGGGACAAAAAATACACGCGCCAAGTTTTTACCACATGGAGCTAACATTTAGACAGGTTTTTGAATCTGGTGTCTTTGTTAGTATGCAACATCGCAATAAAAAAATCACCCTGGGGAAAATTGCGTTAAGTAATAGATCGTCCGGCATTGATGAGTTTAAGTACTTTCCGCACAAGCAAGTAATCAGTAAGCTGCTTAAACAACTTCAGGCTCGTTTCTTAAGATATCAAAAATCAGGGTATTATGATCAGTATCTTGGACATGGACTGACCAAAAAAGTGTCACGGGTGATAAGAGGCGGCCAGTCTAACTTGGCTGGAGATCTGTGGGCCGATGTTTTAGCGACGGTGTTAAAAAAATGTTACCAAAAGAGCTTTGATCCTAAAAATTTATCAACTCTTTCACGTATATTGATTCCGATTTATCGATGGCGGGCGGCATCTTGTTGGCTGGAGATTGAAAATATGACAACAAAAGAGGCGGAAAATGTTATATGTAATGAAGCGTTCAGACTCCGAAAAAAATTAATTAAGTCTAATTAATCCTATGAGTAATTTATTATTTGATCCTACTTTAATACCCATCGAAAAGAAATCTTTCGAACTAGTTGAGCGCAAAGGAATGGGGCATCCAGATACTCTTGCCGACGGAGCTGCTGAAGCTATTTCAATTGCTTTTTCTAAATACTGTTATGACAATTTTGGAGCCGTTCTCCATCAAACTCTCGATAAAATTATGTTTATCGGCGGCAGCGGCGAATTTGGCTTTAGCCGAGGTAAAATGCTGCGGCCATGGAATTTAATAATCAACGGGCGAATTACCGAGAATTTTGGCGATCAAAAAATTGACTACAAAACTATAGCCACAAAAGCAACACAAGATTATTTAAAAAAAGTTGTTCCATACTTAGACGTGGAGCGATGGCTGAACCTTATTTTTTATACCTCTACTTCATCGAAGAATCCATACTGGTTTCATCCGCGAACACTCGCTGACGTTCCGGACGCCAGTAAGCCCTATGCTAATGATACTTCCACGGCTGTAGGATATTGGCCGTTATCCACCACCGAACAACTAACCCTACTAATGGAACGCTATTTTTACCAAGATAATGGCGATCCCCGCATCCCGTTTATCGGCCAGGATATCAAAGTCATGTCTATCAGAAAAAAGAAAGATATTGATATTACAATGTGCATTCCGTTTTTTTCTGCGCAGATTCCGGATCCCGAAACATATTTTGATCGGAAAAAGAAAATATACAATGATTTGCAAAATTTAGCCGAATCCTTTGTCAAAGGAAAATATAACGTTAATCTGGCTGTCAACACTCAGGACGAGATGATAAAAAATCCTTCCGAAGGTAGGGGGTTTTATTTCGTCATATCCGGGTCGGCCTTGGATTCCGGCGAAGAAGGCGTTGTCGGACGCGGTAATCGATCTCGGGGAGTGATTTCTAATTCCCGGCCGTATAGCATGGAAGGCATTCACGGTAAAAATCCTTCATATTATGTAGGCAAAGTCTATAATTATGTTGCTGATTTGTTGTCAAAATCTATTGCTGAAGAATTCCAATGTGAATGTAATGTTTTTATATCATCGAGAAACGGTGATGATCTCAAGCTGCCGCGCCACGTCATTATTCAGACTAGTAGAAGGATAATGAATAAAAAGAAAGCCGCTTCGATGCTGGCCGAGGTGCTGGGAAGAAGTCTTGTAGAGGAGCTGATTTTAGAAAAACCTTACTTACCGGTTCCCGGCGGCGGCAATGGGTATGTTGCTTCACTAGACACAAAATAATACTATGAAGACGCCATTTGTTTGTAATATTTCAATGGGGCATCTCTCGGTTAATATATTTAGCCGCATCAACTTTTTTTTGCCGTTATTTTTAGGGCGCGAAGAGTATATTCCGTTTATTCCCGGATGGCGGTGTACAACGAATAAAGTTAAGACTAAATATTCTATTACTTACATTCCGTCAAAAAGAAGCAACCTGGTCTACTCTAAAAATAGGCAGTCAGTTAAAGTCTACGGCGAGCAAGAATATTTTAACGATGGACAAACTATTGCGTATCTAGTTTATTCGTTGCTGGAAGTTGATCGACAAAAAAATAATGAGACCACGGCTCATTTAGCAGCCTGTTCTAAGGACGGGAAAGGTATTATGCTGCTGGGAGAACGCGGGGCCGGCAAAACTTCAATTTTACTGGCGCTTTGTCGAAGATACGGCTACAAAATAATTGCCAATGATTTGGCTCTATTGGGTTTTGACAAAAAGCGCAACCAAATTTTTATTAATGACGGGACTAAAATTTTTGGTCTTCGCCATACGGCTGCTAAAATGCATCATCCAGACCTACTTAGATTTTTTTCGGGAAAAATCAAGGATTCTTGGACAACGAAAAGTTTTATCTTACCGAAGGAGATTAATGTATTTGTAGAGAATAAAAAAATGATAATAAGTAAGGTGTTTTTTTGCCACCTGCACGCAAACAAAGAGGAAAATTTTTTTGAAGGTAAAATGTCTGGTGGCTGGATCAAAGTTAGCCTGTATGAGAATTTTTCACGTTATATACGCGGATCATCCGTAATACCATTTTTGGGTGGCATTGGCGGTAATAGCATCGGCTATATTCCGTCGTTGGATCAATTAAAGTTCCACCAACAACGAGTCAAACTCATTAATTATTTGGTAAATAATCTAGGCATCATTCATATTTCCGGAGGAAATTTGCAACAGATGTGCGATTTTATAAATAAAGAGACGTTTGGTAAGAAATAATTTATAGTTCAAAATTCGCCCGGGAATATAAAAAATTGCCCATAACTATTAAAGATATCGCCGAAAAACAAGAAAGCATTTTTCGCAAAAATCCTTTTGACGCCAGATTAAAAACCCATAAGCTTAAAGGCAGATTGCGCGGATTTTTATCTTTTTCCATCGGCCATAAATACAGGATAATTTTTGAATTTAGCAAAGATAAACAAACAGTTTATTTTCATTCAGCGGGCGATCATGATATTTACGGATGAGTACCACAGATAAAGAAGATTTAGGTAAAATTTGCATTTGACAAATTTTTAGTGTTTTGCTAAGATAAAAGCACAATTAAAGTGAATCAACACAGCGCGAGTTTTAGCTGTGTTTTTTGTTTTTTGCACTTTAACAACTTCAAGATAATAAAAGTTTTCAGAAAAGTTGAGCATTAGAACACCTGGGATAAGAGAAAGGGTAAGCTGATGGAGAATAAACTTCTTTTCACTAAAAGAGGCTATAATAAATTGAAAAGGAAAATTGATGAGCTAACAAAAAAATTAAATGATTTACAAGCTCAAACCGCTCATGCGGCGGAGGTTGGTGGCAATCAATATCATGATAACGCTTCTTATGAAATGCTGGTCATTGAAATAAGAGGCATTGATCATCGGTTGTCCGAAGCCCATAATATTTTGAATCGGGCAGTAATTATTGCTTCGCCAAAGAATACTGATCAGGTAGTGATTGGTACGCAAGTAACTATTTTAAGAAATGGCAAACAGGCAGTTTGGGAAATCGCCGGTTACGGGGAATCTGACCCTGATTCTCGGTTATTGGCTTACAATACTCCTTTAGCCTCCTTACTTATAGGTAAACACAAAGGAGACTGCACTGAAGGCCAAATTGCGGGCAAACAAGTTAAAATAAAAATACTTGAAATTGCCTTAGGAGTTAAAAATGAAGACGAAAAATAAAATCGTCTGTCTGGTCGGGCCTTCAGGGGTCGGCAAAACTTCTTTTGCTAAAAGATTAGTGGAAAAGCATAATTTTGTTTTGCCGGAAGTTGTGACAACGAGAAAGCCAAGGATTGATGATGACAAATATTACCGCTATGTTAGCGAAGACATTTTTTGGGCATTAGTAAACTCAAGACAGTTTATTGAATGGGATAAGTACTCCGATTATTATTATGGCACTTTACTGGATAGTCTAGCTACATTGGCCAATGATCTTAGCCATTCAGGCGTAATTTTGGATTTGACGCCGACTGGCTGCCAAAAAGTAAAGGCTATTATCCCTAATGCCGTCGTGATTGCTCTTTTGCCCGATGATCCGGTTTGGCTGGAGCAGAGACTATTAAGTCGTAATACTCAATCAGCCGCCGAAATTAAAAAGAGGGGTGATATTCTTCACCTTTACCTCTCGGAGATAAGCCGACTTGCCTGCGAAAAGGTGGATGTCAGCTTTTCTCCTAAAACCTGGGATGAGACTTTTAGAAAAATAGAGTCTATTATCCTAAGGCAGCCAGTCAACGGATAGGCTTACCCCTATCCGTTTTTTAACTGCCTGAATTATTTTTTAATTTTAGATATTGGTTAAAAATGGTTGATAGTTTTTTATAGTGAGCGGCCGTTCCTTCAAATGCCCAGTCAACACTATCTGATAAGCGCTGGCAAAGCAAATTAAATTCTTTTGCGTTTAAAATTTTGATGTCCAATTGCCTTGCGAGTTTCATTAAATTATGCTTATTGTTTTTTAGTTCACTGAAATTAGACAAACATTCAAGCTCAATATAAGAAATTAAACCGGTAAAAACTAAGGAGGCAGTGATGTGGTTTGGCAAGGAATAGTTTAAGATTTTTCTTTCCCCAACCTTAGTGGTGAATTCAAATTGCTCAAAAATTTTAACCATCCCTAAAAATTGTTCAGGTTTGATCTTTTGGCTTATTTCAATTCGCTCCGGTGAGCCAAAGGGACCTGATTTTACGACAACTTCACAATTACCATTAGTGACTCGCACCCTCAAGTCAATTTGTTTGCCATTGATTTTGCCAAAATACATAACTGATAAACGTTTAGCTTGAGAATGAAGTTTTCCTAAAACCGCCAGTTGGTTAATTAAATTTTTATATCTCCTTAAAGATACTTCGGCCCGGAGTTCCAGTTCTATTAATTTATCTTTCATATTTTTACTGGGATTATTTACTTATAAGATAAGCATTATGCACCATTTCTAACATCACTTCACCATTTTTATTTTTATATTTTTCTAAGTATTTTTTGAGATTTGGTTTAAATTTTATAAAATCTTTGGCATATCTCCCAAAATCAAAAGTTAGAATATTTAACATTTCATCGACGTCCTTGGCTATAATTTTAGTTTTTAATTGTTTAGATAAGTTTGGATATTTATTGATAATTATTTTTAGTTTATCATCGGAAGAATTGTGATTTAATCCAATTAGTTTATAAAAATAAGTGTGAATTGACCGCCAAGAACCTTTATTTGAGTCAATGGAGAGAATTAAAATTTTGCCTTCGGGATTTAAATAATTATACATTTTGTTTATCAGTTGCTCTCTTTTTTGGGGTGAAAAGTAAGTTACAACATAAGCGGCCAAAATGAAATCAAATTTTTTATCTAAATTAATATTTTCCCACTTATTATTAATTGTCTTTAATCCCTTGCCTTTAAGGTGTTTTTGAAAATATTTATTTGGTTCAATAACTAATATATTATTCACTTTTTTGGCGATTATTGTCGCCAAAGATCCGTCACCACCGCCAATATCAAGAAAATTGACGGTTTTGTCTAAATTAACATTTTTTTCAATAAATTTTATAATTACCTCTTTTTCATTCGTCCTTTTTAGAAAGAGATTAAATGCATTTTTATATATTCTATTATTCATATTAATCTAATTTCTTTCTTTTGTCTTGCAGGATGCTGCCGTGTTCTATTTCCCACTGATTAATTTTTTTCTTTATCTCGTTAACTCTGTCTATGCTTATTTGGTCAAGCTCAACATCATAAGAATTACATAAATCAATAAAGCTAAAAAAGACTTCCGAACATTTTTTTTCAAGTTTATTTTTGTCAAATGGCTTGCCATAAATTTCAATATTCATTACTTCTTCAGCTAATTTGCCAAGCTCCTCCTGCAGGCCAATAATGGTACCGATTCTAGGATAAGAAACCTTGGCCAATAATTGTCTACAAAATTTTTGAATCTCATTTAATTTCATAATTTATTTTTCTCCAATCAAATATAAATAATGACCCCAAAATGGGATTACTTTTCTAATCGTTAAATCAAAGATTCTGGTAATTTTCATATCCGGATAAGGTGGCATGGTTTTGAATTTAATGTTTTTATACCCCAGCTTACGTAAAAACTGGCAATAATAAAAACAAGAAAGATCTTTTTGTTTGCCAAATTTCCATTTGTTTTTAAATTTAAGACAATATTTTTGGATGACCCCAAATGAAAACAGGTGCGGCTGAATTAATACTAATTTACCCCCCGGCTTTAAAACCCTTCTGGCTTCAGATAGGGCTAAACCATATTCAGCAAAATGTTCAATAACGCCAAAACTTAAAATAATGTCAAATTGATTGCTGTCTAGGCTACTTAGATCTCGATGATCATTAATCGCGAAAGATAAATTATTATTTTTTAATTTTAATTGTAATTCGTTTACAACCTGGTCGGAAATATCAACGCCTAAACCTCTGATATTGAAATATTTTTGGAGATATAAAAGGGTGGCGCCGTTGCCGCATCCGATATCTAAGACATATTTGTTGTTGAAATCTATCCCCATTTCTGAAAGATTTTTTAATTTATCTATGGCTTTAAATAATCGCAAGTTGGCATAATTAAATTGGCTCTTATCGGACCAGACTTGATTCCAAATATTAATTAAATAATGATTTAACTCATCTTTATTTTTTTGTTCAATTAAATTTTTAATCAGATTTATGCTATTCACAATATTTAATAATTTTATAAAAATAAAAGCGCTTTTTATGCGCTATGTTAATGCCGCCAAAATTGCCGGTTGATTTATTTAATTTATAGTCTTATCTTATCACTTTAAATAATTTTGTCAAGGGCAGTCTTCTTTATTTGTTATTTTTTAAAATTTGTTGTTTTGTGGTATAATAAATATCAGAAAAGACATTATTTTTAACATAGATTTTATTATGGAAATACTGAAAATAATTTTTACGACAATCCTTATTTTAGATATTCCGTTAGCCATCGCCAGTTTTATTTTCGCCTATATTTTATTATTCCGCCGCGACTGGAAAAATCCGATTTATTTTAATTTTGGCATGGCCACGTTGTTTTTGGGACTGTGGATATTAGTAACAATTTTAACTTATATTCAAAATCTATTTTTATCTACTTATTTTTTAGCAACCCTAAGCTTTATTTTTGGTCTTTGGATTTTGCACTATTTTGCTATCTTTACTTATAAATATCCATATCCCTTCAAAAAAGACAGCAACATAATTTTTTTACTCTACATAATAACTTCTTTATTTACTTTAAGTTTTTTAATTCCTAATTTTTATATTATTAATGTAGAATTAAGATTTCCTTTTCTTTATGAAGAGCTAAATTTAATTGGCTTAACTCTTTTCAATATATATTTTGTAATTTTATCAATTTTATCGTTTAAAAATTTGATTTATAAATATCTAAACAGTACTGGACTACATCGAGTCCAAATAAAAAAGATAATTATCGGAACAGCGGTTGGTGTTATCGCGAATATTATTTTTAGTCTAAGTTCTTATTATTTTATACCATATGATTTTACGATCATAGGTATTTTGTTCACCTTCGGAGTTTTAATGTATATTTATTCAATTATGTTTTCAAGCAATTATTAAAATCGTGATTGGTTATTAAATCTACAGAATATGAAAATATTATTAACCGGAGCAACAGGTACCCTTGGTTCAGAGTTAGTGAAACTGCTACACAAAAATAATCACAAGCTATATTGTCTAATTAGACCAAAAAAAAATTTTGAAGCTCAGGAAAGATTAAGTGTTATTATTGGGAATAAGGATAATCGTGTTATAGTTATCAGTGGTGATATAACTGAATTAGATTCTGGAATTAGTAATTATGATTTACAATTGATAAATAATAATGTGGATATTGTTATACATGCTGCGGCGTCCATCAAGTTTGATCAAGAATTCGCAGATGAAATAGAAAAAATCAATATATATGGTACCAAAAATATTATTTCATTATCAAAAAAAATAAAAGCAAAATCATTCCATTATATAAGTACTGCTTATGTAGCGGGAGATGCTACAATATTTAATGAGAATGATTTTGAGATGAACCAAATTTTTCGAAATCCGTACGAGAGAAC
Organism: Candidatus Buchananbacteria bacterium RIFCSPHIGHO2_02_FULL_39_17; assembly: GCA_001817425.1. Lineage (GTDB taxonomy): Bacteria > Patescibacteriota > Patescibacteriia > Buchananbacterales > UBA6539 > HO2-39-17. The sequence continues at coordinate 15,459 of MHII01000013.1, read as the reverse complement.
AAAAAAAGAAGCTGAAGCATTGGTTAGAAAAGAATTCAATAAATCATTTACAATTTATCGGCCCTCTATATTAGTTGGGAATTTTTATAATGGTCAAATCTCTTCTTTTGATGGTTTTTATGGCTTTTTAAAAGTTTTTTGGCGTTTAAAACAAAAAATAGAATCATTAAATAGTATCCAAAAAAAAATGATAGAAAATATTTGCAGAATCGACGAAGACGATAAATTATTTTTTCCTATAAATATTAATTGTTCAAGTACTTCTACGTTGAATTTAGTACCTCTTGATTGGGTAGCTAATAATATTGTAAACCTCATTGAATATCCAGCAACTGGTCAAGTATTCCATTTGGTTAATGATAGTCCTCCCAAAGTAAAATTCGTATTTGAATATGCCCTAAAAAAACTTGGTATTAAAGGAGTCAATTTAGGTGATAATGTAAAAACAACAAAATTGCCTAAAGAATTTGACATTTTAAATAGAATTTTTAATATTTATTCTCCCTATATTATTCATGAGTCTATTTTTGGGGCATATAATTTGAAAAAAGTTCTAAATTATAAATATCGAGCCTCGCCAGCTGTAGAAGAAGAGTATCTCTCTAGATTGATTAGTTATGCAATAAAGGTTGATTTTAGAGATAAATCATTTTGATTTTATAATATTATATATGATTAAAAAATTCTACACCAACATACCTATATTAAACTTTGATTATAAATTTTTGAAAGACAATAATATAACAAAAATAGATCTTAGGAAACATTTCCCACGTTATATTTTAGAAACCAATGTTATAGAATACGGCTTAACTAAAAGGATATTTATTACTGTTATAAGGATAATGCTTCAATTTTTCGTTTGGGTAATTCTTAGACCAAGACTTGGCAGAGTAGGAGAACTTAATCTTGAAGAAGTTGATAAAGTGTATAGTCGTGAAGCATTTTCTTACAATTTGAAACATCATATTACAACACGGGGCATGGATTTAGTTTGGAGAAGATCTTGTGGATGGTTTTTAAGTACCATGGACAATAAAGATGAATTAAAAATACTAGATCTTTGTACCGGAACTGGTTTAACCACTCAGGAGGTAGCTTCTATTTTAAATGAATTTTATAAAAAAGCAAAAATAATAGCTCTTGATTATAATGTAAATATGCTTTCAATTGCTAAAAAAACTACAGCATCGGAGATTGGTAATATAAAAATAGAGTATTGTATGGGTGATGCAATGAATTTACACAATAGTACTTATGAAGTTAAAAATGATTTAGAAACTTTCGATTATAATGTTTTTGATGCGATAATTCAAATGTTTGGTATTGGAGGAATTAAAGACCCGCTTAAGGTATTAGATGGCGTACTGAAGATATTAAAGCCGGGAGGATATTTTTTTCTAATTGATATGCATAATCCAGTTGCGAATCTACCAGGTGAAATTCCTTTTTTATTTTTTAAGTGGTTAAGAATGCCAGTTTTTGAATCTTTGATTTATAAAGAAGGTACAATCCCTCTCGTATTAAAGAGACTTTGGGGGTGGCGAGATCCAACACCACTTTTTTATCTAATTTCTTTGATAACATATAGAGATGATAAAGAAAATTTTTGGGGCTTTAGAAAAAAATATTTCTTTCAAGAATCTAAACGTTGGTGGCTTTCATTGCCCGTAATGTCAGTTGCAGAATTAATTGTCGAGAAAGTTCAACTTAGCAAAGAAGAAGCTGAAAGGAGGAAGATCATTTTAAACTCATATAAATATAATCTATGAACTTCTTTGGGGTATCTAGTCTAATAATTGCTATAGTTACTGGTTTAATGGCCACAGTAATGTTTTTTAGAAAAAGTGGAATTACTAATTTGTGGGGTCTATTTGCAACATCAGTTTTTTTGTGGGGGTTAGGAGGATTTTTTATATCAATAAGTTTGGATAAGAATAAGGCTATTTTATTGTGGCACATAGCTTATATTGGTGTTATTTTTATCCCTGTATTCTTAAATCATTTCATACTTAATTTTCTAAAATTAAGAAATAAATTTTATAAATTTCAGAAAATTTTAGTTTATATAATAGGTATTTTATTTTTAGTATCTAATTTTTTTAATGGTTTATTTATAAATGAAACTCGATTTGTTTTTAGTCAATTTTATTACATTTCTCCACCAGCTTTATTATATACGCCATTCGTTGTTTTTTTCTTCATTGTGATACTTTATAATATTTTTTTATTACAAATGGCATCTCAGAAGGCTGTTGGCTTGAACCTAAAAAGAATAAGATATATTATTGTGGGCTTAATAGTTGGCTTTGCTGGAGGTAGTTTTAGTTTTTTACCCGTGTATAAAATTGATATATATCCTTTTTTTAATTCTACTATAGCCGTGAGTACAGTTATAATTGGTTATGCAATTGCAAGGTATCGTTTCTTAGATATCCGTTTAGTAATTCTACGCACAATTAGTTTTGGCTTTATCATTCTTTTAATAACCGGCGTGTTTGCGGCCTTATCAGTATTGTTTGGCTCACGCTTAGAAGCAATCCTGGGTTTCCGCTCTGATATTTTAGTTGGTTTGATCGTGGCGATTTTAGTCACCTTGACTTATCAACCCGTTAAGAATTTGACTGAAAGAGTGACGAATCGGTTTTTATACAAAAAATCCTATGATCCGGATGTGTTGCTGGCTGAAATTAATGAAGTCACTTCTTCCATTTTGGATTTGAAAAATCTTTTGGCCTCCATCGCGGGCACGTTAAGCGATGCGTTTCATTTTGAAAAATTCGGCGTGGCTCTTTTAGATAAAAAAAATCAATTAACCATCGCCCATCAAGTCGGATTTAAGCCCGGCGTGGCCGAAGGCTTGTCCAGCTTTCCCGATGTCGTCAAAATTTTATATCAAGAAGTAAAGCAAACTCCGGGGATAATGGTGATTGATGAAATGAAGACTAGGTTTGAAAACGGCGAATACCAGCCGGCCAGCCCCGCGCTTTTGCAGGCACTGTATGAAGCGGACATTGCTTTAGTGACCCCGCTTTATGTTCAGGAGCAATTAATCGGGGTGATTACTTTGGGCAATAAAAAATCCGGGGATCCCTACAACAACGCGGACTTGAATGTTTTAAAAATCATTGCCGGTCAAGCGGGGATTGCCATTGAAAACGCCCGGCTTTATGATGAATTAAAAGATTTTAACATCAAATTGGAAGACGAGGTCACGCGCAAAACCGCGCAATTGCGCAAAGCCAATGCTGAACTGCGGCAGTTAGACGAAGCCAAATCCGAATTTATTTCCATTGCTTCGCACCAATTGCGCACGCCCTTAACCGTGATTAAGGGTTTTATTTCCATGATTCAGGAGGGCAGTTTTGGCTCGGTGCCCGCGCCGATTCAAGAGCACTTAAATAAAGTTTATCTGTCAAACGAGCGGCTGATTCGCCTGGTGGAAGATTTGTTAAATATTTCCAGGATTGAAAGCGGCAAGCAGGAATACAATTTTTCTGAAGTTCATTTGGATCAATTAGCCCAAACCGTGACCGAAAATTTGAAAAAAATTGCCAAAGACAAAGACTTAAAATTGTTTTATCACGCGGCGGCAAAACCGCTGCCAACCGTGACGGCTGATGCCGATAAAATTTATGAGGTGATGATGAATTTTGTGGATAACGCGATTAAATACACGGAGAAAGGCGAGATTAATGTTTATCTCGCGGCGGAACCAAAAAATATGGTGACTTTTTGCGTCAAAGACACGGGTAAAGGTTTAGCCCCGGAAATCCAAGGAGCGCTGTTTAAGAAATTTTCCCGCGGCAAAGACAGCTTTCGGATGCACACCGAGGGTCTGGGTCTGGGGCTTTATGTGGCCAAGCTTTTAATGGATCGGCACGGGGGTAAAATCTGGGCCGAGTCCGAAGGCGAAAACAAAGGTTCCAAATTTTGTTTTTCTTTGCCGATGAAAATAAGTCAAGATAAGAAATAAGTCCAGATAAGTCGAGATAAGATTATTATTGTTGACAGAATTTAGAAGAAAGACTAATATTAAAGTACAATTCAAAGTGAATCAACCCAGCCCAAATTTTTGTTTCGCAAAAACTTAGGCGGGTAAACATAGCGCGCCATTTTGGGGCGTTTTTGTTTGTTAATGTTATTTGATATAATGGATGGGGGGGGGTGACAAGATGAAGCGGTTCTTTAATATTGAACTTTCTTCTGACTTTTGAGTCAAAATCTACTGGTGATAAGGAGAAACTATCATGAAGTGTTCTTTTAATGATTCCAGATTCATAGCTGAATTATTTTTCATGAAATCCTTTTGTTGTCTTGGGCGAGCCTTAAGGAAGTGTCTTGCCTGTATATACTGTAGGTTATTGGACGACTCAACAAAGGATTTTAATTTTTCGGTCGTGCCTGGAAAATTAAATCCAGCCTTTCGTAAACTTCCCGTAGCAGTCAATCTATTTTATGGAGATCCGATGTTACAAGTGCAACATACGCTCGGCATCTTGAGAGAACTTGAATTAGATAGGCATATTGGGCCGGTTATAGTCATTACTAAGGGGGACTTTGCCAGGTTCCCTAAAGAGGATTTCAGTTTGGATCTTCATTTTGCGTTTTCCACTTTTGGGATAGATCATGACTTGGATGGCGGTTCAACAAAGTCTTTCCTTGCTAATCTGCGCAAAGCTCAAAGATTTCCGCAATATAAATACTCTATTGAGTTTCGTCCGATTGTTTGCGGGATAAATGACGGCGTAGAAACGATTGATTTTGTGATGAAAGCGGCGGCTGATCATGGACTTGCCGTTGGTTATTCTGGTCTGCAGGGTAAGCCGGCCATAGTCAAACAGTGGCAAGAGCAAGGTTTGGATTTTCAACCTTATCCTGGCTATCGCTTCGGCCACAAAAAGATAATCGCTGATTATATCGAGGAAAGATTGCAGGACAGAGCAGTTGCTCGTCAGGTGTCTGTTTTTCGCAAGACATCTTGTCTAATGTCGTTTGTCCATAATCTTGAGAGGGACTACAATGCCCACTATTTCAGGCCTAATGAGGTAGGATGCGACAATTGTCCCATGAAAGAGAAATGTTTTCATTTCCGTGATAATTTAGGCGATATTGCTATTCCCGACGGACTAATTCCTTTCAGGTATGAAGTGGTGTTTAAGGAAAACCATGTTTGTATCCTTAAAAAGAAAGGGATTTGCGAATTTCCAACCGATGATTGCTCCAGAATCAGAGGTCACCTGATAAAAGTATTTGATAACATTACTACATCCGATGTTCGTGTTATCAAATGGCTGACAGGCATGACTGTAGACGCTGAATTTGAAGAAAGGCCATATATCAGTGCTTGTTGGAGGTGGCAATAAAAATATTTTGATTTTATCAGAACCATTGCTAACACAGTGGTTCTTTTTTCTTGAATTAATAAAATAAATATTTTATAATAACAGTATAAATATTTATGAAATAAGTAAAAAATATGGATGAAAAAAATAAACAGCATGTTCGTCCTAGCTGGGATGAGTATTTCATTAAAATAATGGATTTTGTGGGCGAGCGAGCTACCTGTGATCGAGGCCGAAGCGGCTGTGTTATTGTCCGAGATAAGAGGATAATTACCACTGGCTACGTAGGATCACCTCCGGGCATGCCGCACTGTGACGAGGTCGGACATTTGATGCAGGAAGTTTTAAACGAGAATGGGCAAGTTTCACAGCATTGTGTTAGGACAATACATGCCGAACAAAATGCTATTTGCCAAGCGGCTAAATATGGTATCTCTTTAGAAGGCGCAACAATGTATGGTAACATGGAGCCTTGTTATGTATGCGCCAGGATGATAGTTGCGGTTGGAATAAAAAGAGTAGTTTGCAAAAAACGCTATCATCGGGCGCAGCTGTCGAGAGATTTGTTTAAAATGGCTGGTGTAGAACTAGATGTTATAGAGGATGAAATGGAAACGTATAAAAATATGTAATTAAACCAAGGTCACAATCACCATCATCAGGTATTAGAAGTAATAGCCAAAAAGAGAAGTTAACCCTTCTCTTTCCTTTTTCAATTATGAAATATTATAAAATAACAACTAAACAAGATTTTAAATTTGTATCTTATTTATTCAAACCAGAGAATACAAAGTTTTTTGAAACAAAAAAATTAAGTATCAAAGAACCGAGAGAACTGAATAAATTATCCAGAAGAAATGATTATGTTTTGAAGGTTGATGGTAAAAAAATCGGTTGGTTTAATATTCGTCAGTCAATCAATAAAAAAGATGGGGTTTTTGGAATTATCATTGATAAGAAGTTTCAAGGTAAAGGCTATGGAGAGCAGGCAATAAAACTAATTTTAAAAGAAGCTAAAAAACTTGGTGTAAAAAAGTTGAAATTGACCGTCTTTGAAAATAATTTAAAGGCTATTCATATTTATAAAAAAGTTGGTTTTCAACCAGTTAGAAAAGAAATAGTAATGGATAAATATATTTAGTTGGCAATAAGATATGGCTAAATAACTGTAAGAATATGGCAAAATCTGGGCCGAGTCCGAAGGCGAAAACAAAGGTTCCAAATTTTGTTTTTCTTTGCCGATGAAGTCGGCTAATAGCAAGTAGCGGATCACTCATCGTATTTCTCCCCTTAATTTAAAGGGAGATTAACCTGCCCGCCTCTGGCGGGGAGGGGTTATGGTTGACAGAATTAATAAAAAAGATTATCATTAAAATACAATTTAAATAAATCAATTTAGCGCGCCATTTTGGTGCGTTTTCTGTTTTTCAAATTGACGATAATTTTATTATCGGGTAAGATAAACTGTTCTACAATAAAAGAACAAAAATGGCTGATTTAAGGAGGAAATTGGTTAAGTCCTTTGAAAACAACAACTAGAAGAGAAAGGAGTTTGTAAGTTATGAAGCAGGGAAGAGAAATCATTTTAACCGGTGATCGGCCAACAGGGAAACTTCATCTGGGCCATTATTCCTCGTTATAAGCGAAAAGTGCGACCTGCACCAAGCAGTGGTAAGTTTATACCACGGAGGCAGCTCCTTGAACCAGTAGCCGAGAAAGACATCGTCGCGGAGTTGATTGGTGCGGACGAAAAACATGAGCTGATTTCGGCGCAGTGGACTGGTGTTGTTCTAACAATTGCGCCTCCAAGCCAAATGCAGGCTGGCCAGAAGATGTACACCATCGGCATTCCAGTTTAAATGTAAGAAGGTTCAAATCTTTCCCTCCCTGCCAATATTTACCAAAGGAGTGTAGTTTTTAACTACCTCCTTTTTTCTTTAGCTTAACCCGTGATTTTTTGCTATACTTAAATCAGAGATTTATTTTTTTAATCAAATTGAAAGGGGGTGGAATATTATGCCGGATTTATCAACTTTAAATTGGACCGCGATTGTCGCCGCCGCCGTGGTGAGTTATGCCGGGGGCATGGTTTGGTACGCACCAATGGTGTTTGGCAAAATTTGGCTGAAAACTTTAGGCAAGACCAAAGAGAGTTTGGGTAGCCCAACCAACCCAATGATTGTTGGGTTTATTGTCAGTCTTTTGGTCGCCGTGGCGTTGGCTTTATTATTTAAATTATTGGGTGTCATTGATCCAGTCTTGGGTGCGAAAATGGGATTATTTATTGGCGTGGCTTTTGGTGCGCTTAATGTTTTGTCTGATTCGCTTTTTTCCGGAACGCCGATTAAGCTTTTTTGGATTCAACAGGGTTATCGGGTGATTGGCCTGGTGATCATGGGTGCGATTTTGGGCGGGTGGAAATAATATTTAGAGTGATATTTCTGCCACTTTTTTAGAAAATTTAGTGATTTGTCTAGGCGTATCATTAGGCAAGAAACCCCGCACCAAAGCCCGCGACAAAGTTAAATTATTAAGATATTTATTTTATCGCGCGAAGTCGCCTTCGGCTTAGATTTATTAAATTAGAGTTAATTAATTGGCTTGGTGCGGGGTTAATATTTGTTTTTGTTCGGTCGGCGTTTCGCTTGTCAGCGAAACTTGCCCTCGCAGACAAATATTAAAAAACAGGCGCGAAGATGGTCGCACCTGTCTAGGGTCTGGTTTAGGGTTGTCCGTGATTAACGAACGCTGATCAAATGCGGTTCACGATGAACTCCGGCTGGCGCTCCAATGACGACTTGCGTTTGTTCGTCGGCCGTCAGGGTAATCGTGCCGTTGCAATGAACCAGCACATTTTTGATCGTAATGCCCGGCTGGTAATGTCGTGGCAACAGGCGCTTGAGTTGCCGATTGTGGCAGACCTTACCGCTGAAATCATTTCCGTCGCCGGCCGCAATCGTTTCTTTGATGTGAACGTCAGTCATCCGACAAAAAAAGAGCCGGGTAGTGACGCCGCTTGCGGCAATTCCCTTGACGGGCATAAAAAATGATGGACCGGTATGGACACCAACCAGGTCAACTCGCGCCTTTTGGTCATGAGTCATGCCGGCTTCTTGCAGCCTTTTTTTCAAAACATGCGGTTGCTGGTAGGCCGCGACTTTCATCTTTATTACCCTCCTTTCCTGTTTACCTCCTAAATGCTTAAAAGATCACCTAAACCAGACGGAATTAATTGTATTATTTCATTATTTTAAAATAAAGTCAAATAATTTTAAGCTTGATTTTTTTCGTGGTTCTATTATCATCATAATTAATGAAATCCAAATTGGCTTTAATTTTTTTAATCACTTTTGGCCTAACCAGTTTAGGCAATTTTTTATTTATTCCACCCACGGCCGCGGCGATTGAATTAGTCAAATCAAAAGATTTTGGCACGATTTATTATTTGGACAGTCGCGGCCTGCGCCATCCTTTTCCCAATCAAGCAACTTACGAAAGCTGGTATGGCAAAGATTTTTCCCGCGTGGTCACGGTGGCCAATGAATTTTTGGCTAATTTTCCTTTGGGTAAAAATATCACGATTCGGCCCGGCACTTTTTTAGTTAAAGTCAGAACTGCCCCGCAAGTTTATGCGGTGGAACAAGGCGGCGTGCTTCGGGAAATTAAAGATGAAGGTATTGCTGAAGCGATTTACGGTCAGAATTGGGCGCAACGTATTGTGGATGTGCCCGATATTTTTTTCGGCAATTATATTTTAGGCGCGCCGATTATTCACGATTACACCGTGCCGGATGGAATTTTATTTTATGATCAAAGCGCTAAAAAATACTATTACAAAAATAATGGCGTTTTGCAGTCGTTTGCGTCAGAAGACGCGATGAGTAAAAATAATTTGCGTTTGAATGACGCGGTTAAAAGCGGCCGGAGTTTTTTTGTCCGGGAGCGGCCGATTGCCGGGTTAGACAAAAATATTTTTAATCCGATTGCCACGGCGATTAGTGACCAGCGCGACTGCGAGAATAAAAAATTAAAAGCGGCGATGATTTTTGTCGCGGATAAAAATTACGAAGCCAGTGAATTAGAAAAAATTGAATTAATTAAAAAAGAATTGCCCGATCGGTTTTCCTGGGCGACTGACGGCTTAGCCGAAATTGACGCGAGTTATCCGATTATTATTTTGCTTAATGACGGTTATTTGTTGACCAAACGAAACGACGGCACTATGGAAGTTAAAAACGAACTAATTAACACTTTTTTTGACAACAATCCCGATCTTTTTGATTTTATTTTTGTCTGGACTAATTTTAAAGTGCCGGCGGATAAGACTAATGAGATTGCCCATTTTGTCCCGATTACCAATAAATGGGAAGGAGTGAATAAACCCATGCTTGATCGGTCGCAGGTTTATGGCAGTTTTGGCAAACTCAAAGGGGTGATGATGATGAACAACATTAATAATTATGAAATCAGTGAAACGTCGAAATTAAATGAAACATTAAATATTGTTTTGCATGAGATTTTGCACCAGTGGGCGGCTTACATTGAATTTATCAATGAGGCCGGCCAAAAAAGCAAAGCTTTGTTGCGGCCTGAAGATTTTTCACATTGGAGCAATTATCTCGGTTTAATTTCGCCAGTCGGCGGTTTAGGCTGGGTGGAGGCAGGCAATGGCACTTTTATTTCCAGTTTGGCCCAGCAGGCTGACACGAATTTGAGAAAATACAGCAAACTTGATTTATATTTGATGGGATTAATTCCCAAACAATTAATGACTGATGTTTTTTATATTAATCCCGAGCCGGCCGGGGCTTTGGGTAATTTGATTTTGGGCCAGTTAAAAAAAGTGACGATTGATCAGATTATTAAGGCTAGCGGGGAAGTGAAATGCAGTATAGATTGACCCGCCCAAGTTTTCAAATTAAGAAAGTATTTTTAAAGTTTCGTTTAAGATAATTTTTACTTTAGTCGGTTTTAAAAAATATTTTCTGAATTTTTTTTCAATTTTTTTTAAATATAAACATATTTGAAAATTTGGGCGGGTTGACAGACGCAAAAAAATTTGCTATACTAATAATATCAGGTAGTGAAAAAGAGCTACTTTTTTAGTTTAGTTTTGAATTTCGAAATTCGAATTTTTATTCAATTTTTAATATTTTAATATTGAATCAAAATTCAAAATTAAAAATTAGAGTTTAAAATAAAAATAAAAATAACAGAAGATGAAATTTATTATTAACAATTTTAGAGTTGGAATTGTCGGCAGCTTATTTCTGATAGCGGCTTTTTTTAGTTTTGTCCAGCCGGCTTTGGCTTTGGACTCGATTGACACCGACAGCGACGGTTTGACAGATGAACAAGAAATTTTTTATCACACCGATCCAAATAATGCCGACACTGACAATGACGGTTACGGCGATTATCAGGAAATTTTTCATGGCTATTCGCCGCGCCAGGCCGAGCCGATCAAATTATCCAGTTTAGATTCGGACAATGACGGCGCGCCGGACAGCTGGGAAATTCGTTTGGGTTTGGATTTATTAAATCCGGATACGGACGGTGATGGTTATAGTGATGGGACAGAAATTTTAAACAGCTACAATCCGCTTACCTCTGAACCGCAAAAGCAAACTAAAGAAATTAAAGTTGACTTGGCTTCCCAGCAGTTGAGTTATTATTTCGGCGGTCAGGAATTGGAAAAATTTTTGATTTCCGGCGGGGTTAAATCAATGCCCACACCAAAAGGCGAATTTAGCGTGATGCATAAAGTGCCGGAAAAAACTTACGGCGGCACGGGATTTAATTTTTATTATTCTAAGACCAAATGGAATTTGCATTTTACCACCGCTTACTGGAAATATTATATTCACGGGGCGTATTGGCACAATAATTTTGGCCGGCCGATGAGCCATGGCTGCGTGAATGTGCCTTATGACAAAATGGAGCGGCTTTATGAATTTTCCGAAGTCGGGACAAGAATAGAAATAAGTTAAAAGTTAAAAGTCAAAATTTCAATTCAAAATTTAAAAATAATAAATTTTAACTTTTTACTTGTACTTTTGCTTTTTGCCTTTTGATTTTTGACTTTTTGTATGCTATAATGAATTTAAATTATGCCAGTCAAATCGCAAAATTACAGCCGGGTCGAAACCGTCGTTCGTCAAGAAATCCGCGAAGAGTTAAAAAAAATTTTAGGCAAAAATTTCAGCCAGAAATCAATTACCATTGATTATCCGCCGGCCAATGTCAGCGGGGACTATGCGGTCCCTTGTTTTTTATTGGCTAAAAAATTTAAACGTCCGCCAGTTGAATTGGCCAAGCAACTAGCTCAAAAAATTAAACCCGCCGGGTTAATCCAGCATGTCATTAGCCAAGGACCTTATTTAAATTTTTTTGTTTCTCGGCCGGAGTTTAGCCGGTTAGCTCTAACTGAAGTTTTTAAAGCGGGGAAAAAATTCGGCAAAAATAAATTGGGCAAAGGCAAGAAAGTAATGGTGGAATTTTTTTCGCCCAACACTAACAAGCCCTTGACCATTGGCCATTTGCGTAATATTTGTTTAGGCTCAAGTTTAGTTAATTTGCTTAAGTTTTGCGGTTTTAAGGTGATTGCTTCCACTTTATATAATGACCGCGGCAGCGCGATCGCTAAAACCATCGTCGGTTATCAAAAATGGGGCAAGGATCAGACGCCGAAATCCGCCGGTCAAAAGCCGGATCACTTTGTCGGGAGTTTTTATGTCAAATTCCATGAGGCAGCTAAGCTTAACCCGGCTTTGGAAATTGAAGCCAAGCAAGTTCTCCAGGCTTGGGAACAGGGCGATAAAAAAATTATTGAGCTTTGGCAGAAACTGATGGGCTGGGTCATTAGCGGTTTTAAGCAAACGATTGGTTCCCTTGATTTGCCAAATTTTGACGAGGAATATTATGAAAGCGAATTTTACCAAGCCGGTAAAGAAATTATTGAGCAGGGGATTAAAAAAGGGGTATTTGTCAAAGACGCCCAAGGCGTGATTTTAGCGCCCCTACAAAAATTCGGTTTGCCGGATAAAATTGTGCTGCGGCCCGATGACACGAGTTTATACATTACCCAAGATTTGTATCTGGCCTACTTGAAAGACAAGCATCATTTAGATTATTCGGTTTATGTCGTCGGTTCAGAACAAGAAATGTATTTTAAGCAGCTTTTTAAAATTTTAGAGCTTTTGGGTTTTGCCCGGGCGAAAAATTATTATCATTTGTCTTATGCCATGGTTCGCCTGCCGCAAGGCAAAATCAAGTCGCGCGAGGGTTTAGTGAAAGGCACGGGCGCGGACGAACTTTTGGGCTACTTGGTTGAATTGGCACAATTGGAAATCAAAAAAAGAAATCCGGATTTAAGTCAAAAAGAAATTGATTGGCGGGCTGGCCGAATTGCGCTGGGAGCATTAAAATTTTATATTTTGTCGGTGAATCCAAAAACGACCATGATTTTTGATCCGCAAAAGTCCCTTGCCTTAACGGGCCGAACCGGACCCTATCTCCAATATGTCTCCGCTCGGATTAATAGTATTTTTAGCAAAGTCAAAACCAAGCCTTCGGTTAAAGTTGATTTTTCTGCTTTAGGGCAAGACTTGGAGTTTGGTTTGGTTAAAAATTTTTCCCATTTTCCCATGGTGATTTATGAGGCGGTAAAAAATTCCGATCCCGGACAGTTGGCCAATTATTTATATGAACTGGCAAAAAGTTTTAGTTTTTTTTATGAGCAGCTGCCGGTTTTAAAAACAGAGGAAAAGACACAAAAAGCACGCTTGCTTTTATTGGCTGATTTAAATATTATTTTAAAAACCGGTTTAGAGATTTTAGGCATTGAGGCCTTGGAAAAGATGTGACGCCAATTAATAATTTCGAAATTCGAATTTTGATTCAATTTTTAATATTAAAATATTAGAAATTAAATATTGAATCGAAATTAAAAATTCAAAATTCGAGTTTATTGATTAATATGGCAAAGAGTAAAACCAAAATTTTAATCGTTGAAGACGACCCCGCCCTAAGTCCGCGATAAATTTATTTAAAATTTAATTTAAGTTAAGTTCGCACGAAGTCGCCTTCGGCTTAGTCAGTAAATATCAGTGTCTGACGAGTGACTTAAGGTGGGGCGAGACGAGAAATAAATAATAATACTTGCTAACATGGCAAAGAGTAAAACCAAAATTTTGATCGTTGAAGACGAGTCTTTATTATTAGATTTGTATACGACTAAACTTGAGCAATCCGGCTATCAGGTGGTTAAAGCCAGTGACGGGGCAGCTGGTTTGTCTTTGGCGCAAATTGAGAAGCCAAATCTGATTTTACTTGATATTTTGATGCCCAAAGTGGACGGTTATGAAATGTTAAAAAAAATAAAAAATAATGCCAAGACCAAAAAACTTCCAGTGATAATTTTTTCTAATCTTTCGCAAAAAGACGAAATTGAAAAGGGGTTAAAGCTGGGAGCCAACGATTATATCATTAAAACCAGTGTCACGCCGACAGAATTGGCCCAGCGAGTTAAGGATTATTTAAGATAAGCAAGATAAGCAAAGCAAGTAAATCAGTTAATCAAATGAACAAGCGAATTAAGTGAACCCCTCTCCTTTTACCCCTCTCCCTTTGTGAAGGGGAGAGGGGAGGGTGAGGGGTATTCGCATACAAAAAAAAGACGGGCTAATCCGTCTCGTTTTGTTTGATCTGGATTTTTGGCCCGTCGAGTTGTAGACCTTAACTTCGGGTTGAGCCGACTTCTTCGGGCTACCCGAAAGTGTTGGTCACGTTCGCCGCTGTCTTCGCTGTCGCCGCATTCTTCGCCGCGTCGTTCGCTGTACCTTTGGTCTTGCGCATTGCCGTCGCCGCATTCATATTTTGTTTCCCTCCTGGATCAAAGCTCCGTTGGCGGTTTGGAGGATCCTGGCACAGCCCCCAAATTTAGGGCACGGTGTCTACATGATATAATGGATACGAAAGGAGAAAAATCGTATGCCCAAAGGACACCCGTCGGTTAGTAAAGAGGTTAAAAACCAGATAATAAAAAGAATCAAGGAAGAAGGTTTGCCCGTATCTCAGGTTGCTTCTGAACACGGTCTTAAGCCCAGAACCATTTACCAGTGGATTGCCCGAGGGGTCACCGCTCCGCCTTCCATCTTGGAAATATCCAAGCTGAAGCGAGAGAATCAGGCGCTCAAGGAACTCATCGGCCAAATCACTCTGGAAATGAGCTTGAATAAAAAAAAGGCAGATGATCGCTAAAACTAAAGTCCTTTCCAAAAAAGAGCTGGCTAAAAAACAAGGCATATCTCGAAGTAGCCTCTACTACCAGTTAAAGATGCCGATCAAGGATTGGCACTTGAAAAACCGAATTGAAACGGTGCTTAAAGAAAATCCCAGCTACGGCTACCGCCGAATTGCCCTGGCTTTAAACGTCAACCACAAAAGAACCTTTCGGGTAATGAAAGAAAACGGGATTAAGCCTTATCGGAGACGGGGCAAAAAATTCAGAAAAACCAAGGATTCGGCCAGGGTTTACCCCAACCTACTCCAGCAAATGGAATTTCCGTTAAGAATTAACGCCGCTTGGGCTTCAGACTTTACACCCATCTCTTTTCACGGCAAGCTGGTCTACCTGGCCACAATTATGGACATTTTCAACCGGAAAATCGTCGGTTGGTGCCTGCTGAACAGCCACGCCGTCCAGTTAACCCTAACGGCCCTGATGAACGCGATTGAGAAATATGGTAGACCGGAAATTCTCCACTCCGATCAGGGTTCAGAATACAAGAGCAAAATCTACGCCAGTTTCGCTGAAAGTTTAGGCATCAGGTTATCGATGAGCAAAAAGGCCAGCCCCTGGGAAAATGGCTACCAAGAAAGCTTCTACTCCCAGTTTAAGGTTGACTTGGGTGATCAAAACAGATTCAAAACCTTGGGTGAGCTGGCTGTCGCCATATACTTACAAATTTACTACTACAACAATCAAAGAATCCACACCAAATTAAAAATGCCGCCAGCATTATTTGCTGAACGGCTCCGCCAACCGGCAGACTTAACAACTAATTACGTATCCATTAAAGTGTAGACAAGGTGTCCAAAGAAATGGGTCTGG
>MHII01000012.1 GCA_001817425.1 Candidatus Buchananbacteria bacterium RIFCSPHIGHO2_02_FULL_39_17 | reverse complement strand
ATCTTTTACTTTACGGGAGCATCAAGGAGGCTGCGGCTGGGGCATGGAAGATTTTGAGGTGGTCCAATTGTGAGAGAATGATTCTGCTTTTATTGTTGCCGATACGGACACCGCCTGAAAACCTGCTCTTTATTGAGAAAAAAAATTAAGGAGATAAAAAATGTACTGCTCGTTTTACCGAAAATCAGATGGGCACACCATAAAGAACTGTCCGCGCACCGCCCCTGGACTTTGTAATCGGCGTAACATGTATTGCACCTTTTGCCACGGAAGAGATCATACCATTGAAGCGTGCCCTAAAACCTATCCTGGTTTTACCGCCAGAAAATGGCACCCGGAATCAGTCGCTGACCACTTTATACAAGACTGACAGTTGCTAATCAAAACCTATAACGTTCTTTATCCAAAGGCTTAAAATATTAAGCCTTTTTATTTTTGGCAATTTGGACAAAAATGAGTGCCGCGGCCGTTTAATTTAATTCTCTTAATTTCACCGGCGCACCTTTTGCACTTCTCCCCTTTTCGAGCGTAAACTTTTAAATATGGCTCCATACCGCCTGGCTTACCGTCAAGCTGGATATAAGTATTGGCTGATGTACCTTTTTTTGAAATGGCAAATTTTAAAAGTTTTGGGATACAGCGATAAAGTAATTTAATTTCTTCTTCCTTTAAAGTTTGAATGATTCTGGTGGGCAAGATTTTCGCGCCAAAACAACTTTCGTCGCAATAAATATTGCCAATCCCGGCGATTAAACTTTGGTCCATTAAAATCTGCTTAATTTTCCGGTTCGGATATCTCTTTAATATTTCTTTAAATTTTTTCAAATTAAATTCTTTTGTCAAAGGCTCAACCCCGTACTCACTTAACAACTTATCAACTTCTAACTTATTAACTATCCGCATCCAGCCAAATTTTCGCAAATCATTAAAAAATAATTTTGAACTATCGTTAAAAGTAATAATAATATGAGTAAATTTATTGGGCAGATTTTCGGTGCCGCCTTTTTGCGGACTCGCCTCGCTGAAGCGAAGCGGAAGCGGGTGACCACCGATGATTAGCTTATAGCTTGTCCCGACGCTTCGGTCGGGATCCCGACTTGTTCCGACGTAAAGTCGGAATGCCGATCTTCGCATCGGCAACGTCGGGATAGCTTGTAGCTTTTTAGGTTGATAAATGAGTTGGCCTGTGAGTTTCAAATGGATGAGTAAAAAATTACCATCAGATAAAAATAAAATCAAAACCTTGGCGCGGCGATTAATAGCCGTGATTTTTTTGCCTTTTATTTTTTTGGCAAACTCAAGCGGCGTTAATGGCTTAACCATTTTCGGCCATTTGATTTCTGCTGATTTAATGGTTTTACCTTTAATCGCTGAATTTAATTCGCGGCGTAGAGTTTCCACTTCCGGTAATTCAGGCATGATTTAGAAGTTAGGAAATTAAATTGCTAATATATCCTATCATTTTTTTATAAAATAAAAAAGCCGCACCAAATCTTTTGATGTGGTAAATCTGCCCTAACTTATTGAACAAGAGCAGATTATCTTGGTCAAATGCCGTAAACTACGGCGGATATAACCGCAATAGCGATTAGTACCCATGAGAATGACATCAAAATATGCATTACCCAAAAAACAAACTTTGTCTTCTGGACATTTTTGATGTGAATTCTCTGATCCAAGGTGCATAAGGGACAAATGAGAGAATAGCATTCTTCATTGTCATTTTCTCCTTTTTTATCTCCAAAATTGTCCAATACTATAAATTAAAAGCAAAATCCAAACTAGAAGAAAAATTGAATAAAATAAAGTAATGACTAATGTTTGCATTGCCGGAAATCCAAGTTTTTCCAATCCCATCTCATTTATTCTAAAACTGTAAAATAAATATATCAAAACATTAATTAAATGTCAATGGCTAAAAAAAATTATTGAAACATTTCATTAAATTGGTCGGGTGTCAGAGCTTGCTCGGCGTCGCATTTGGCCTGACTCGGATTATAATGAACTTCCACCATAATCCCATCAAAACCCGCGGCTTTGGCCGCCTTGACCATGGGTGGAATTAAAGCTGGAATACCGGTGGCATGCGATGGATCAATAATAACCGGCAAACCGGATTTTTGTTTCGCGAGCATCGCCCCGGCCAAATCCAAAGTAAAACGGGTTTCGGTCATAAAAGTTCTTATCCCCCGCTCGCACAAAATCACTTGTTGATTGCCTTCGGCAAAAATGTATTCCGCGGCGGAAAGCCATTCGTTAATTGTTGCCGACATTCCCCGTTTTAACATTACGGGCTTGCCGCTTTTGCCGATTTCTTTTAATAACGCGTAATTTGCCATATTGCGGGTGCCCACTTGAAATATATCAACAAAACTTGCAACTAACGCTACTTCCCGCGGATCTAAAATTTCTGTTATGGTCGGCAGATTCAATCTATCGCCGACTTGCTTTAATAATTTCAAGCCTTCTTCTTTAAGTCCCTGAAAACTACTTGGTTTAGTCCGCGGCTTATAAGCCCCGCCGCGCAAGATCTGGGTATTTTTTTTAATTAGTTCCGCGGTTTTTTCCAATTGTGCCAAAGATTCAATGGCGCAGGGCCCGGCCATGACGACAAAACCTTTGCCGATTTCCACATTTTTGACTTTAATGATATTTTCCATAAATTTAGATTTGTTCAATATTAAATTTCAAAATTAAAATATTTTGCCGCCTATTATTATTCTCCCCCTTAATATAAGGGGGAGATGGAGGGGGTTATTAACGATACTGCTTCTTTAATTTTTTCAAATACTCCTTCTAAATTATTTATAATATCATTATTCTAAAATCTTATAACCTTAACGTCCTGATGTTTTAAATATTCTGATCGCACATTATCTTTTTTTAGATTAATTGTTTCGTTATGCTGTCCGCCGTCAATCTCTATCGCTAATCTCTTTTTAGGACAATAAAAATCTAAAATATACGAGCCAATACTGTATTGTCTATAAAATTTCAAATCATTTAATTGTTTATTCCTAAGTTTTGACCAAATTAATTTTTTGGCATCAGTTTGGTTCTGTCGTAAGTTTCGTCTTAAAGTTTTTAATTTATGGTTATTATAATGATAATTATACTTCATAACTCCCCTAACCCCTCTTACCTTTAAGAGGGGGATTTAAAAAATCATTTTTAGAAAAAAATTTTAGCCAAAGTTTTTTGAAAAACGGCAAGGTTAAGGTCTGAATCATAAACGCCGCGGCTGGCACAATGGCGTTAATCCACGGCCGCGGGATTTGAATCGCCTGAAGATATGCCCCAACGGCAACATAGCTAAAAATCGCTAATAAAGCGCGTCGTGTCCAGCTCTGTTCCCAAGTTTTATCGGCTTCCACCCGCAGATTGCGCTCTTCAATTTTTTGGATTCTCTCTTCTAAATTTTCCATATTATTTTCCATGGCATTTCTTAAATTTACGTCCCGAACCGCACGGGCAGGGGTCATTGCGGCCGACTTTTTGGCCGTGGTAATGGGACTGGTCATTAATCAGCCCGGCTTGGCGCGACTCAACTTCGCGTTGTTGCGGCGTTTTGCCATTAGCCGCCGATAAAATTGGTGAAGAATCTTTTTCCATGGTTTTCGCCGGCGCGGAAAAAGTTAAGCCCGGAATCTGCTCCATCATTGACGGCGCGACTTTAGTCGCCACGCCGACTTTATAAATACTATAAACCACCTGTTTTCTAATCATCACTAATAATTCCTTAAAAAGCCCAAAGGCTTCTTTTTTGTATTCAATTAAAGGATCCCTTTGGCCATAACCGCGCAAACCAATACCGGCGCGCAGATGATCTAGGGCTTCCAAATGTTCAATCCACAACATATCAATACTGCGAATCATCATCCCCTTTTCTACATTTCTCATCGCTTCTTTTTGGCCTAAGACCTGACTAATTTGTTCTTCTAAATAATTATAACTGACAACGGCTAATTTATATAAATAATTAATCAATCGGCCGCGGCTGCTTTGATCGGCCAATAAATTTCCCGCCTCTTCTTGAATTTCATTTAATTTCAGCCGCACGCCGGAAGTAACCGGAAAAATCGTATTGGTCACTTCGTAAATCTCCTCCATATTCCAAGTCGTCTCGTCGCCAGCTTGAGTGTGGAAATTAACCACTTCGGAAATCTCTTCTCTGATTAGTTTTAAAATTTGTTCTTTAAGATTTTCGCCGGTTAAAATATCCCGTCGTTTTTTATAAATCGTTTCCCGGTGTTTGTTTAAAACGTCATCATACTCCACTAAATGCTTACGGGTATCAAAATGAAAACCTTCCACTTTTTTTTGGGCTGACTCAAGTGAATGCGAAACCATTTTATTTTCAATCGGCATCTCATCCGGCACGCCTAAACGTTCCATCACTCCTTTAATCCGGCTACCACCAAAAATCCGCATTAAATCATCATCTAAAGAAACATAAAATTGCGACGCCCCAGGGTCCCCTTGCCGTCCGGCTCGACCGCGCAATTGATTGTCAATCCGGCGCGATTCATGACGCTCGGTGCCTAAAATCAAAAGACCGCCAGCCTCTTTAACTTTTTTTTCTTCTTTTTCGTCAAATGGGTCACCGCCCAATTTAATGTCCACCCCGCGTCCGGCCATATTCGTGGCCACCGTCACCGCGCCAAACTGGCCGGCTTGAGCAATAATTTGCGCCTCTTTTTCGTGAAATTTCGCGTTTAAAACTTGGAGTTCCACGCCTTCACGCTTAAGCATAGCCGCGATCAATTCATTTTTTTCAATAGAAATTGTGCCAACTAAAACTGGCTGGCCTTTTTGGTGACGCTCTTTCACTTCTTGGACAACCGCCTGAAACTTTGCTTCTTGATTTTTATAAATCCGGTCCGCCAAATCCTGCCTGACCATTGGCTGATGGGTGGGGATAACGGTAACGTCTAAATTATAAATTTTGGAAAATTCTTCGGACTCGGTGGCGGCCGTACCGGTCATACCGGCTAATTTGTGATACAAACGAAAATAATTTTGAAAAGTAATCGTCGCCAAAGTCCGGCTTTCACGCTGAATCTGGACGCCCTCTTTGGCTTCAATTGCCTGATGCAGACCTTCGCTGTAGCGCCGGCCAAACATCATCCGCCCCGTAAATTCGTCAACAATAATCACTTCACCGTCTTTCACCACATAATCACGATCGCGCTTAAATAAAGTCTGGGCGCGTAAAGCCTGCTCAAGATGATGAACTTCGCTAATGCCGCCTTCCGTATAAATATTTTCCACCCCTAACCATTTCTCCATTTTGGTAATGCCGTTTTCGGTCAAAGTCGCGGCCTGCATTTTTTCATCAATATTATAATCTTCATTTTCTTTTAATTGCGTCACTAATTTGGCAAACTGATAATATTTATCAGTGGAATCCATATCCGGTGCCGAAATGATTAAAGGCGTTCTCGCCTCATCAATCAAAATACTGTCAACCTCATCAACAATAGCGTAATGCAGATCGCGCTGAACCATTTGGTCTAAGCTTGAAACCATATTATCGCGCAAATAATCAAAACCAAATTCATTATTCGTGCCATAAGTGATATCCGCCAGATAAGCCTCTTTTCTAGAAACCGGCCGTAAATGGATTAACCTCTCGTCCGTGGCATTTTCGTCACTATAACTTGGATCGTATAAAAAAGCGGTTTCATGGATAATGACGCCACAACTTAAGCCTAAAAAATGATAAACCGGTCCCATCCAGCCGCAGTCACGCCGCGAGAGATAATCATTGACCGTCACTAGATGGCAGCCTTTGCCAATCAAAGCGTTTAAATAAAGCGGCAAAGTGGCGGAAAGAGTTTTTCCTTCGCCGGTTTTTTGCTCGGCAATTTGGCCCTGGTTTAAAACAATGCCCGTCAAGAACTGGACATCATAATGGCGCTGACCAATGGTGCGCTTGGCAGCTTCCCGGACGCAAGCGAAAGCCTCGGACAAAATATCATCTGAAGTTTTTCCTTTGGTTAATTCTTCCTTAAAAAACGTTGTTTTTTCTTTTAATTGTTCGTCAGTCAAAACGGAAATTTTTTCTTCTAAATGATTAATCACCAAAACTTGCTGTTTTAAATCTTTGATTAATTTTTCATTAAGGTTACCGAGGATAAGATTAAATAACTTCATAAATTAAATAGTCAAAATAGTGGTAATATTTTACAAAATTTTTAATATATTGACAAGAGTTGATTATTAAGCTATATTATTAAGTTAAGAAAATAATTCGTCCTTTGACTTAGGAGGAAAAACTATGGACAGAATTCTTTTAGTTGACGATAATGCAGCTTTAAGAGAATTAACAGAAAATCAATTAAAGCAGGCAGGATATGAGGTCGTCACCGCCCCTGATGGCCAAGAAACCTTTAAAATATTAAAGGCAGAGACTCAACCTTTTGCTTTGGTGATCACAGACCAAAAAATGCCTAAGATGTGCGGCACTGATCTTTTGGCAAGACTGCGCAAGGAAGGAATAACTACTCCCGTAATTTTAGTGACGGGACTGGGCGATGAAGCCGAACGCGAAAAATTTCGGCAACTGGGGTTTGTTGAGGTTATTGCCAAACCAATTCCCTACGACCAGATGTTTTTGCCGGCCGTCAAAAAAATTTTGGGACGGAAAAAAATCTCTGTGCTCTTGGTGAACACTGATGGCTGGATGCGTTACACCTTACCCAGTTTTCTAGAGAGTTTTGGTTTTCAGGTAACGATTGTCGTGGAAAATAATCGCATTGATCTAATGACTAAGGAAGTCAAACCTGATATTCTGGTTGTTCATGACAGCCAGTATATCAATTTGTACCAACTTTTAGAAAGATTGGATAATGAAAGGGTGGCTGCTCCTTTTCTTGTCTTAACCTATAATCCTGATGTTAATTTCCACACTGATCTAATAGCTTCTGGTTATGCTGGGGTCTGCCAAATTCATCAATTTGAAGCTGAATTAGTAGAATTGATTGAAAAAGCACTCGCCAAAAGTAAAAGGCCTTAACGCGGCCGCCGGAAAATTAATGGTAACTCACTCATCAGGAGTTACCTTTTTTTATCTAATTATATATAATACGAATCTACGAATATATGCGAATCTACCAATCCTACGAATTATTCGCGTGTCGCCATTCGTATACAATAAAATTATTCGTATGTGCGCATTCACCCGCCTAAATTTTTTGCTGTACAAAAAACTTGGGCGGGTTCGCATACTACTAAAAACCGACTAATTCAATTTCTTCTTCTAAAGCAATACCCAATTCATTTCTAACTCGCATTTTTAAGTCTGACATTAACATCACTACGTGTTCGGCTTTGGCTTTGCCGATATTAATGATAAAAGCCCCATGCTTTTCTGAAACCTGCGCTCCGCCCATAGTTTTGCCTTTTAAATTCATTTTTTCAAAAATAAAACTAACCGGCAGTTTATTATACTTAGTCGCCTTTTGCCATTCAACTTCTGTGATATCTAACTTTTTTTTAATTCTTTCTTTATCAACTTGAATTTTAGTTAAATCAATATTTTTAAAAATACAGCCGACATTAGGGCAATCAAGCGGCTGAGTTCTAATTCGATAATCAATATAATCTTTAACCTGCGCTCGATCTTTTATCACATCACCTTTTTCTAATTTCAAAACTGCGGCAATGAGCACACAGGGAATAATTTTGGCAATGCTGTGACGGTAAGAAAATTTCATTTGCTCACGGGAAAAAAATTGGACTTTTCCCTGATAATAAAGTTCCGTTGATTCAGTAATATCCGACATACCTTTGCCATAAGCGCCAGCATTGCCCCGAATCGCCCCGCCAATGGTGCCAGGCAAACCGCCAGCCCAGCTCCAGCCAATTAAACCAGCGTCTAAGGTGGCCATCAGCACTTTTTGGACATCAGCTCCGGATTCGGCAAAAATTTTATTGCCTTTAATTTCAAAATCATCGTTACTTTGTTTAATCACTAACCCGTCAAAACCATTGTCAGAAAATAAAATATTACTGCCGCCGCCTAAAACAAAATATTTTAATTTAAATTGATCAGCGGCCCGTAAAGCTTTGATTAAATCTGAATTATTTTTTGCTTCAAAGAAATACTTGGCTGGCCCGCCAATTTTATAAGTCGTATGCGGCACTAATGGCTCATTTTCTTTGATCTCTGGTAATTTTTCTTTGAGTTTGAATAGCATACGTAAAAATCTGAATTTTTAATTTTGAATTTTGAATCAATTTTGAATATCTGAATTTTTAAAAATTAAAATATTAAGATATTGAATCAAAATTCGAATTTCAAAATTTAAAATTAATTAGTTTATCTCTAATTTTATACACATCCCCCGCGCCCATGGTGACTAAAATCATTCCCGGCTTTAAATTATTTTTTAAATATTTGGTAATTTCATCCAAACTGCCGCCGTAAATCGCTGAAGTCTGGTATTTTTTGGTTTCATTGGTTAAATCTCTGGCCGTAATCGCTAAAGATTTTTCTCTGGCTGAAGCAAAAATATCAGCAAAAATCACTTGATCAACTTCGCTAAAACTCCGGGCGAATTCAGCTAAGAATGCTTTTGTTCGTGATGCCATGTGGGGCTGAAATACGCACCAAATTTGATTTTTAGGATAACGTTGGCGAACGGCTTTAAGCGTGGTTTTTATTTCACTTGGGTGATGACCATAATCATCAACGAAAATGACACCCTTATTTTCTAAAACATCAAAACGCCTTTCCGCTCCGGAAAAATCTTTCAAAATCTGCTTAATTTGTTCTAACTCTAGGCCCAACTCTAAACCAACAATAATGGCTGAAAGAGCGTTTAAAGCATTATGCTCTCCAAAAAGTTTAATTTTAAACTCCCCTAAGCGAACGCCTTCTTTTCTAATTTTAAAAATTGTGCCGTCAGATTGTTGCTTAAGATCAAACGCTTGCCAGAGATTATCCGCCCCCAAGCCATAAGTCACAACTTTTTTATCGCTATTTTTAATAATTTTTTTGACTGAAGGCCAATCGCCGCAGACAACAATTAAATCTTTAGTTTTTTCAACTAAGGCGGTGAAAGCTTTTTCAACTGCTGACAAATCAGGATAAATATCAACATGCTCCCATTCAATATTAGTAATCACGCTGATTTTTGGCTCCAAGTCTAAAAATTTCGGCGTTGTATCGTATTTGCTTCGGCTATATTCATCGCCCTCAACAATAAAATAATCCCCCACCCCCCAATCTGAATTGCCGCCTAAATCAGGCACCGCGCCGGTACCAATTAAATAACTCGGTTTTAGTCCGGCTTTTGAAAATAAATAAGCCAGCATGGCGGTAGTCGTTGTCTTGCCGTGAATGCCCGCAACCGCAATAGTTTCTTTTTTTTGGCTTAATAGCCCCCGAAGCTCTGAATCAAAAATTATTTTTATTTTCCTCTTTTTTGCCTCAATCACTTCAGGGTTTTCATCACTAAAAGATGTGCCCAAAACCACTAAATCCGGCTGGCAATTTAAATTAGTTATCGAAAAATTTTCAAAAGATTTAATCTGATTTTTTTCTAAAATTTTATCCGTAATAAATTTTTCTGCCACATCAGAACCAAAAATTTCTTTACCCATTTTTTGGCAAATCACCGCCAAACCAGTCATTGCCACCCCTTTAATACCAATAAAATAGATCCTTTTAATTTTTGCCAAATCAACAAACATAATATTAAATCCTAAATTCTAAGCACTAAATTCTAAGTAAATCACAATATCCAAAATCACAAATTACAAACTGTTTAAAAAATTGGAGTTTAGAATTTGGAATTTGTTTAGGATTTCGGATTTAGAATTTAGAATTTTAAGTTATAATCCTAAATCGCTTTTTATTTTCGGCAGCATCGCTTCAGCCGCTTTCCGACCCTGATTAACTAAATAGTTGACTCGGCCAATATGCCAGCGCTTTATCCCGGTGATATCTGGAATAATCAAGGCATCGTAAGGAAAATTTGAATAATAAAAATTCTTAATTTGACCACTGGAAATTTTTACAGCTCGCAAAACAATTTGCAAAATATTTAAATCCAGATTTTTAATTTTTTTCTGTTCAATTATCTGGTCTCTTTTATGAAGATGTTTAAAGTTTGACAAAAAACGAGTAATTAGATTTGGCAGTTGGGCCGTATGAATGGCAATTACATAATCAACGCCTTTTTGATATAAAATTTTTGAGGGGATAATATTAAAATTACCGCCATCAACTAAAATTCGACTACCATCCTTCACTGGAACAAAAACTCCGGGAACCGAAGTCGCGGCCTGAATCGCCCGTCCGACTCGTCCGGAATCAACTACCACCTCTTTCATACTGATTAAATCCGTAGTCAAAATTAAAAGCTTTTTTTGCAAATCAGAAAAATTTTTATCGCCGACAAATTCTTCAAAAAATCTACGATTGCGCTCTCCCTTCAGTAAGCCCTCTTTCGGAACGGTTGGCTCAAAAATAATTCGCCAATATTCTCGCCGCGGACCGCGGATTAATCTCTCTTTAAATTGCCTTAGAGTCCCAGCGGCATAGGCGCTGGCCACCGCCGCCCCGGAACTGCAACCAGAAACCAAATCAATCGGAATATTATTTTCCTGCAAGACCTCAATGGCGCCAATGGCCGCCGTTGAACGGATAAACCCGCCGCCAACGGCTAAACCGACTGTTTTTCTCTTAATTTGAATATTTTCTTGCTTTAAATTATTATTCTTTAACTGGTCGTCAGACATAAATAAAGATAAATCCTAAATTCTAAGCACTAAATCCTAAATAAATCCCAATAACTAAAATCCAAACGAATAAAACTTTTTTAAATTTGTAAATTTGAATTTTAATATTATTTATAATTTAGGATTTAGAATTTGGAATTTTTTAATCTATTTTAGTTATCTTCTATTTCTTCCCGTTTAATTTGATTATAAACTTAAAATTAAACGGACAATGTTGGTCGCTGCATCTGTCGGCATCATTTTACCAATATTCCGGCTTAAATTACTTAAAAGTGACTGATTACCAATTACCTCCTTAACAGCTGAAATAAAATTCTGAGGCGTTAAATTTTTTTCGGCCAAAAATAAAGCGGCATTATTGCGAAAAAATTCAATTGCATTATTTTCTTGGTGACTTTGAGAAATCGGGATAATAATGGCCGATTTTTTTAAATAGGCTAACTCCGTTAAGACTGACATTCCGCCTCGGCTCACCACTAAATCACAGGCGGCATAAACTTGCTTCAAATCTTGAGTTAAAAAATCAAAAGCTTGATAGCGCGGATGTTTAAATTGCTGACTGATTTTACCGCCAGTTAAATGAATCACTTGGCAAAATTCAACTAACTGACTAATGCTGGCTAAAACTAGATTATTCAAATTTAAAGCGCCCGTGCTGCCGCCAATAATTAAAACCACCGGCAGATTGGGATCAAATTTAAAAAACTCACATGAAGTCTTCCGATCTAGCGCCACTAAATCATTTCTGACTGGATTACCGGTTAAAACCGTTTTCTGGCTAGAAAAATCCTTCAATGATTTTTCAAAAGTAACCGTTATTTTTTTTGCCCACGGCGCCATTAGCCGATTGGCCAAACCGGCGACAATATCTTGTTGGTGGATGAAAACTGGTTTTTTCAAAAGCCAAGCGGCAAAAGCCACGGGCACAGCGATAAAGCCGCCGGCGGCAATGACCGCCTCTGGTTTAAATTTAAACAAAATAAAAAATGCCTGAAAAAAACCTAAAATAACAAAAATCGGATTAAAAAAATTTTCCCAGCTAAAATAACGGCGGAATTTTCCAGCAAAAATCTTTTTCAAGGGTATGCCATAGCTGGTGATTAAATTTTGCTCCGGACCATTTCTCGTGGCAAGCCACAAAAATTCAGCGTCGGGCCGCTGTTTTTTAAATTCTTGAAAAATAGCAATTAAGGGGCTGACTGAACCTAAGGTGCCACCCCCGGAAAATACAATTTTCATGCTTTAAAAATAGCAAATTTGAGAGAAAAAATCAAGATTAATTAAGAGGCCTGCCGCGAAATATTAGCTAAAATTCCGGTTGCCGCCAAAAGCGTGGCTAAAGCCGTACCGCCATAACTGACAAATGGCAACGGAATGCCGGTTAAAGGCATTAAACCAATCATCACGGCGATGTTAAAAAAAGATTGAAAAATAAACCAGGCAATTATGCCGGTGACAATTAATTTACCATATTCATCATTAATTCCCCGCGCCAACTTAAGGCCCCGATAAGCAAAAAAAACCAGTAAAAAAATCAAACTAAGGCTGATAATAAAACCAAGTTCTTCAGCAATAATCGCAAAAATTGAATCACCAATGACTTCGGGCAAATAGGCGAATTTTTGCCGTGATTGGCCAAAGCCTAAACCAAAAAAACCGCCAGAACCAACCGCGAGTAAAGCTTGATTAATTTGGTAACCAATCCCCTGCGGATCAAGTTCCGGATTTAAAAAAGTCATTAATCTCTCGGCCCGATAAGGCGTTTGAAAGATCAAAATACCAAAAAGGCCAAGGCCAACCGCCGCTAAACCAAGCAGATGGCTAATTTTAGCACCAGCAACAAAATAAATGCTTAAAGCGATAACGGCCACGACAACCAAAGTGCCTAAATCCGGCTGTAAAGCGATGGGTAAAGAAATCAGACCTAAAATAAAAACAAAAGGTATCAAACCATTCCAAAAGTCCTGATTTTTTTCCCGACCACGATAGGAAAACCAGCCAGCAAGCGATAAAATCAAAAAGAGTTTAATGATTTCTGACGGCTGAACTGAAGCGCCAAAAATTTTTAGCCAACTTTTCGTTTCCCCAATTTCTAAACTTAAACCAGGAATAAAAACTAAACCTAAAATAATCAGGCTCAAAATAAAAAACAAAACAGAATATTTTTCCCACAAGTGATACGAGACGCGACTCAACCAAAAAAATAAAATCGTGCCGGGCAAAAGACCAAAAATGATTTGGTGAAAAAATAAATAATAAGTGCTGTTGAATTCGCGATAAGATTTAATACTTGAAGCGGAAGTCAGCATTACTAGACCAAAAATTAAAATAACAAAAATAGTTCCTAACAGCACTAAGTCCGGCTTGCCGATAAAATTTCGTATTTTAATCTTGGAAAATGGATTAAAATTTTTTCGGCGGTTAAATTTTCTTCTAACTAATAAAAGACGATTCATTGTTTCAAAATTAAAAATTAAAAATCAATAATTTAGAATTAAACATCATAATTAATTTGCCTTAAATATCAGAAACTATCTTATTAAATTGATCACCCTGATCAAATTCATTAATAAACAAACCAAACGAAGCTGAAGACGGAGAGAGTAAAATGATATCGCCTGTTTGCGAAAAATTATTAGCAATGCCAACCGCTGAAGACATCCCTAAAACATTGGTCACTAATTCTCTAAATTTTATGGCCTTTAAATCTTTGGCCATCTGATCGCTCCCTTCCCCCTCAAATAGAATCACGGCCTTACAAGTTTTTTTTATCATTGCGGCTAACTCTTGATATTTTTGAATAGGAATATTTTTTGACGCTCCTCCAGCTATCAGAATAATTTTGAATCTTGAATTTTGAATTTTGAATTTACTTAGGGTTTGGGATTTAGAATTTGGGATTTGCCGCTCTAAAAATATTTTTAGAGCGGCCATGGTGGCATCAGGCGTGGTCGCGGTTGTGTCATTAATATATTTTACGCCGTTTTTTTCCCTGATTAACTCAATTCGCCCCGGCAAACCCTTAAACTTATTCAAAGCCGCCGTTATTTCTTTTGGTTTAACACCAAAAATTCCGGCAACCGTGATCGCGGCCAAAAAATTTTCTAAATTGTGCTCGCCAATAAGTTTATAAGTTGATAAGTTAGTAAGTTTGTAAGTTTTGCCGTCTTTTCGGAAAAAAATTTGTTTATTTTTAATAAAGCTGCCGTTTTGTTCGGCAAAATATTTTTTGGAAAACAAAAATCTTTTGGCCCTGACTTTTCCGCCAAGTTTTTTTGTTTCAAAATTATCTAAATTCAAAACGACAAAATCATTTTTATTTTGCCACTGAAAAATGTTGATTTTAGCTTTAACGTAATCAGCCATACCCAAATAGCGATTTAAATGATCGGGATAAATATTAGTCAGAACCGCGATTTGCGGACTTAATTTTTGTTCGCCTAAAATTTCTAATTGCCAGCTGGAAAGCTCTAAAACCACCAAATCATTAGGCTTAATTTGATCTAAAATTTCTAACATCGGCTTTTGGGGCAGTCCGGCCAGCCAGACTTTACGAGCTTGTAGTTTGTCCCGACGCTTCGGTCGGGATCCCGACTTTACGTCGGGATAGCTTTTAACTTTTAGAAGTTGATAAATTAAGCTTGACGTGGTTGATTTGCCACGCGTTCCTGTGACGCCGATAATTTTTGCCGGACAATATTTAAAAAAAAGGCTGGCTTCATTTTCAATTGGCACGCCAGATTTTTTGGCAATTGCCAAATATTTTGATTCCCTTGGCACACCCGGGTTTTGAACAATTAGATCAGCATTTCTAAAATCATTTTCACGGTGATATCCAAGCACTAACTTGATCGTTTGATCGCTTGATCGTTTGATCGCTAACTTATCTAAAGATGGCTTAAGCTCTTCTTTGGTTTTCAAATCAGTCACCGTCACTTTAGCGCCGTGCTTTATCAGCCAGTTAGCGCAAGAGACTCCACCACCGTGGAGCCCTAAACCCATGACCGTCACTTTTCTACCCGTGAAATTCATACCTTGACAAATATTTTAAATGTGATATACTATAATTAATCATTACGAAAAAGACCCTTGTGGGGTTCCGTCCCTACCGGGGGCTTTTTCTTTTCCATAACTTAAAATAGATTGCTGATCTTTAAGGTAAGCGATTTTAACTCCCGTTCTTTTTAAAAGGATTGAGCATTTCTTTTCCTCACTCGGCGACAACAAGGCTAAAATTTTCCATTTTTCTAATAAAAACTTTACTAAGCTAGCATAATCACCATCACTGGCGACAATAATTACCTTTTCAAAATTATTTTCATAAGTATCACGCGCCGCCTGCAATACTAAATCAGCGTCACAATTCCCTTTTGGTTTCCCACCGCCGTCATACACTACTTCTTTAAAGATAAGGGTAAAACCTGATTCCTGTAAATAAGTATATAAATCCTTATATTTAGCAATGAGACCAATAAAAATGTAAACCCTTTTCACACCGTACTTTTCGGAAAGCCA
The DNA here is from genome assembly GCA_001817425.1 of Candidatus Buchananbacteria bacterium RIFCSPHIGHO2_02_FULL_39_17. Lineage (GTDB taxonomy): Bacteria > Patescibacteriota > Patescibacteriia > Buchananbacterales > UBA6539 > HO2-39-17. The sequence continues at coordinate 49,189 of MHII01000012.1, read as the reverse complement.
AATTCTAAACCTGACATAGTCGAGCTGCCAGCCTAATTCTTTAATAGCATTATGCAAATTGGCTCCGTCAATATAAGCAAAATTGTTTTCCTGCGGTTTCATATTTTTATTTTTTTCCTTCCACGATCTTAATCTCCTCCGCCATCAAGCCGTAAAGCTCATAAACTTTTTGGTCAATTTCTCGGTCGGTTTTTTCAATTTCTTTTTTCTTTTCTTCATATTCTTCCTTGTATAAAATAGGGTCTATTGTTTGAAATTTTTTGTTTAAAATGAAAATTTTATCAGTTAATTTTATAATTACCGACATTTCATTTTTATTCGCCATAATGACTGGCAACTCTTTAATTTGAGGGGCGCCTATCCTTAGATACCCTCCTTGCAAAGATAGCGATTTAAAAATATTTTTAAAAATAAATGTCAACAACTTACTATTTAATAATGCTAAAATAAATTTAAGATCTAATTTATTGTTTTCGATTATTGTAGTGGATTTACCTGCTAAATATTCTCCACGCTCGTCAAAAAAACACTCCATCTTTTTTGTCATACCAGCTACAATCAATTTACTTTTTGTTGAATCTAAATATCTGTTAGGCAATAATTCACGTAATTTTTTCTTTATAACTACTGGCCTAAGATAGCTTGCTTTGATATATTGGGTTTTTTGGTGATCCCACAGAGAGGTATATCTATCAATAGTTCCAGTGTTAATAAATTTAAAGTATTCATCTTTATCTTCATCTTTTAAATTTTTGACTATCTTTTTTAATTCATAGGCCTCATTTACTGTAGCGGCACCGTGAATATCACAAATTTCTTTTAATCTCTGACTACTTTTTGTAATTCTATCAATAAAATTTTCATTCTCAGAATAATTAAATATAGGAGACCAACTATTTTTGTATTCTTTCAGCATCGTTTGACTAATTTTTTTACTATCCTCTATTTTAATAACTTCCTTATCTATAGTATAAGAATTGACAATAATTTTATGATCTTGTATAGGTTTTAATTTCTGTATTATTAAAACGATAGGATAGACACTGGCGCCAAAAACTTTTATACCTGAATAATCATTTATAGAAACTACTGAATATTCTTCTATCATTTTTCTAACGGAATCAGCATAATCGGCAGATAGTATCTTATTAGGAATAATCATTCCTAAATAACCTCCTACCCTCAACAGGTTTAATGCTTTTTCAACAAATATACAAAAAATATCCCAATTCCCCTTAGCACCTTCATAAAATTCAGTGCAATAAATTCTAAAATTTTTATCATTTTTAACCATCTCCTCCGAATCAATATAAGGCGGATTACCAATAATCACATCAAATCCGCCTTGCTTAAATACACCGGAAAATTTTTCTTCCCAGTTAAACGGCTTTTTGGCTTTCCAGCCCTTGCCAAAATATTTCTCCAATTCTTTTGGTTCACCAGAGATTAAAGAATTGCCGTTTTCAATATTATGTCCTAAATTTGGCAATTTCTCTCTTTGTTCAAGAACTTTTAGCAATAAATTTAATTGAGCAATTTCCACGGCCTCTTCATCCAAGTCAACGCCATAGATATTTGCCGTTAAAATCGCGACCTTTCTGGCGTAATTGGTGAATTTTTGCGCGTTTATCTGGTTATTTTCTCTCTGAATATGATTATCTATAACTTCAAAAGCTTTAATCAAAAATGACCCTGACCCGCAGGCCGGATCTAATATTTTAATCTTTGAAGCCTCAAAGCCAGACTTGCCTTTCAATAATTCGCCTAAAGTATTTTTGACAATATAATCAACAATGTATCTTGGCGTATAATAAATCCCTTGAGATTTTCTTTTACTTTTATTTTTTTCGCTTTCCTGAATTTGTCCCAAATATTGTTCGTAAATACTGCCTAAAACATCAGCATTAATTGACGCAAAATCATAACGGATGCCTTTTTTATTTTTATATAGTTGCTTGATTACATCGGCAAACAAGCTGTCTTCATATTCCAATTTATCGCAGACTGATAATTCAAATAATCTGCTATCATAACCGTCATTATAGTGCTGGAATAACTTTTTTAGCTCATCTCCTAAATTAATTGTCTTTTTTTCTTCCTCCCAATTTCTGACTAGTTCCCGAAGCCGTTCCCCTTCAATTTTTCTGTCTTCAGTCGTGCGAATAAAAATAAAGCTGTCCAATAACTGTTGGACGGCCTTGGCAATATTTTTTTCACCCAAATTTTTATCGCGATTCCATTGACTAAGATCGCTAAATAACGCTGTCCGCCATCTGACTAAATCGTTAGCTAATTGCTTATCAACTGGTTCTCTTTTCGGTTTTTTAAAATTTTCCTGCGCATATTGATCTAACTCGCCTTTTTCCATTGATTCTTTGGAAAGCCACCACAATTTTTCGTCTTGCAAAAAATCTTTGTAATTGATTTCAAAAATTAGACTTCTTTCCACATCCGGTTCGTCCCATTCGGCGTTAAAAACTTTAATCACTTCAAAATTCGTCAATATTGCCCAAGGCACGCTTTTGTGCCAAGCATAAAATACCGCCTGCTCGGCTAATTTTTCTTCCCGTAAATCAACCGACGGTTTTTTTGCTTCAACAAAAAATTTTATCACGTCATTAACATAAAAAGCATAATCGGCTCTTTTACCTGAAATTTGCGCTTCCGAAGCCACTTCGTGGCCAAAATTATTATAAACGTCCCAGCCAAGCGCCTGAAAAAGAGGCAAAACAAAATCTTTGCAAATCATTGATTCATTGCATTCTCTTTTTTGGCTTGGGGTAAAATTTTGATATTTTTCCACTAGCCTTTTAATCTGTTTTTTACTTTCTTCTTTATTCATAATTCTACACTTTATCCACCAAAAACAAAATTAAACCAATAATTGATGAAACCGCGGCAATGACCCAAAAACGCATCACAATTTTTGGCTCTGGCCAGCCAATAGCCTCCAAGTGATGATGAAGCGGCGAAGAAAGAAAAAGTTTATGACCAAAGACTTTTTTCCAGAACATCTGAATTAAAACCGAAACTGTTTCAACCACGAAAATAAAACCAATAATTGGCAAAAGCAAAGCGGCGTTAGTGAGCATGGCAATAATGCCTAAAGTGACCCCAAGTGACATTGAACCGGTGTCACCCATGAAAAACCGCGCCGGGTTAATGTTAAACCACAAAAAAGCCAAAAGCGCGCCGGCAATCACCCCGCAAAAAGTTGCTAAATCGTAACGGCCAAGGGCAAAGGCAATTGCGCCGTAAGTGCTAAAAGCGGCTAAGAGTGTCCCGCCGGCCAAACCGTCCAAACCGTCAGTTAAATTCACGGCATGAGCGGTCCCAATGATGATAAAAATAAAAAAAGGAATATACCAAAGACCAATATCCAAATAACCAAAAAATGGCACATATAAAATCGTCCAACCCAATTTATAGAAAAACCACCAAGCGCCAACCCCGGCAATCAATCCATAAATCATAAAGCGATGACGCATTCTAAGGCCACCGCCATCCTTGCCCATCCGCCAAATGTCAAACAAATCATCAATTAAACCAACGATCGCTGAAGCAATTAACGCCCCTAAGGGCAAAAGAGTTTCGCTCCGAGATAAAAAATTCAAGCCACTAAAAATCCCGTCAAAAATTTTTGATAAATAAAAAATTGAAATAATTAAAAATAAAGTTGTCCCCCAAACCAAAACGCCGCCCATCGTCGGCGTTCCCGCTTTCTTTTTATGAATCATGGCAAAAATCGGGGCAACTTTTTCATCCCTGATGCCTTTGCCGAGCCGGAACTTATACAAAAGATGGGTCAAAAATGGTGTCCAAATTAAAGTCAAAATAAAAGAAACTGTTGTCAAAAGAAAAATTTTAATAATAAAAAAATTAGTGGCCATGATTTTATAAGTTAACGTAAACGATAAAAATCGCGGCGATGATTAAAATCAATTGAACAAAACTGCTTGTCCCAATCAAAAAGTAACTAAAAATTTTTTCTTTCTGAAAAATTACTAAACCAATGGCTGAGTTAATTAAATAAAAAATTAAACCGATTAAAGGCAATAAAAATATGCGATACCACTGGCCGAACAAGTCAATGCCAAAATAAATATTATAATGAAGGGGTTTTAGCTCAAATAAATTGATCGCTTGCTGAAATAAAAAAAACCAAAGACTGGCATTTAAAATTAAACTGATAGCCAAATTAATCAGAATAAACCGGTCACGCCAATAAGTTTTAGTCAGGCTAAATTGATGTTGAAAAATCGGCATAATTTAATAATTTTTTTCCATCTTAATCCGCCTTCTCCGCCAGTTAGCAGATCCGGCGGGCAGCCTGCCCGCCAATGCCTGTTTAATTGGGGATTATAAAACTAAAATTTAAACCCAGCTAAACCATTTTAATCTTAAAAAATGTGTTAAGGTGACCCGCCCCCACTCGCCTTTGGCGAAGTTAAAAACGGGCGGGCGGCAGGCGGGGACGAGGTACTTTTCCGGCCGCGAAAAGATTAACCAGCCCCGATGCTCGATATCGGGGCATATTGATGAGTCTTGATAATACTATCATAATAATAATTTGGCAATTTGTCCACCCAAATAGACCGCTTACCAACTACAAATGGCTTTGAATTTCTCCAAAAATTAAAATTATGGTATAATATGGAAGCAAGAAAATCTCAATCAATCCTGAGTTTCCCTAAAATCTCACTCCTTGTGTCTAAACCGCAATAGTTTTCATGATTTAATGATTGCTTTAATCAAAAATATGTTCAAAGAAGATCAATTAAAAAAAGTCTTGCTTGAAACCAAAACCGTTGGCGCTCAAGAGCTTGATCTTTATCTTGAAGAGGCAAAAAAAAGAAACCAAACCCTTGAGGACTACTTAGTTAGCCAAAAAGTCATCGGTCAAGAACAGCTCTACCAAATAGCGGCAAATTACTATAATTTGCCGTTTATTAATTTAAAAAATGAAACCGTTAGAAAAGATATCTTATTTTTAATCCCTGAACCGCTTGCCGCCACCCATAAAATTATCGCTTTTAATAAAACGGACACCGAATTAAAAATTGCCACTTTAAATCCAACTGATTTGCAACTTTTTGAATTTTTATCAAAAAAAACCGGCTTGGAGATAAAAATTTATTTAACCACGCCGGAGAGTTTAAATGAAGTAATAAAACTTTATCATAAAGGCTTAAAAGCCGAGTTTCAGGAATTAACTAAGGATCAAGAAAAAACTGGTGAAGAAGCTGAAGGCGGCTCAAAGTTAAAAGAATTAGCCCATGACTTACCAGTGATTCGGATTGTTGACACGCTCCTGGAATACACCATTTTAGAAAATGCTTCAGATATTCATATTGAACCAACCGAAAAAGAAGTTGTGGTCCGCTATCGGATTGACGGCGTCTTGCGCCCAGTGATGACTTTGCCTAAATCTGTCCACGCCGGCATCGTCGCCAGAATTAAAATTCTTTCCAATCTTAAATTAGACGAGCACCGCCTGCCTCAAGACGGCCGTTTCAAAGTCGCGACCAACGAATATAAAGTTTCTTTCCGTGTTTCCATTATCCCAACTTACGACGGGGAAAAAGTAGTCTTGCGCGCTTTAAACGAGCAAACCAGCGTCATTAGCTTAGAGCAGCTTGGTTTTCAAAGACGCGCCTTAGAAGTCGTCAGAAAAAATATTAAAAAACCCCATGGTCTAATTTTGGTCACCGGCCCGACTGGTTCAGGAAAAACCACCACCCTTTATGCGGTTTTAAATATTTTAAATAAGCCGGAAATTAATATCACCACGATTGAAGATCCGATTGAATACCGGATGCCGGGTTTAAATCAAACTCAAGTCAATCCAAAAATCGGCTATACTTTCGCTTCCGCCCTCCGGTCCTTTCTGCGTCAAGACCCAAATATCATTATGGTGGGTGAAATCAGGGACAACGAAACCGCTGAAATTGCTATTCATGCGTCCCTGACCGGCCACCTAGTTCTTTCTACTCTCCATACCAATGACGCGCCCACCACCTTGCCTCGTTTAAGCGAAATGGGCGTACCCGCCTTTTTAGTCGCTTCCACTTGCATTATGATTGTGGCTCAACGGCTGGTTCGACGCATCTGCCAAGACTGTATGGAAAGTTATACTTTAAATAAAACCGAATTGGCGGAGTTGGAAAAACAAATTAATTTTGCTTTAGTTTTAGAAACTCTGGAAAAAGAAAATCTGGTCACGAAAAAACAAACCAAGGAATCCCTGCTTTTTTATCGCGGCAAAGGCTGTAAAAAATGCAACCAGAACGGCTATCGCGGCCGAATCGGCATTTACGAAGTCTTGAATGTCAGTTCAGAAATTTCTGAATTAATTCTCAAAAATTCACCGGCGAAAGAAATCCAAAAAATGGCAAAAGACCAAGGCATGCTCACAATTTTAGAGGATGGCTTTATTAAATCAAAATCAGGAATTACCACCATCGAGGAAGTCTTGAGGGTAACCAAAGATTAATTAAAAAATGGCTAATAACAATAAAATAATTCAGTGGATCACTAAACCGCGAAAAATTACTTTGTCGCAAAAGATTTTTTTTGTTCAACAGCTTGGAGTGATGCTCAAGTCAGGCATATCGCTTTCGGTCGCTTTAAAAACTTTAGCGGAGCAGACCACCTCAAAAACATTCAAAACAATTTTAGTTGATCTGCAACAAGGCGTGGAAAAAGGCAATTTGCTTTCCCTTGGTCTGGAGAAATATCAAAAAATTTTTGGCGAACTTTTTATTAATATGGTTAAAGCGGGCGAGGCTTCTGGTAAATTAGAGGATGTTTTAAAAGAATTATTTGTCCAAATGAAAAAAGATCACGAGATTATTGCTAAAGTTAAAGGCGCCATGATCTACCCTTCAATCGTCATGGCCATGATGGTTATTATCGGTATTCTGATGCTCATCTATGTCATTCCGACGATTTCCGGAGTTTTTAAGGAACTCAATGTCGCCTTGCCTCTCGCGACCCGAATTCTAATTTTTAGCAGTGAGTTTGTTTTAAAGTACGGAATTTTTGTCTTAATTGGCCTGGCGGTATTAATCATTATTTTTAATCGTTTTGTCGCCACCCCGGGCGGAAAAAAACAATTTCACTCTTTCCTGATTAAAACCCCAGTTGCCGGCTCAATTATTAAAAAAGTTAATCTGGCAAGATTCTGCCGAACTTTAAGCTCACTTTTAAAAACCGACATCCCGATTGTTCAATCTTTTGAAATTACTTCCCGCGTTTTAGGCAACGCTTTGTATCAGGAAGCCCTCCTCATTGCTAAAGAAAAAATCAAAAAAGGAATTAGCATTAAAGAATCACTCAAACCTCATCTTAAACTTTTCCCGCCGGTTGTTTTACAAATGATTGCCGTCGGCGAAGAAACTGGCGCCTTGGATGATATTTTGGAAGAATCAGCAATTTTTTATGAAGATGATGTCGCCCAAACTATGGAAAATCTGCCATCAATTATTGAACCGCTGTTAATGGTTGTTCTAGGCATTGGCGTCGGTGGTATGGCCGTAGCCATCATTATGCCGATTTATTCCTTAAGCCAACAAATTTAAGCGTTAAAGTTTAATGACGATAGATCAAAATAAATTAAAAAGGATTTACCCCGCACTATGTTGGCATTTATTCCTCAAAATTTTAGGTTCAAAAAATAAATTAATAAATGATAAATAGTTAAAAATATTTTCAAAAGAATAAACAAAAATTACCTACGCCAACAAAGTGCGGGGTTTACGATTACTGAGCTTGCTGCGGTTTTAGGTATTATCGCTTTTATTTCAATTATTAGCGCCCCGCTTTTTGTCAACTACCAAAAAAACACCAAATTAAAAAGTGAGGCTCGGGTCTTAGCCACCAATTTACGGCTTACCCAGCAATTAGCTGTCACGGAACAAAAAATTTATCAGCTCAAACTCTTTCCCCTAACTAAAAAATATCAAATCGTTAATTCGGAAACCAGTAACGTCAATAAAGAAGTTAATTTAGACACTGAAGTTTCCATCAGTCAAATCTCTGGCCTGACTAATGATTTAGTCAGTTTCAATCCGACAGGCGGGGTGGCGGAAACCGGCTCAATTACCTTGACTAACACCAGAAGTCAAATATCCACGATAAACATCAAACCATCAGGCTATGTTGAAGTTATTGATTAAAAACAAGGGTTTACCCCGCACTATGTTGGCGTTAATTCAGTAGATACCAAAATTCATAAAGAATAATCAAAAAAATAGTAATGTTTAAAAAATCATTTATAAAAATTGACAAAAATAACTTACGCCAACATAGTGCGGGGTTTACCATTATTGAAGCGGCCATTGCCACAATGATTTTAATGGTTGGCCTTTTTGCCGTGGTTCAAATTTTCCCTTTAAGCTTGAAAATCACCGGCGATGCCCAAAGATTAACTACCGCCTCTAATTTAGCCGTGGCAAAAATTGAAGAAGTCATCAGCCTAGGCTACGACAATATCAGCACTGGCACGATTGAAGCCAAACAAAGATTATCAAGTGATCCGACTGATTTTTATTACGCTTTTCAAAGACAGACAATTGTTGAATATCTTGACAGTAATTTTAATGTTAGCGCCAACGATACTGGACTGAAAAAAATTACGGTAACGGTTTTTTGGCCCTCAACAGTTGGCACCTCGGAAAAATCAACCCAATTAAGTTCAGCTATTTCTGATTTTTAACCCCGCACCTTTTAGATATTGCGCTTCGCGCTTTAGATAATTCGTTTAAAATAATTTTTCAATATTAATATTTTCATTTGTTTTAAATGGCTAAATCACAAAATATATATCTAAAAGGTGCGGGGTTCACTTTAACCGAACTTCTAATTGCGGTAATTATCGGCATGCTAATTATTATGGTTGTCAGCTCAACTTTTCTTTTAAACCAGAAAGTTTTCCGCAAGGGCAATATTAAAGCCGAATTATCGCAAAACGCCAGAATTGTTCTTGATTTAATGTCCCGGGAAATTCGTCAAGCGGCTGAAATTGTCACCACGCTTCCGTCCGATGACACCGACCCTAACTTATTAGCCCACGAGCTGGAATTTGAGGACGGCCACACGACTTCCCAAATCCAATACCTCAAATATTTACTGGCCAATAACCAATTAAAACGACAAACTATTGTTTATTACTTTGATGCTGATCCCTCAATTTACGTTCACTGGAATGATGTTGATTCCTTTGGCGCGCCGACTCAAAATATCTTAGAAGAAAAAATAATCGGTGAAAATTTTACCAGCCTTGATTTTTTTGGCAATTCAAATATTAATATTATTTTAAATTTAAATAAAGGCGCTGAACAAATTGAAATGAAAGCCGTAATCAATCCCAGAAACAACTAAAATGACAAAAAAAACAAAAAATCAGGGCTTTGTCTTAATCGTTTCCATTTTAACTTTAACCGCTCTTTTAATGACTGGTTCTTATCTTTTGTCATTAACCAATTCGGAAAATAAGATTTCCGTGGTTCAATCTTTGGCGACAAAAAATTATTATTTGGCGGAAACCGGCATTAATGAAATGATTTGGAAAATTCAAAACAATCAAGCAACCAAAAATGCTTTTATCGCTGGCACCTTAAGCAGCGCGAATAATATCAGCCGGACAAATATTTTTGGCGAGACGAACGCCAGTTATCAAGTCAGAGTAGAAAACACAGCCACGGCTGAAGCTTGGATTATCTCCACCTCAACTTATCAAATTGCCGATAACATTTCCCAACGAGTAGTTAAATCTTATATCACCCGGCCGACTGGTAGCAGTGAAGAATGGGAATTTAGTTCTTTTGCTGGCGGCCGCGGTTCCCAGCAAAACGGCAATTTTACTTTTACTGGTTCAGGCATTGTCTTAACGGCTAACGGCGGCCGCCTCCACGCCAATCAGGTCTTTAAAGTTCAAGGGGCGGAGGTAGTGGTCAATGACGGCATCGTCAGCGCCAGCAATGTGATTAATGTTGTTTCCGGCGGCCGTTTAACTCTAAACGGTACGAGCTATCAAAGCGCGCCGACGACCACGATTGATATGCTGCAAATTGATTTTGATTCAACTGATCCGAATTCTTGGAAAAACCGCGCTCTTGCCTCTGGCACTGTTTATACCGAAACTCAATTTAAAAATTTGCCTAGCGGTACGACTTTAAATGGCATTATTTATGTCACGGGTGAAGCGGAAATCATCGGCAAAAATTTTACGATTAACGGTGTTTTAATCGCCGATGAAGAAATTGAAATCACTCTCTCCGGCCAAATTGTGACGGTGACGGCTGACCCAATCTATGGTGGCGGCCTTTTATCAAAAGACGACGTGGAATTTACCACTGCCGGCGGCACTATTACTATTAATGGGCTAATTTACGCGGCTGATGATTTGGAAATAACCAGTTCGGGCACAAATTTTACGGTTAACGGTAGCTTAACTGGTTTTGACGCTCGGATCACCGCCAGCGGCGGCTCAATTATTTTAAATTATGTTCCGGAAAATTTTTTGCCGGTAATTGACCCAAGCTATAATACCACCGCACCAATTATTCAAATTGATCACTGGGAAGAACAATATTAGCTCGCCAGAGGCGAGTCCGCCTCTGGCGGAGAGTTAGGAATTTAGGATACAGGCGTTAAAATTTGCCGCGATATAAATTAATTGGTATAATTTTAGATAATTGAAATAAAATTTAACCTATGTTTGGACAAATGCAACAGGCGTTTGGTTTAGATCTTAGTGATCGAACAATCAGACTGGCAAAATGCAAAAAAATCGGCAAAAAAATAATCTTGACTTCTTATAATGAATCAGCGGTACCAAATGATATTGTTATTAATGGTGAAATTCAACAGCCGGATAAATTAATAAAACTAATTCAACAACTGATTAAAACTGCGGCTGGCCAAAAAATAAAAACAAAAAATGTTATTTCCGTTTTGCCGGAAACAAAAACTTTTATTAAAGTTCTAACTCTACCAAACCAAATTAATAAAAAAAATTTGGAGGAAACCCCAAAATTGATTGAAAAAGAAATTATTAATCATATTCCTCTTGCTCCAGAGGAAATCTATTTTGATTGGCAACTCTTGGAACAAGGCAGTGACTGGTCTTCTGTTTTAGTTGGCGCCACCCCGAAAAATCTAGTTGATTCTTATTATTCAGTTCTACAGAATTGCGGCTTAACGCCGTATGTTTTAGAAATCGAAGCGGCCGCCATTGTCAGAAGTTTACTTTCCGAAAAAGAAAAAGGGGCAAAGATTATTATCGATTTTGGAGCCATGCGAACCGGCTTAATTATTTTTGACAAAAATACGATTCAGTTCACGGTCAGCCTGCCGATTTCAGGTAATAAAATCACTGAGGCAATCGCTAAAACCCTCAAACTGGATGAAAAAAAAGCCGAAAAAGCAAAACTGGTCTGCGGCCTTGATCGAGAAAAATGCGAAGGGGCGATGCTTAAAGTTTTGATGGGATCAATAAATAATTTAGCCGAACAAATAAAAAAAGCGATTATTTTCTATAAAACTAATTTTGTCAGCGGCAATGAAATTAGTGAAATCATTATTTGTGGCGGTGGCGCTAATTTTCTTAAAATTGACGAAGTTTTAAAAGAAATGTTAAACCTGCCGGTTAAAATCGGAAATCCCCTAAATAATTTATCTTTAGACAAAAAAATTTCCTTGTCTAAAAATAAAATTTTATCTTACACTTCAGCCATCGGTTTAGCCCTTAGAAGCTTACAAAAAGAAAAATTTATATGATCACTCTTAATTTATTGCCACCGGTAAAAAAACAAGAATTTCACCTCACCCAACTTTACCTGATGATTAAAGATTTAATCATCTTAATTCTTTTAATCACAATTATTATCGCGATTGCTTTATTGATGACTAAATTAATTCTGCAAAACCATTTTAATCAAATCGTTGCGCAAACAACAATGACCACCCGTTATGCCAATATTTTTAATAAAGATATTAAAGAATTTAATCAAGACCTCGGTGCCGTTATTAGTATCCAGAAAAATTATCATGATTGGGTAGAATTTTTTATACAATTAAACCAGCTCATCCCCGCTGATGTTGGCTTATACAATTTAAGTATTAAAGACAATAAAATTTTAATTACGGGTTTAGCCAAAACTCGCCAAAATCTCATTCAGTTAAAAGAAAATTTTGAAGAATCAAATCTTTTCGCGGAAGTCGCCATCCCCTTAGAGAATTTGCTCAAAAAAGACAATGTCGACTTTACTTTTAAGGCAACAATTAATATTAAACCGTAGTTATGAGCGTTAAAAGAAAAATAATTATTTCCGTTGCCGCTGTTTTAAGTGTTACCTTTATTGTTGTTTATTTTATCATTTTACCAACAATCCGGGATATTAAAAAAATTAGTGATGCCGTCTATCAGGAAAGAGTTGATTTAGAAAAAAAATATCTTCGAGGGCAACTCCTCAAAAAAACTATTCAAGATTTCGAAAAAATTAAACCCCAGCAAGAAAAATTGGCTGCCGCTTTCATTAAAGAAGGAGAAGAATTAGAATTTATTACGGCTTTGGAGCGGGTGGCCGCGGCAAACGGCTTAAGCCAAATAATTAAGCTTCAGCCCACTCAAGACAAAACTTTGGAAAAAAAGTTTTATTCACCACTCCCCTTGACCCTTAATGCCACAGGTAGTTTTCTTAATACTTTAAAATACTTAAGCGATTTACAAAACCTTAAATATTATTTTAATGTTTCCGCCATCACTTTTAGCAACCAATCAGCTAATAGAAATAATCCGGAAATAATCAATACTAATCTGGCGGGAGAAATTTATTCTCTCTCAAAAACTACCACCAAAAATTAATTTATGAAATTAAAATTACCAAAAATAAAAATTGCGCCAATTATTTTTTCTCTAAAGTATATTTATTTGATAATTTTAATCATGATTATCGGCGTTTTGACGTTGCTTGGCTATTTTCTCTATAATAATCTTTATCAAACCATTGCCCAATCAAAAGAAATTATATTATTAAAACAAGAAGTCGCTCCCGATACAATTGATTTAAAAAAAGTTAATGAGGCCCTAGCCGCTATTGAAGCAAAAACCAGCAAAAAAAATATCAGTTGGTCAGAAATTAAAAACCCTTTTGCCATTACCTTTAAAGTTGAATTGGCTCCACCAACAAACTAGTTAAAAATTATTATAATAAAATAAGCGAAGGATAAAGACTTCGCTTATTTTATTATGCAAATCCGCCGAATACCCTGCGGTCTCTGCCGCAGGGATGAGGCGGAGTCAATAATAAAATCTGTGAGCGAGCGGTAGCGAGCGAACACTAATCATAAGAGGATTCCAAAGGAGGATACTCCTTTGGTCGGTGGGCAGGGTCTGATGCCCTGCCCACCGAAACTTTATTCACTTTTAAAATTAAAAAAAATGTAAAAATCTAATTTTTACTCACCACGATCATCACTTTTCTGCCTTGTGCCATCTCCAATTCCGACATACCATCACCGCCCAATTCGTGATCCCAGTCAGCAACCGCCAAAATTAATTTTTGATAAGAATAGCGGTAAGCTTCGCCCCGTTTGGTTCCAGGATCATTGACAATAAATTCACCTTTGGCTTCATCAAAACCCCGAATCAAAAGCATATGGTAAATCGGCCCGGGCTGACGAAAATAAGGATTACCTAATTTGCGGCCAGCCGCCGGCACGATAATTAATTTTCCCGCCCGAAGCTGACTTTTTATGTTTTCCACCGTCACCTCACTGACTAATTCTGCCTTAAGGCTAAAATATTCGCCCAAAATTTTTATTACCTCTGCCGCAGAAACATCAATTTGATAACCATTTTCTTTCTCCCACTTTATTAAATTTAAAATCTCTTGCTCCATTAAATGAGAATTTAAACTCTCGTTTTTAAAATAAGCTTTTGCCATAATCATGGACGCTTCTTCACAGGCCTCTTGGTGCAAAGCATCCCAAACACCATATGGCGCTTGCGGCGCAAACGGCACTGGATAGTCTAAAAAACTTACTAATAATTCCGGTATTTCTACCGACGGCACTGGATCTTTTTCTTCTTCTGTCTTTACTTGAGAATTTCTTTGATTAGGCTGATTTAAAACCGGAGTTAAAGAAGTCGACACTGAAGTTGGCGCCTTATCTTGCTTGTCCACCGAAGCTTCAGCAGAGGTGGGTTGATCTCGCTTATCTTGCTGTGTTACTCTATCTTGGCTTATTGGCTCTATTTTAGCCCTATCTCGACTAATATATTGACAACCAGCTAATAACAAAAATGATGTTAAAATGAATAAAAAATATCTAAATTTCATACTTTTCCAGTATATATTAATCAAAACTTCTTGACAATTTTGTTGATTTGGTATAATATTAAAAACATATTTCAAATTTTAGATTTTAATTTTTAATTTTTTAAATATGGCTCATAAAAAAGCCGGCGGCTCAACCGCCCTGGGACGCGATTCTCAAGCCCAAAGATTAGGCATTAAACTTTTTGCCGGTGAGTTTGCTCAAGCGGGCAGTATTTTAGTTCGCCAACGAGGCGCTAAATTCAGACCGGGAAAAAATGTTAAAAAAGGCACTGATGACACGCTTTATGCTGCCATTGGCGGCTTTATTCAATTTAATCAAAAAAAAATCAAAAGATTCACCGGCAAACTTAAGCCGGCTCAATTTGTTAACATAATTCCGACCAAAAAATAATAATGAAAACAAAGTAGAGACGCACAATTGTGCGTCTCTACTGTTATAAATTATTTTATCTCAATTCTTAATTCTTGCTTTGGCCGCGGCGATAAACGCTTTAAATAGTGGATGGGGCGCTAACGGGCGCGATTTTAATTCCGGGTGAAACTGGGTGCCAACAAAAAATGGATGACCGCTGATTTCAATAATTTCCACTAATTTTTTGTCTGGCGAAAGACCGGCGAGTAATAAACCTTTTTTAGTTAAGCGCGCTCGATAGTCATTATTAAATTCATAGCGATGACGGTGGCGCTCGCTAATCCGGTTTTTACCGTACGCCTTAAAACTAACGGAATCTTTATCTAAAACACAGGGATAAGCGCCCAAGCGCATGGTATTGCCATAATTTTTATGGGCTAACTTTTCTGCCTGATCCGGCATAATATGAATAATCGGATTTTTAGCATTAGGCTTGATTTCGGTCGTGTGAGCGTCAGGCAGCTTGGCGACGTTTCGAGCAAATTCAATGGAGGCGAGCTGCATCCCGTAGCAAAGTCCCAAAAACGGCAATTTATTTTCCCGAGCGTATTTAATCGCTAAAATTTTTCCCTCAACCCCTCGGCTGCCAAAACCACCGGGCACGACAATACCATCATAACCATTAAGCTCTTTAACGGCGGACGGACTTTTCTCATAGGCGTCAGAATTAATCCAATCAATGACTAGTTTCACTTTATCGGCACAAGCGGCATGTTTCAAGGATTCAATGACAGAAATATAAGAATCAGGCAAAATAAAATC
Organism: Candidatus Buchananbacteria bacterium RIFCSPHIGHO2_02_FULL_39_17; assembly: GCA_001817425.1. GTDB lineage: Bacteria > Patescibacteriota > Patescibacteriia > Buchananbacterales > UBA6539 > HO2-39-17. Next base: position 33,670 of record MHII01000012.1, on the reverse strand, counting down.
GCCCGTGGCAAAATATTTGCCCACAATGCCAATCTTTACTATTTTGCTGGCGGTTTTTAATGTCCGAACCATTTTCTGCCATTCTTTCAAATCTTTAGTTTTAGCTTTTAGTTCAAGTTTTTTGATAATTTTATCACTCAAACGTTCTTTTTCTAAAACCAACGGTACTTCATAAATTGAATCAACGTCCGGATTGGAAATCACGTCAGTTTCATGGATGTTGCAAAAAATTGAAAGTTTTTTGCGCCGCGGGCCGTCAATTGGCTTGGCCGAGCGGCAAACAATAAAATCCGGCTGGATGCCGGCGGAATTTAGCTGCTGGACCGCGTACTGGGTCGGCTTGGTTTTCATCTCGCCTAAAGTGCCCGGAATCGGCAAAAAACTCACCAAAATTATTAAAACATCCTTCGGGGTACGGTAATGCATCATTCTTGCCGCTTCTAAAAACAAAATGTTTTGGTACTCGCCAACCGTACCGCCAATTTCAATGATGGTAATATCGGCCTTGGCTTTGGTGCCGGCCTTTTTGATGCGGGCGATAACTTCTTCGGGGATGTGCGGCACGACTTCCACGCATTTACCGCCATATTCTAAATTTCTTTCGCGAGCAATGACTGACTGATAAACCCGACCGGTGGTCATGTAGTTGTCCCGCAAAATATTGGTATTTAAAAACCGTTCATAATGGCCAATATCTTGATCGGTTTCATCGCCGTCTTCAGTCACAAAAACTTCACCATGTTCAGTCGGATTCATGGTGCCGGCGTCAACATTAATATATGGATCAATTTTGATCGCTGTCACTTGGTAACCGCGGGCCTGAAGAATTTTACCAATTGATGAGGCAGTCACGCCCTTACCCACTCCAGACATCACCCCGCCCATGACAAAAATAAATTTGGACATAGTTTTAGCTTGTAGCTTGTAGCTTGTAGCTTGTAGCTTGTAGATTTTTTACCTAAAAAGCTAAGGAAGCTAAAAAGCTAATTTTTATCTCTATTATTCAGTACTAACAATTAATGTCACTTTGGCTTCTAAGCCGTGATCTAATTGGATTAAAGCTTCGTATTCGCCGACTTCTTTCATCGCTGTTTTTAAAATAATTTGATTTGGCCTGACTGAAAAACCCTTGGCCTTTAAGATTGAAACAATTTTCGCCGGAGCAATCGCCGCATATAAAGTCCCGGCTCCGCTCGCTTTAACTTTAATTTCAAAACTTTCACCGTCAATCTTTTGGGCTAAAGCTTCGGCGGCGGCTAAATCCGCCTCGGCCTCTTTTTCCTGTTTAGCTTTTTTTTCTTCTAATTGAGCCAGGGCTTGTGGCGTCGCCTCAATTGCTAAATTTTGGGGAAATAAAAAATTACGAGCATAGCCCATGGCCACCTCTTTAATCTCGTTTTCTTCTCCAAGATTTGAAACATTTTTTAATAAAATTACTTTCATAATCTTTCTCATGATTATCTACGTTATCTTATCAAAAAATCCCTGAATTCACCAGTCGCCTCGGACCAGTTAATATCTATTTTGGAAACCTGAACGGATCCAACTCCATTGTAGCACCAGTCAATAAATTTTTTCAAGTCAGTCTCTTCGCCCTCAGCGACAATCTCCACGCCGCCATCCCTTATATTATGGACAGAACCGGTAAAACCGCGTTTTTCCGCTTCTTTCCGACTTAAATAGCGAAAACCAACGCCCTGAACTAATCCGTGTATTTTTAAATTCAATCTCTTGGTCATAATTAGCTTGATTTGCTTATCTCGCTTATCTTGCTTAAAACTTATTTTGCTTAATTTATTTTTTTCACCAACCCCGAATGATGGATAATTTTTTTTAAAGTCAATTCCGCAGCTTTTCTTAATTCGCTCTTAATAAAATAAGTACCGGTATTATTAACTCCTTCGTTAACCCAAAATATTTCAGTAAAAAATTTGCGGCCAAGCAGAATCGTGCCATATTCATAACACACTTTCAGCGCATCATAAGCTAAAAGCGGATGACTCCGCTGAATTTCAAAATTTTTCCGCCAAATTTTTTGCATAATTATCATTTTGAAATTTAACCCCCTCTCACCCCCCCCCTTAATTTAAGGGGGAGAAAGAGGAAGTTATTTTTCATTAAAGCGTCGTAATCGGCCTGCTTTGGGTAATATAAAATTTACCTTTAGCAAATGCCCACTCAATGTCTTGCGGTTTTTTGTAATGTTTTTCAATGCCAGCACAAATTTTGGCTAGCTCGATTATTTGTTTGCCAGATAACACTTGAGCTTCTTGCTGATTTTTTGGCACTGGCTTCCAGACATTGCCGCCAGCCGAGCCTTTTTTGACTAACATTTTTGTTTGCTGCGATACATTAATATCCAAAATGGAAAAATCTGTTTTATCAATGACATAACTGTCTGGCGTAATCTGGCCAGAGACTATGGCTTCACCCAAACCCCAGCCAGCTTCAATGATCATTTGACTTTTAGTTTTAGTCACGGGATGAACGGTAAAAGCAATGCCGGAAATTTCTGAATCAACCATTTGCTGGACCACCGCCGCCACAGATACTTTAGAATTACGCAATCCTTTTTCAAAGCGATAAAAAATTGCGCGAGGTGTAAAAAGCGATGACCAGCATTGTTTGACTTTGCCTAATAAATTTTTCTCAGTCGTGTTTAAAAATGTTTCTAATTCTCCGGCCCAGCTCGCTTGAGAGGAATCTTCGGCTGTGGCTGATGATCGAACGGCGACAAGCTTCGCTTTTAATTTTTTAAATTCCGCTAAAATTTCTTTTTGCAAATCAAGCGGCATTTTTGAGTCATGAATCAAATCGCGAATCACATTTGATGCTTTGTTAATGGAATTTGTGTCTTTATAATTTATTTTGTTTAAATTCGCTTCCACTTCCACGACTAAATCAGTTTCCGCTAAAAACCGGTCAAAAGCTTGGGCTAATACAACAAAGCCTGGCGGCACTGGAATTTTGGCATGCGTCATCTCACCTAAAGACGCACCCTTGCCGCCAGCAATTTTCACGTCGGTTTTGGAAAGTTGAGAAAATGGCTTGATGAATTTGGACATAGTTTTTATTTTGTCATTGCGAGCCAAAAATAATCAGTTTAATCCGATTGTCTTTCATAATTTTTATAATTCGCCAAATACTGGGCAAAAATTAAATGATAAAACCAATCTTTTTCATTCCGTGAATTGTCGGCATAAACTCCTTTGCCCGAAAAAATCGTTGGACAAAAATAATTTTTGCCGCCGCCTAGATACAAAATGGTTCTAAAAATCTGATTACCAATCATTCCCCTCGCCGGTAAAACAAGGTTAGCTCCCCATTTTTTAGCTTCTTCTATTTCTATATTGACATTTCTAGTATTAATATTTCTTCTTTTCAAATATTTTGCTACTGCCTCAGCTTCATCATAAGTTTTATCCATTTCTTTATTTTTACCATAACTGCCGGGCCGGCAAGTTGCCATCGCTGCTACTTTTAATTCCAGATCAAATTGCTTCTTAAGCCAACCGGTTAAACCAGTAATTACTCTGATTTTATCTTTTAAATCGTTGAGGTCAGGATTTGATATACCAGTTATAAAAAATTGCCACCCACTTGCATCCTCCATAAAACTCACGTCAATTCTTTTCTCCCTTGGATTAATATTAAATTGTCTTTTAAATTCATCAGTAACATAAAAATCATCAAATTGACCTCGAACGAATTGATCAATTTTTTCTTCCTTGAAATCTTTGACCATCTGTCTAGCTGCCTTACCGTAGTCGAAAAATTCTATACAATTAAGACCAGGAATTTTTCTGCCATAAATAACCACATCAACTATTTTCTTTGCTTTGTTTAAGCTGGTTAAAATTTCATTATCAATTTTTATAATTCCAATACCAATTCTTTTTCTTTGTTTCTTAGCTTTTTTTAATATTAAATCAGTTAACTTTTTCATATCATTAATTATTTTAATTTTTTGATTATTCCATTATTGGTATTTACCTCGACCAAATCTCCATCTTTAAGAACTTTTGTGGCAATCTTTGTTCCAGCAATACAGGGTATACCTAATTCACGTGATACCACTGCGGCATGAGAAGTCATGCCACCAACATCGGTAATAATGGCACTGGCCTTTTTAATGGCCAAAATATAGTCAGGGGAAGTCATCGGCGCCACTAAAATCTCGCCTTCCTTAAGCTTATCAGCTTGAGACGGGCTGGTTAAGATCTTGACTATAGCCTTAATAGTGCGACCACGACTCACAACCACTCCTTTTAATTCGGCGATGTTTTTATCAACCTTAACGTTTAAAAACTTTGAAGTAACTGCCGCCGCCTCTTTTCCAAAAACATATTTTAAGGAGTTATAATTTTTAGAGTAATAAACAACCAAATTATTATAACGTTTTTTGATTTCTGTTGTCGGTATTTTTTTACCTTTTTTAGCTAAATCTAAAATTTCGTAACAATTATAATAATGTAAATCATCAAAATTAATTTTAAATCGACTGGAAAATTCTTTTAAAAATAAATCAATATAATAATTAGCTAAAAAGATATAAAACTTGCGCGAATCTTGCCACCACATACAAAAACTAAGGCGTTTAGCTATTTTAAGAGTTTTTTTATCTAGCTGAAATATTTTGGCAATTCTATTTTTTTCTTTCATTGCCTTTTTTGGCAAATCCGATAATTCCTCTATTTTTTCTTTACGTAGCTTTGGTGAATAATTAAGCAGTTCATTTTTAAAATAATTTTTGTTTAAAATTTTAGTATGATAATAACTATTTAAAATCCAAAAATGATTTTTTTGATAATTCTCAAGTTGGTTTTCTAATACTGACTTATTATTCAAAAATTTGCCAATTTTTAATAAATCTAATTCCGATTTTTGGTAAAAAGAAAGCTCTTCTAAGGCAAATAATTTTTCGAAAGCCGTGCTGAGATATTTTTCTGGCACTGATTTTTCTAAAGCCTTTTTTAAAATCACCTCACCACCCCAACCTGCTAGCTCTGGCAGTTCGCCAATTGTCCAAAAATCAAGAAATAATTTTGCCCATTGATCATAACAGTCGGCCAATTGTTCTTGACTCATTTTTTTTAATGATTTCTGACTGATATTTTTTTGAAAAGTTAAAAGTGATTTTACTGCCTTCTGCCACCAAATAAAATTATTTTTGAATTTTTTATCGTTTAAGATAAAAGCCTTAAAATTCCTTTCACCGCTTTTTCTCAATTCAGCATAGTCAATAATACACGTTACCTTTTCTTTAAGCCCAATCCATAAAATATCAGGCCAACTAATAAAAACTTTATTAGCATATTCAGTAAAAGCAACGTTAAAATAATCCGTATAAATTAACTTACCGTCAATTGGCCCCCACTCAAATAATTCAGCTTTTGGATCGATATTAATTTTCATATCACTAACCTAAAAATGGGAAACAAACTACACGATAATATTCGTGAGCAATTATTTCCCATTTTTCTTTTTTACTCATATTAAATTTTATTTTGCCCGCAAAATTTCAAGGGCTTTATCTAACTGCGGATCTTTGTCCGCATCGTAATCCTCTTTAGTCATTTTCACCTCAATATCCGGCTTAATCCCCTGCTCATTGATGTTTTTGCCGTTCGGCGTCAGCCATTCGGCAATGGTCAATTTGACTGACGAACCGTCAGAAAACTCTTTTAAATCCTGGACCGAACCTTTGCCAAAAGTTGTTTCACCGACGATAGTCGCCGCCTTATAATCCTGCAAAGCGCCGGCCACGATTTCTGACCCTGAAGCGCTGCCTTTATTGACTAAAACTACGGTGGGAATAGCGACGAAACGCGCTTGGCGATTGGCTTTGTGCTCAATTTTTTCGCCGCTTCTTAGTTGCTCGGCCACCACGGTTTTACCATTTACCCATTCACCGGCGACTTCAATGGCTGTTCCCAAAAATCCGCCCGGATTATTGCGCAAATCTAAAATAATGCCGCTTGGATTAATGGCTAAAATATTTTGAACCGTCTGGTTCCAATCAGCTAAAGTGTTTTCATTAAAGTAGAGCAATTCAACATAAGCGATGTTGCCTTCCTTAAGGACGAATCCTTCATCCCCTTCGCTTTTGCCGGTCTTATCTTTGCGCGAAAATCTGACGCTGTCAATTTCAATTTTATCGCGGATAATTTCAAGCTTCCGCGGTTCATCATCGCCGTTGCGGTAAACGGTCAAAGCCACTTTCGTTCCTTTCTCGCCCCGAATTAGGCTCACCGCATAGTCAAGGGCAATGCCTGAAGTATCTTTGCCGTCAATTTCCACAATCAAATCTCCAGCTTTTAATCCGGCCTTATCCGCTGGCGTTCCAGCCAGAGGGGCAATCACGGTCAATCGGCCTTCACGCAAACCGATTTCCGCGCCAACGCCTTCAAAACTGCCAGCCAGCTCCTGATTAAACTTCCTTGAAATTTCTGGATCAAAAAATACCGAGTAAGGATCATTTAAAGCGCCGACCAAACCGCTTAAAGCGCCATAGAAAAGTTGAGTGTCCGTGATATTAGTTTTAACATAATTATCTTTAAGATACCGCCAAACCTGCCAGAACTGATCAAAATTAACATCATTTTTTAAATAATCAGGCAGTTTTTCCGCATTTAAAAGCTGGCCGCCTTTTTCAAATAAACCAACTTTTTTTGCTAGAGAAAAATCGCCCAAAGCATAACCAAAAACAAAAACTAAAATTAATAATATTGTCGCCGATAAACTGACTAAAAAAAATTTAGTAAATTTTGATTTTGGTTTCTGATTTTGATTATTTGGCATTTTTTTAAAAAATAAATTAATCAATTTTTTCAATCTTCGCGCCGACTTTGGCTAACCGCTGGCATAAATCCTCATAGCCGCGTTCAATAGAATAAACATTTCTCAAAATCGATTTGCCTTTGGCGGCCAGCATCGCCACTAAAATTATTGTCGCTGGTCGCAGTGCCGGTGGACAAACAATTTCCGCTGCTTTTAAATTAGTCGGACCGGTAATAATCGCCCGGTAGGGATCAGCTAATTCAACTTTAGCGCCTAAGCGATTTAATTCAGTATAATAAATTGCCCGGTTTTCATAAACCCAATCAAAAATCAAAGTCTTGCCAGTGGCTTTGGTGGCAATGGGCGCAAAGAAAGGCAGATTATCAATATTTAATCCCGGGTAAGGCCGGGCATAAATTTTTTCCGCTAGTGCCCGAAGCTTGCTGGAAAAAGTTTTAATGTCGGCTAAGATCGTCTTGCCATTAACAGCTAAATAAGTTTTCGAAATTTTATATTTAAACCCCATTTTTTCCAATTTAAGCAATTCCAGTTTCAAAAATTCAATTGGACAGCGACGAATGGTGATGACCGAATTGGTCGTGGCCGCAATCGCCAAAAAAAGCATTGATTCAATCGGGTCTTCGCTTAAATGATAACTGATATTTTGCTTGATATTTTTTTTGCCCCAAATTTCCAAAGTCGTCGTGCCAATGCCTTTGATTTTCACGCCCAGCTTTTGCAAAAAATAAGCTAATTCACAAACCTGATAATTAGCAGAGGCAAATTTAATCAGGGTTTTACCGGGAATTTTGGCGGCGGCGAGCATCACATTTCCTGTTACCGTATCGCCGGATTCATACAAAATAATTTCCCGAGCCGCCTTTAATTTACTAAATGTGATTTGGTAATATTTCGGCTGAGTTTTGATTTTAATGCCAAAATTCTCCAGAGCAAAAAGATGCGGTTTGACTGTTCTTGAGCCTAAATCGCAGCCGCCGGGATGGGGCACGTGATATTTTTTTTGATAAGATGACAAAGCGGCCAACAAAAATAAAATGCTTCTGGTCTTAATCGCTGACTGATAATTAATCTGATTTAATTTAAAATGTTTAGGCGGCTTAATTAATAAATTATGGCCATTAAACCATTTAAATTCAACGCCGATGCTTTTCAAAACTTCAATTATTCGGTAGACTTCTTCAATTTTTGGCACGCCTAAAAGATGGGTTTGACCCTGATTTAACAAAGCGGCGTTAAGTAAAACCACGGCCGCGTTTTTAGAAGTATTAGTCGTCAAAGCGCCTTTCAGCTTTTGGCCGCCCGAGATTAAATAATTACTCATAGCAATAAAATTAAATTCCTGCTAAAATTTAACTATTATTTACCTCTTAATTCTAACATTTTTTCTCCCTCTTTTCAAGAGTCAAATTAATTAACCTACAAACTAAAAGCTGCCTATGAATCTCAAATATCGCCGAATTTTATACCTTTCATTTTTCGCCATTTTTTTGGCGATTGCCCCAGCCTTAATTATTTACAGCACCGGCTACCGTTATAATTTCAAAAAAAATAAATTCGAAAAAACCGGCATCCTCTACCTTGATTCAATGCCAAAAGGAGCAGAAATTTATTTTGACGAAAAATATCAAGGCCAAACGCCAGCGCGTTTTAGCCGCCTCTTACCTGATCAATATCTCGTAGAAATTAAAAAAAACGGATATTCTTTCTGGCAACAGAAACTAGAAATTAAAAGCAATTTAACCACTTTCAAAAGAGATGTTATTTTATTTAAAAAAAACCTACCCATTAATATCATTAACGGCGAAATTAATATACTCTCTTTAGTGCCGGATCAGGAAAAAATAATTTACTCCGTAATCAATCGCGGCATTGAAGAACTAAAAATTTATAACTTAAAAAATCAAGTTAATCTTGATATTAAAAAATTTGATAAAAAAAATTATCAGCAACTGGAATTTATCAGTTGGTCACCGAACAAAACAAAAATGCTTTTAAAAATGACCATCGGCAGTTTTAACCGATATTTGATCGTAGATGCCGAAACCTTAAAAATCAAGGATTTAACGACCCTAACCAAGTTAAATTTTGAAAAGATTAAATGGAATAAAAATAATGATTTCTTCTTATATGGTTTAAGGAAAAATGCGCTTTATCAAATCGATCTAATCGCCAACACCGTCAATCTAGCGGAGGCTAACGTTTTTGATTTTGAAATTATTAATGATCAGTTTTACTTAATTAGCCAAGAAAAAGGCGAAATTTATTTAAAAAATAAACCGATTGAGGATGGTAGCGAAAATGATTTAAAAATAATAAAATTGCCAAAATTCTCTATTTATGAATTCAAAGATTCTTTAGAAAATTTTTTAATTTTATCAGATAAAAAAAATAATGACTTATTAGTCATAAAAAGCCAAATTTTTGACTCGGCCGACATCAACCAAAGCATCATCTTAACCGATCAAGCAAAAAAAATATCTTGGTCAAAAAATTTTAATCAGTTGTTGTACTTTACTGATTTTGAAATAAAAGTTCTTAATCTAAAAAGTGAAGAAAAGGAATTAATCACCCGCTTAAGCGAAACGATTGATGATGTGATTTGGCATCCGCTCGGTTCATATTTAATCTATCAAACAGGCAATCAAATTCGAGCATTGGAAAATTATAGTAGCGGCGAAATTAAAAATGACATTATCTTGGTTGAAGCTTTAAAGATTAATTCGATTTTTCTGGACCAAAACGGAAAAAATCTTTATTTTCAAGGCGCAATTGGCCAAACGGCGGGAATTTATCAACTAGAAATTCAATAATTGAAATATTAAATCTCAAATAAATTCCAAATTATAAATAAGCATCAAAGTTAAAATTCAAAAGGCAAAAGTCAAAATTGCAATTCAAAATTCAAAAGTAAAAAGTAATAATTTTGACTTTTAACTTGAACTTTTAATTTTTAACTTTTAACTTTTGAATTATTATTTGGAGCTTGTGATTTTGGATTTGGTGCTTGAAAAATTATTTTTTCTTGGCAACCAAATTCCCGGCCGCCAATAAACTATCAAATGACTCACCTCCGTCTCCCCACCAGCCGCGCAAAATTTCAAAAGTCATTTCCCCTTTTTTAACGTAAAAATTATTAACATCAGTGATTTCCAATTCGCCTCGCCCTGAAGGTTTCAAAGTTTTAATCACTTGCCAAACCTGACTATCATACAGATAAACCCCAATAACCGCTAAATTGGTTTTGGGGTTTTTTGGTTTTTCTTCAATTTCAATGATTTTGTCGCCGGCAATTTGCGCCACGCCAAAAGATTTGGGATTTTCCACTTCTTTTAAAAATATCTTTGAGCCCTTATCTTGTTTTTCAAAATCTTTGACGGCATTAGAAATATCATTTTGCAAAATATTATCGCCTAACATTACCACAATTTTATCATTGTCAGCAAAATCTTGGCAGACGGCCAAGGCTTGGGCAATGCCGCCGGCTTCTTCTTGCACGCCATAGGAAAACTTCGCGCCCAATTCTTTACCAGATTGAAGTAATTCCAAAAACTGCCCGGCATGGCCTTTGCCGGAAACAATCATAATGTCAGTGATGCCAGCTTTGACTAAAGTCTGAATCGGATAATAAATCATTGGCCGGTCGTAGATCGGTAGTAAATGTTTATTGGTGACTCGAGTCAGCGGATCCAAGCGCGAACCGGTCCCGCCGGCTAAAATTATGCCTTTCATAAAAAATTCAAAAGTTAAAAGTTAAAAATTAAAAGTTCAAGTTAAAAATCAAAATTATTACTTTTTACTTTTGAATTTTGAATTGCAATTTTGACTTTTGCCTTTTGACTTTTAACTTTGCCGTAGGTAATCTCGCAACGCCTCGTCCCACTTCCGCAACGGCTCTAATTTGGTGTTAACTAAAATGCTGTATTTTGGCCGTGGCGTAGGCAAAGGATATTGATCTGAATTAATTGAATTTAAATTTGCGGAAATATTTTTTATTTCAAAAATTTTTTTGGCAAATTCATACCAGCTGCAAACACCTTCGTTAACCGCATGATAAATGCCGCAGGGCTTTTGAGTTTCAATAATTTCCCGGGTTTTTTTAGCTAAGTCTAAAGTATAAGTCGGCTTGCCAAACTGGTCGGAAACAACATTAATCTCTTTACCCTCACCTGCCAATTTTAGCATAGTTTGGACGAAATTCAAGCCGCGCGGCTTGCCGACTTGGGGTGAACGGCCGTAAAGCCAGCTTGAACGAATTAAATAAAACATTTCACAATTTTGTTTTAAAATCTCTTCACCTTTGGCTTTAGACTGGCCATAAATATTTAACGGATCAGTTTTGTCGTCTTCTTGATAACCAGTATCCTTGTTACCGGAAAAAACGTATTCAGTGCTGTAATGCACCAAAATCGCCCCTAATTGCTGACAGGCAACTGCCAAGTAGCCAATGGCGTCGGCATTGACCTTAAACGCCAAATCTGGCTGATTTTGAGCACCATCAACGTCAGTATAGGCAGCGGCATTAATCACTAAAGAAGGCATTAAATCAGCTAATTTTTGTTTGACCGCAAATTCATCAGTAATATCAAGATTTGGCATATCCCAAAGAATTGGTTTTTGATCAAAAAAAATTTCAGCCAGATCGTGGCCCAGCATGCCGTTTGCGCCAAGGATAAGGATTTTCCGTTGATTGGCCATAAATAAGGATAATAATTTTTTATCTGATTAAAGTTTAAATAATTTTGAATTTTTAAATCAGAATTTTGATTGAATAATTCAATATTTTAATATTCAAAATTGTCCCGATTTTTCCCCCGCCGTGGCGGGATGAAAAATCGAGGATCCCGTAATTGCGGGAAATCAAAATTAAAAATTCTAATTTATTTGATTACTTTGTAACTCAACTTTATTTTAAAATCACTGATCATCTTTATTGATATTGTTTTTCATAGTAATCCTTATAACTGCCGGACTTAATATTTTGCCACCAATTTTTGTTTTGTTGATACCATTGGACAGTTTTTTCTAAATAACGGTCAAAGTCAAACTGGGGTTGGTAGCCCAATTCTTGTTTGGCCTTTGACCAATTAATCGCATAACGTCGGTCGTGCCCAGGCCGATCTTTGACCAACTCAATTTTATCTTCACTTTCGCCTAAAATTTTTAAAATCTTTTTTATCACCTCTAAATTATTGATTTCACTAGTCATACCGCCAAGGCAATAAGTTTCACCGATTCTCCCTTTCTCTAAAATTAAATCAATGCCGCGACAATGATCTTCCACAAAAAGCCAATCGCGGACATACAAGCCATCACCATACACCGGTATTTTTTTGCCGACCAACAAATTAGTGACGGCCAAGGGAATAAATTTTTCCGGGAATTGATATGGGCCAAAATTATTGGAACAATTGCTGATAGTCGCCGCAATTTTGTGAGTGTAAATAAATGCCCTGACTAAATGGTCAGAAGCGGCTTTGGAAGCGGCGTAAGGGCTAGTTGGATGATAGGGCGTATTTTCATTAAATTTATTTTTTGATTCTAGGGTTAGGGCACCGAAAACTTCATCAGTGGAAACATGGTGAAAACGTTTATCATATTGTTTAACCGCGTCAAGCAGAATTTGCGTGCCTAAAACATTGGTCCGGATAAATTCAGCGGCATCCATAATTGAACGGTCAACATGAGATTCCGCCGCCAAGTGAACGACCGCATCGCAATCCTTAACTAAACTACCAACAATATCAACGTTAGTAATATCGCCGACCACCAATTTATAATTTGGATTTTTTTCAATGTCTTTTAAGTTCTCTAAATTGCCGGCGTAAGTCAATTTATCTAAATTAATAATCTCATCTTGAAGATGAGTTTTCAACCAATAATGGATAAAATTTGAGCCAATAAAGCCAGCTCCACCTGTTACCAATAACTTAGCCATATAGGAAATAGGAATTAGGAATTAGGAATTTTTTTATGTTTTCTGCAACTTTTTCCATTTCGCCTAGCTGATATTGCCGGCCAGACCAAAGTTTATGGCCATCATCGGCAAATCGCGGTATTAAATGAAAATGCATATGAAAAATAATTTGGCCGGCGATTGAACCATTATTTAACCCTAAATTAAAACCTTGGGCGCCTACGCCTTTCATGATGGCTGGACTGATTTTTTTGATTACCATAATTAAATTCTGTGAAACTTCAACTGGCGTTTGGGTTAAATTGGAAAAATGAATTTTAGGAATAACCAAAGTATGGCCGGGATTGATCGGATTAATATCCAAAAAAGCCAAGACTTTGTCGTCCTCGTAAATTTTAGCTGCCGGAATTTGACCCGCCACAATTTTACAAAAAATACAATCTGACATATTAATTCAAAAGTTAAAAGTAATTAAACTACAGCTTTTGAATTTTGACTTAAACTTTTGACTTTTGCCTTTTGATTTTTGATTTTTGACTTATTTTACCTTATAAAAAACAAAGTATTTGTCTTCAAAAATTTTAGCAAAATATTGTTCACTAATCAAGTCAGACGGAATTCTAATTTCTTGCTCAATACCGCCGGTTGGATAGTTTTCGTACCAAAAATTGATTGGATAAAAACCATTGCCTTTTAAAAATAATAAATTATCAATTGGCTGAAACGGCGCTTTTTTTATTTTTTGATAAAATTGATCCGGACTCTGACTGGCCGCTAAATCAGTGACAAAATTATAGCGATCAATAAAATTCGCCGCCGGATGAGAAAAATGGATATTATAGCTAAGGTAATAATTCAAGGGCAAATAAGCCGAAATCTCCGGAATATTGCTTGAAAGTAAAACCAAATTATTTAAATTAGAAACGGTTTTAAGCTCTCTAATTAAATCGGTAAATTCCTCACGAATTGGTTTTTTTATTTCAACCAAACGTTTCTGGACAACTGGATCATCAACAAAATTTCCACCCAAAAGCTGACTTGACAAAACTAACCAGCCAATAATGAAAGCGGCTGTCTGCAGATTTTTGTTTTCGCCTTTTGATTCCAGCCACTGAATAATGCCATAACCAAAAGCAAGATCTAAAACTACCGTACCTAAAAACAAAAAAGGTTTTGCCGGCAAAACGGAAACCTGCCAAAAGATAATGCCGATTAAATTCAGAAATTGCCAAAAATATATTGAACCAAGCAAAATGCCCATCGCCTTAGCCGCCGGTTTTGACCAATAAAAAATTATTGAAAGCAAACCAAAAATTGAAATTAAACCTAAAATGGAAAAATCAAAAAATGGCAATTTTAAATTTAAATCGCTGGGGATAAAAAATAAGGGCTGAAAATTCTGTCCGCCGTTTTGCCAAAGCGAATTAATCAAAGGGTATAAAAACGGCCAAGCAATGATTAAGATTAAAAGGACAATCAAGCTCAGGCGGCTGTAAAAATAAAGATGTGAAACATCAACAAATAATTTAAATAATAAAATTGCTAAAGCCAAAGGAAAAAACCAGAAATGGAAAGTCAAAAATAAAAGCCCGCCGCCCAGACCATAGATGATAATTTTTAGCCGCGATAAAGTTTTAAAATATAAATCCTGGAATAAAAAAATTGACCAAAAAACAATTAAAATCGCCGAAATGAATTCATAAGGTTTTAAAATCACCGCCGTCCAATCCCAAACCAGAAAAACCGAGGCGGTCAAAACGGCTAATTTCCAGGCCGGAATGCCTTCTTTTTTGGAAAGCCGCCAGTAAATTTTTTGGCAAAAATAAACTAAAAATGGCGATAAAAATAAAACTAAAGCCACGCCCAACTGCGCCGCTTGTATGCCGTTTAACTTAAAAAATGAGGCTAAGCCGCCAACCAGCCAAAAATAAAGCGGCGGATAAAATAACGGCAAATTTTTATAAAAAAAATCAGAAAAGAAATTGCCGGAAGCGACCTTCTGGAGAAACGAAGTGACAAAAATCTCATCCCCCTGCAAACTCCACCAAGGCAATTGCGCCTGCCAAATTAAAAATAAATAAGTGCCCCCCAAAAATAAAGAGATTAATAAAACAAATAAAAATGGCTTAGGCCATTTAAAAAATAAAATGATGCCAAAAATCAAAAATAAATAAAAAAACAGTTTAATTACTGCCAATTGCCAGATTTCCACTGGGGTTAAAATAAACTCCATACTATTTTTGGCTTTTTTCCAAAAAATAACGTTTCCTAAATCCGCCTCGTTTTTTATTAGGTGTTCTCCGAATATCTCGGTCGTCTAAAGCGACCGAGGATGAGGAGAGTTTGTAAAACAATACGTCCCGCCGTGGCGGGACTCTGCTCCTAAAAACCCCGCCCAGATACCTCAAAGCTTGCTTTGAGGTCGGGTTTATTTTTTTCTAAACGGTGCTTTTCAATCGTAGACCATTTCAGGCGATTAACTCTGGCTAAATTCAATAAAATTTCGTACACATCAATAATTTCATTTTTTAATTCTGATTTCTTGGCTCGGGTCAATTCTTCAGTTTCTTCAATTAATTTCTTTTTTAATTCCTCTCTGAATCTTTTCTGGCTTAAAACATAATAAACCGGCTTTTCATCATCTTTTTTACAAATCTCTGGAATCTTATCACAAACTAATTTATGGTAAATTTTTATCATTAATTTTTGACGATAAACGGCGATTTTAAATCAACTTCCCACCTGATTTCGTCAACTTTCTGTTTTCTGCCCTTGCCCATAAATAATCGGTTAGGAAAATTAACAATTAAACCCGGGGGTTGGGAGACACATTGATAGGCATGGACTACACCCGGAGGGATTAAAACCGAACACGGATTTTTCCCGCCGACAATAAATGTCTGAAATTTTCGGTAATTTTTCTGGTTTTTCCTGTTTTCCCACAAATATAATTTAAATTTGCCCGCCAAAAAAACAAAAAAATCTGATTGATTTTTGTGTTCATGCGGCCCGCGGACCACGCCCGGCTTAGTTTCCGACAAATAGGCCATCACCGGCCGATAGTTAGTTTCATCTTGCCGATAAATTTCAGTTAACCAGCCGCGCGTATCATGGTAAATTTTTAGTTTTCTGACTTCTACTCCATTAATCATATATTAAGCAAGATTAAGAAGTAAGCGAGATAAGCTAATAAGCAAATTAATCTGTTTGGATTATTATTATACCTGAAATCACAGCTAAAATCAATAGATAAACTGGATTAAAATAATTCGTGACAAATCCGGGCGCCA
Organism: Candidatus Buchananbacteria bacterium RIFCSPHIGHO2_02_FULL_39_17; assembly: GCA_001817425.1. Lineage (GTDB taxonomy): Bacteria > Patescibacteriota > Patescibacteriia > Buchananbacterales > UBA6539 > HO2-39-17. Next base: position 17,665 of record MHII01000012.1, on the reverse strand, counting down.
GATAATCTAATAAAAAAAGAATAAGAAAAATAAAAAAACTATAATAAAAAATTATTTTTGCAACTGCCGGAAAGATTTTTGTCTTTGATTGAAAAATTTTGAATAGCCTCATCGGCTTAAAATTATTTTTAATTCCTTAATTCTTAGCTCTCCGGCCAACTGACTGCTTGGTTTAGTTTCAATTAAAAAACGGGTAATATTTTTTCGCTGATAGACCCGGGTCAAATCAAAATCAAATACGGCTTGGCTAAAGCCATCCTCAAAATCAGAAATCAATAAAGCTTTTTGCACTTCATAGTTAAAACCCGGACCAATTTGCCGGCCTAAGCCTTCCAAATTTCTGCCCTTGGGTTGATATTGAATAAAAATTCTAGCTTTTTTAAACCATGGCAAAAACCGCAAGTCAAAATAAACCGGACCGTCTAAAACAAGCGTCAAATTATCTTTAATCTTAATCCGGCCTTCTGGGCCTAATTTTGAAATCATCGGCAAATCTTTTGCTAAAGCTGATTTAATTTGAAGTTCCCCAGAGGCCGGAAAATTTTGGTTCACTAACCACAAGATCAAGCCAATGGCCGAAAAAATTAAGACCATATTAATTAGTTCTATCAAATTTTTTTTCATCAACTTTGAATTTCTATATTCGAAATTAAAAAATTATTTTAATTGTACTTGATATAAAATTTCCTGACCAAATTTTTTAATTTCTGCTAATTTTAAATTGCCGACTTCTAATGATGACTCTGGCTCTAAGGCATAATAATAGACCGCTGTCTGATTAATTAACGGCAAAATGATTTCCTGTAATTCCTGATTGTCGGCTAAAGCGTCAAAACTGTGAATCACTCGGCGCTCGGGAAAAAAAACTTTATCTTTTCTGATGGTGACAATCACTGATTCAGCCGGCGTCAAATTATTAACTTCACTCGCAATCTGCTGATAACTTAAAATCCGATTTCTCACTGGCATAATACTGTCAGCTTTCTGATAAAGCACGAGGTTAGCCGAATGATAAAATAAAATGCTGGTTAAAATAATTAAGGCGAGTGTTTGAAACTGATGTTTAAAAATACTAATCAGCCAAAGCAGACCCAAAGCGACAAATGGCAAAGCTAAAATATAAAGCGGCAAAAAATAGCGGACATAAGATAGACCCAAGGTATTTAAATGAACAGTCAATAAATCAGAAAACTGCCAACTGCCGTAATAAATAATCAGCCAGCCAAAAACAAACAAGCTTAAAAGGAGATAAACAAAAATCTCCGTTTTCTGCCGGTTTTGGTTCACTAAGTAAGCGACTAAACCTAAAATCGCTAAAAGCGACCACCACCAAAACCGGCTGACAAAATGAGTCCAAAAGTTATAAACTGCTTGAGCCGGATGAAAGCCAAAAGGCAAAAGAATTGACTGGACTACTTTACAAGTCTGGCAAAAATTAATTTCATCTGTTTGCAACTGATCATAGCCGGAAACTAAAAAATCACCAAATAAAATCTGCTGATGGTATAAAACGGGCAAAATCAAAAGAAAAATCAAAGCCAGAAAAATTGTTAACCTAATCAAGTTTAATTTCTTTCGCTGGTAAATGATAAAGACTAAATAAATGGCTAAGAGCCAAACTAACTCCGCGGGCCGGATTAAAACGGCGAGGCCGGCGAAAAAAGCAGATAAAATTAAATTTAAAAATTTCGTTTTTTCTATCTTTAATAAAAAATAAAGGCTGATTAAAACTAGGGAAATAAATACCACGTTAGGCAAAAGTGAAGTGACTGAATAATACCACCAGGCCGGATGGAATAAAAGCAAAATGGCCGAAATCAAGGCAATTTTTTGATCAAAAAATTTTTTAATAATTGAATAAAAAGCTAAAGCGCCAAAAACGGCAAAGATTGGCGTGAAATAAATTATTAATAAACTGCCAAAAACTTTTCCCAATAAACCATAAAATAAAATCAAGCCCAAAAAACTGCCGGGCACTAATGAACCGTCGTCACGGACGTTAAAACTGCGCGGATGAATCTGGTTTTTGGCGACTAAATTCAATGGCTCAAAAACGGCAAACTGACCGGTTTGGGCATAATTTTTAATCCAAAAATAATTGGCGGCCTCATCCGGCCAATCAAACCGTAGCGATAAATTAGCGTCAGTCACTACTGGTGTTACCAGCCAAAAATAAATACCGCCAAAAATAATGGCTAAAATAATTAAGATGGTTATTGGTTTGAACATGCTAAAATTAAAGATGAAAAATCAAAGTAAAATGACCTTAATTCTTGATTCTTGATTCTTGATTCTTAATTCTATTTATATTATAGCAAAATTTCAATATTTTTGATAAAATGAAAAAATGGAGGCTAAAATCAGTAAAATCAAATATCTGACTTTAAGTTCTCTGCTTTGTCTAGTTTTGATTTTCAATCAACAAAACTGGCAAATTTTAATTTTGGGAATTATCACAGGAACATTCTACTTGCTTTTCGTCAGCCAAATCACTGGCTCGATTTTTTTTAACAAAGGCGGCTGGTCTACTATTTTTGGTTCAATTTTACTTACAACCATTATTGCTTTTTTGGGTGGCTTACTAATTTATTTTTACCAATTTAATAACTATGTTTTTTATCTTGTTCTGGTTTTACTCCCCGCTGTTTTATTTATCCCCTATTATCAAATTGAAATCAGAGAAAAATTTTCCTTAAAAAAAATCATAAAAAAATATCTTGATCAATTTGATGGCCGGCGCGAGCCAAAAAGTAATTCCGCTTTGGTAATTTCATATCTCGTTTTAATCAGTTTCGGCTTTTGGCTATTGTTTTTGAGCCAAACTACAGAATCAATCCAGTCGCCGTGGCAAGTTGTTCCCCCTAAAATTTTTTCCCTCTATTTCTTTGCCAGTTTAATCTTGCTTGTTTTTCTTTTCCGGTCTCATCGGACTAAACTGCCTTTAATTTTAATTATTATTCACACTTTTTTCAGCACGAGTGTCGCCGCGATTATCTACCGAATTGGCTATGGTTTTGATCCATTTATTCACCAAGCCACAGAAAAAATTATTGCCCAAACCGGCACGATTAGCCCAAAACCGCTTTACTATCTTGGCCAATATGCGCTGATTATATTTTTAAATAAATTAACTTTGATTAATTTTGAATTTTTAGACCGCTGGCTAGTGCCGGTTTTATATTCACTGTTTTTGCCATTGACGATTTTTTATGTTTTTTCCCATTGGCTGAAAAAAAATTACGTCTTGGTTTTAACCGCTTTGCCCTTGGCCATCCCCTATGCTGGTTTTATTATGACCGCCCCGCAAAATCTGGCTAATTTATTTTTTATTTTAACAATTTTTTTGTCCTTGCTTTATTTCCGCAACCAACTCTCGCCTATTGTTTTGCACCTTCTAACCATTGCCACGATTGCCATTCACCCCCTAGCCGGCATTCCGCTTTTAATCACTATTTTTTTACTTCAGCTTTTTAAAATTCTTTATAAGAGCTACCACCGGCATTTAAGCCTTTACGTTTTGGCGGCCTTAGTTTTTACTTTATTTATTCCCCTGGCTTTAGTTGTTAACGGTGAGGCCTTAAAATTAAGTTCGATCGGGGTCAAGCTCTCTGATTTTAAAATCTTTGGCTGGGTTAACCATTTTGATTTACCGCTTGACCTCGCTTATCTTTTTTTGACAAACAAAATTCTAATGGCCGGCTTAATTATCGGCGTTGGGTTATATTATTTGGCGAAACATAAATTATTGAGAAATAACGCCGCTTATCTAACCGCCACCGCCATTATTTTTATTAATTATTTAATCGTAAAATATTTTTTGGTCTTTTCGGCTTTACGCGACAATGACAAGAATGCTTTTATCAGCCGGCTCTTGACCATTGTTTTTTATATCTTACTGCCGATATTTTTTGTCGGTGGCTATTATCTAATCAAAAAATTCTGGACTAAAAATTTAGTCGCTAAAACTTTTTTAATCTTATTTTTAACCGGCACTTTTACGATTTCTTTTTATCTTTCCTATCCACGGCTAAATCAGTATGAACCGGCAAAATTTTTCAACGTTTCCACTTCTGATTTAAAAGCGGTTAATTTAATTGAACAAATCAGTGCGCCGGAGCATATTGTTTTAGCCAATCAAATGATCGGCGCCGCAGCGATTAAAGAATTTGGCTTTAAAAAATACTATGACAATCAATTTTATTATTCCATGCCCATGGGCCCCAAACAAACACTTTATGATTTATATTTAGAGATGATTTATCAAGGAGCAAAAAAAGAAACCATGGCAAAAGCCATGGCCGAAGCCCAAGTTAACGAAGCTTACTTTGTTTTAAATCAATACTGGAATAATTCGGAAAAAATCCGCCAACAAGCCGTCAAAACTGCCGATAAAATTTTTAACATTGATGAGGGAAAAATTTTTATCTTCAAATACTCAAAAAATTAAATCAAATTTAACAATTTTTTAATATAATGACCGACTGAATAATCCCGCACCGAAACAAAACAATTTCGCTTTAAGTCAGAGATAAACTGGGGATGGCTCAAAAAATATTCCAAAACCTCAATGAGGTTTTTTTCGTTTCCCGGCGCAAAAGTAAATCCATTGTAATTGTCTTTGACAATTTCCGAAACGCCGCCGATATCCGCGGCCACGACTGGCACATTGGCGACTAAGCTTTCATTAATCACCTGCGGCGAATTTTCATAACAAAGCGACGGGACAAGGGTGAGATCGGATTGGCGAAAATAATCAGATAATTTCTCCGGCTCCACCCAACCAACCAGCTTAAAACGTAAATCGCCGCCAACCAGTTTTTCTAAATTCAGTTTGGCACCGCCGTTGCCAACGATTAAAATCTGCCAATTTTCTAATTTAATCTTTTTTAAAGCGTTAACTAAAAATAAAATGCCTTTATGCCTCTCCCATTGGCCGACATAAAGCAAAGTAATTTTTCCACCCTGGCCTTGCTCCATCGTCTCATCCCTTTTTTCCACTTTTTTAAAAATCACCGGATTAGGCAAGATTATTTTTTTTGATTCATAAAAAAACCCGCGCGCCTGATAATAGCCCATCAGCCAGCGCGAAGGCGAAATGACCACATCTGAATTGCCGAATAACCGCTTAACGATTTTTTCATACATTTTATCTAAAATTAAAAACGGCTTTTCCTGGCCAAAATAAATCAAGCCGGACGGCCGAGACAATTGAACGTCATGAATGGTATGAATCTGCTTCAGCCCAACTCTTCTAATCGCTTTAGGAATTAAGTAACCCAAGCCTTTGAGATTATGGGTTAAAACCGCTTTTGGCGTTTCCTGTTTTAGAATTTTTTTAACCGCAAAATAACTGGAAATATTAAAAACATCCATTGGATGCCAGATAAACCGAAGCCAAATCGGCCGACGGTCAATATCTAAAAAAGAAAAAATATTAAACGGATTAATCCGATAAATCATCAAATTGCCCTGACGCTGAATTTCTTTTCTTCGACCTAAAGTAATTAAAATCACTTGATGGCCTTGCGCCAAAAGTTCATTTAAAATAATTTCAACCACCACTTCAGCGCCGCCTTTGGCATAAGGATAATATAGTGAGTGGATTAGACAAAATTTCATATCTATCATCTCTCCCCCCTTAAATTAAGGGGGAGGTGGATGGGGTTATTAATTTTTTAAAACTTACACTCATAACTCCCCTCTCCCCTCTTATCTTAAGAGGGAAATTTTTATAAACTCTTATATAATTCATCTAGCTTTCTCCCGATCCTCCCCCACTCATACTCTTCTTCCACTTTTTTCCGGCCGTTGTGGCCAAACTCTTGGGCAATTTCGGGATTAATTAATAAATAATTAATTTTTGCCGCCAAATCAGCGGCATTTTTCGGCTGGGCCAAAAGCCCGTTAACCCCGTCTTCAACCACGCTTCGCACGCCGGCCAAATCTGTTGCCACGACCGGTTTTCCGCACGCCATCGCCTCAATTAAAGCTAAGCCAAAAGCTTCAGATTTGTCAATGGAGGGCAAAACGCAAACATCAGCCAAGTTATAATAATTGGGTAAATCCTCGTCCGGAGCATAACCACTAAATATTACTTCATTATCAAGCCCTAACTGATTGGCGTAATCAGAATAATAATTTTTTAAATCACCTTCGCCGACAATGATTAATTTCCAAAAATAAGCGGTTTGGCGCAGGCGCGAAACCGCTTGGAGTAAATATTCAATGCCTTTGAAATAATGCGCCTGGTCTAAACCGCCGACAAAAAGGATAATTTTATCGCTAGGATTAATCTGGTATTTTTCCAGCAAGGTTTGACTTTTTAGTTGAGGTAAAAAATTTTGGCTGTCAACGCCGTTGGGGATTGCCACAAATTTTGACGGCTGATTTTTCAACCATTTTGCCAAATTTGAATTTTTACTATAATCCAATGAAGTGAAAATGATTTTATCCGCGGCTTTAACAATTTTAGGCAAGATAAATTGATTGTGAAATTTGAAAATTAATTTTAACCATCCGCGCCCGACTACATCCATATGGTAATGTAGAATCAATTTTGAATTTTGAATTTTGAATTTTGAATTATGGAGCCAAATAATTTCGGCGGCGCCGAAAAATGGATAATGGAGATGAATAATATCAAAACCTTTGAGCATTTTACCCAAAGCCGGAATAAAAGCGGCATTACCATATTTAAAAAGCGGCTTAATGCGCTTAATTTCTAAATCAGTAAATTCTTCTTTAACCGGTTCATAGTCAGGAGTAAAAACCGTGACCTGATGGCCAAGCTTTTTCAGTTCTCGCGCGTTAAACGCCGCGACCTTGCCAATGCCGCCGGCATACGACGGAAAAGTGGGGGTAATAATGGCAATTCTCATATTTTAGCTCGTAGCTTGTAGAAAGTAGCTTGTAGGTTTTATCATGTAAAAACAAAAATAATATAGTAATTTTAGCAAATTTCTTTTTAAAAATCAATTGGACTTTTAGATTTAAAAGTGATAAATTTAATATGTTAAGATAATAAAAATATGCTAATAAAAGACTTAAAAGATTGTCCAGAAATTATTGCTGGCGATAATTCAATCTTGCGCGAAGTTTTGCATCCAAAAAATGAGGAATTGAAAATTCGCTACAGCTTAGCTCATGCCATTGTCAAATCGGGCGAAATTTCCTTGCCTCACAGAATGAAAACTTCGGAGGTTTACTATATTTTAGAGGGAGAAGGGATAATCTATATCAATGATGAATCGGCCGAGGGGCACCCCGGCCAAGCGATTTATATTCCACCAAGCGCCAAACAATATCTCAAAAATAAGGGAAATGCTGATTTAAAATTTTTATGCATATTTGATCCTGCTTGGCGACCAGATGACGAGGAAGTTGTTAAGGTGTAAAATAAAAAAATATTATTAATGATCTAAAATTTTTAAAAAAATTAACAAGTTCGCATAATAATAGTTAGGTGAAATAAATTTATTTTTGTTCTTTAAAAGTAAGATTAAAAAAATAAATTTACATCACCCGATACGGTTATCCGATTCACTCAAAAATTTGACTTATTTTTTCTTAATTAGTATAATAGAATGTATGAAAAAAATAGCTTTAAAATCAGTGATTTGGAAAGAGGGTAAATACTATGTTTCTCAATGTTTAGATGTTGACGTGGCAAGTTTTGGTAATACAAAAAAAGAGGCTCTTGATAATCTTCAAGATGCCTTAGAATTATATCTTGAAGATGAAAGACTGCCTAAGTCAAGCAGGATTGAACAGCCAGCCATCGCCTCAGTAACACTTAAATATGCCTAGACCAATTCCACTTAAATCCGTTCTAAAAGTCCTTAAATAAAAGGGCTTCTTTTTTGTTTCGCAAAGCGGCAGTCATGCCAAGTATCGCAAAATTAGTATTCCGACATTAAATGTCATCGTTCCAATTCATGGTAAAGAAATACCGTATCGAACTTTCAAATCTATTGTGCGTCGATCGAGGTTAATTGAAGAGGATTTTGAATAAAAAAATAAGTCAAATTTTTTAACTCACTCATCCAATATTTAAAAATATGAGTAATGATAACTGGCTCAATCAAAATAATTGTTTAACTAAAGAATTTATATTTCAAAATTTTAAAGAAGCTTTGGCTTTTGTCAATCAAGTCGGGGAAATCGCCGAGGCGAATAACCATCATCCTGATATTTTAATTTACGGCTACAAAAAAGTGAAAATCACTTTAACCACGCACAGCGAAGGCAAGGTGACGGACAAAGATACGGAAATGGCAAAATTGATTGACAAGAGTGTGTCATTCTGAACTTGTTTCAGAATCTATTGAATGAGATCCTGAAATAAATTCAGGATGACAACAAGTAGAAAAAATCAAATAAATATGATTATTAATATTTACGCTACTTTTCCTAATTTAAAAACCGCGAAAAAAATCGCTTCGGTATTATTAAAAAAGCGATTGATTGCTTGCGCCAATTTTTTCCCAATTAAATCAAGTTATTGGTGGCAAGGCAAAATTGTTAATGACCAAGAAATCGCGGCGATTTTTAAAACTAAAAAAGAAAACTGGCAAAAAGTTAAAAATGAAATAAAAAAACTCCACCCTTATAAAATTCCATTAATTGAGGGTTGGAAAACCGAGTCTAATCTGGAATACGAGAAATGGGTAGAAAGAGAGGTAAAAAAAATCTAATTTTTAATTTTGAATTTCGATTCAAATTCTAATATCTTAATTTTTCAAAATTCGGTTATTCAAAATTGATTCAAAATTCAAATTTCAAAATTCAAAATTTATTTCCTACCAAAAAATCAATCTCTTCACTATTTGCCAATATAAATTAAAAACCGGGTTGACTAAATTAGTCAGTAACGGATTATCCAAATCCTGAAACTCAATTTTACCGACAAAACGTTCAACCATTTCCCGGTCAGTGATTTTTCGTTTAGATTGGACCCGACGTCTGGTCTTTATTATTTTTTGCCAATTTTTTAGGTGGCAAAAATACCAGCAGACTTTTAAATTTTCCCGCCACCAGCCGGCAAAAAATGAGTAAAAAAACATCACCACATCCATCAAGGCGCAAGCTGGACCAATTAACAACAAAGTTTGCCATTTATAATTTTGTAAAAGCACCAAATAACGGTTCCGTTCCATAAAATAATATTTTTGAATGCTGCGGGAAAACTCATATTTATGGTAAACCACAGATTTTGGCGCTAAAATTATTTTAAAACCAAAAAGCCACAGCCGCCAGCCCAAATCAGTATCTTCGTGGTACATAAAAAAATCAGGGTTAAAGAGGCCAACTTGTTTTAACGCTAAGATGCGGTACAGGCTGGCGGCGCCGGAACTATAGGTAATCTCTCTGACTTCTAACTCCTGATCTGGCAACTGGTAACCGCCGGCAAAACCAAAGCCTAAATAATGAATTTCATTGCCGATGCTGTTAATTTTAGTTTTATCTTGAAATAAAAGCAGTTTTGATTGCACCGCGCCGATTTGAATATCTGACTCCCCGATTTCAACAGCTTTTTCCAAAAAATCTGGCTCAACCACCGTATCTTGGTTTAACAAATAAACATAATCAAAATTATGGTTAATGGCATATTGCAGGCCAATATTATTGCCGGTGGCAAAACCAAGATTAGTTTTATTCTGAATTAAAATTAAATTGTTAATTGTTGATTGTAAACTGTTAATTGTTGCAACGGAATTATCAGTTGAAGCGTTGTCAATGACTAAAATTTCAAAACTATCTTTAGAATAATTAAGTTTACTAAGTGAAGACAAACAGTCGCGGAGATAATCCGCGCCGTTGTAGCATAAAATGATAATTAATACTCTGTCGGCCATACGCAAAATAACAAAATCCAAATGACCAATGTCAAATCAAATCCAAAATCCAAATGTCAAATATTATTTTGAATTTTGTCATTTGACATTGAGTTGACATTTTGATTTTGAACTTTGGATTTATTATCATTTTCTAAGGCTGCCTCCCTCACTATTTTCGTGACCTCCTGATCAATCTTTTCCAATTTGACAATAATTCTAAAAACCACAAAAAATAAAACGATAATTGACAAATAAACTAATAAATCAGCGCCGCGGCTGACTCCCAGCCATTGAGCAATGATATCAGTTTTTTGCGGTAAAACGACGGCCAGACCGACTAAAAGCCAAAATATAACCCAAATCATCAACTCGCGAACCGTGATATCGCCTCTTAAATAACGAGAAGTTGTTCGCCACAAAACAAAAATAACAAACAAAAGAATAATTATTTTTATAATCATTTTGATATTCTCTTAATGATTAAATCCCAAACAATCCTCCAGGAATTGCTTAACTTTTGACCCTTCTCCAATGAGTAGTTGGTATAATTAATTTCCACCGGCACTTCTTTGAATTTTAGGCCTTGTTTTTTAATTTGTTCAATAATTTCTGAAGCATGCGCCATCCCGTCTTGCTTAATTTCAATTAAACTGGCGGCTTTTGCCGAAAAAGCCCGAAAACCATTATGGGCATCGGTCACTTTAAGACCAGTATAAAGCCGGGTAAACCAAGCCGCCAGTTTCAAGACAACGAACCTCATTAAAGGAACATTCTTGATTCTTAATTCTTGATTCTTAATTCTTGATTCCAGAAATCTTGAACCCAGCACTACATCTACCTCACCCAACAATAATGGTTTAATGACCTGATCAATCTCATCGGGATTATGCTGACCATCGGCGTCAAAAGTGACAATAATTTCCGCCCCATTCGCCAAAGCAAAAGAAATGCCAGTTTGCAGTGCTGCACCCTGGCCACGATTTAAAAAATGAGTTAAGACTTTTGCTCCGGCCTGTTTGGCTAATTCACCGGTGTCATCTGTTGAACCGTCATCAACCGTAATGATTTGACTGACTTGATCTTTAAGTTTTCTAATAATTTCAAAAATTGTTTTTGCTTCATTGTAAGCCGGAATAACAACCTGGACATTCATATCAAAATTTAGTGCCGGGGCGAACAATCGTCCGATAAGCTTTGAAATAATCAATCGTCCCCTTAATGCCTTCATCAAGCAAAACCACGGGAAACCAGGATAAACGTTCTTTAGCTAAACTAATATCCGGCAGGCCAAGCGGCGTCATAAAAAGCAATGGCTCTTTAAAAATAATTTTTGATTTTGAACCAGTCAGGTTAATGACTTTTTCGGCAAAACCAACTAACTTTGATTCAATATCGCTGCCAAAATTAAATGGCCCGCTTTCCGAACTCTTCATTAATTTCATTAAACCAACGACAATATCAGTCACGTGGCAAAAAGAAGAAGAAAAATTTTTATCCCCATAAATTACCAAATCGCTTCCCTCGATGGCATTATAAACAAAATCAGGAATCATCTCGCCGGTTTTTAGTCTCATTTTAGGCCCATAGGTCCGAAAAATTCTGGCAATTTTAGTATCCAAATTATAAACTTCACCGTAAGTCCATGCCAAAGTTTCAGCAAATCTTTTGCCCTCGTCATAGCAAGCCCGGGGACTCAAATGATTAACTGCACCGTTATAATCTTCTTTAAAATAAAGATTTTTCTGGTTTCTCGGGCCATAGACGACCGACGAAGAAGCAAGTAAAAATTTAGCTTTGTATTTTAGGGCTAAATCCAAAACATTTTTGGTGCCAACCGAATTAGCTAAAGCCGTTTCAATTTTTGTTTTTTCAAAATCTTTCGGTGAAGTCGGGCAAGCCAGATGATAAATTTCCTGAAGCCCTTGAAATTTAATTTTGAATTTCTCCAATTCCCGATAATCTTCCAAAATAATAGGTTGATTAATATCATGTTTGATAAATTCAAAATCAGGATTCTGAAGCAAATGGTCAATATTCACTTCATCGCCGGAAATAAAATTATCAACGCAGATAACTTTACTGGTTTTAATCAGTTCGTCGCAAAGGTGCGAACCGATAAAACCAGCGCCGCCAGTGACTAAAATATTGGGTTTTTCAAATATTGGTTTTTTAGCCATAGTTTAAAATCTCAAATCCTCTCCGCCAGAGGCGGATCCGCCTTGGGCGGAAAATCTCAAAATGAATTTGTATAATATTATCTTATGCCTTTAAACAAACACTGTATTAATCTTAACCTTTATTATAATTATAAAATAACTAATTTATTTATTCAAGGGATAAATTTTGACGATGGCGAAAAGTCCAAAACCGATTGAAACTAAAATTCCAAAAAGTGACTATGCCCGTGGCAAAAACCCAGGATAGACGATAATCAAATCCGAACCAATCAGTTAAAAAATAAATAATGGCGGTATTAATAATTAGGCCAGAGATCATCACCGTGGCGAATTTACTTAACTGGTTTATCATCGCCCAGCCGATATCGGTATTTCTAAAAGTCCAGTTTTTATTTGCCAAAAAATTAAATACTGCAGAAATTAAAAAAGCAACAATTGAAGAATAAACGTACCAAACCCCTAACCACTCCGTCACGGAATAGTAAATCAAAAAATTAAATGCCGCCGAAGTCCCACCGACAATACAAAATTTGACAAACTGTTTAAAAAGCTTGTGCTGATCTAAATAATTTCTAAAAACTAATTGAAAATTAATCATCGCTGATAATTAATAGCGCAAGACAGCGGTCCTAGCGCCGCCAAGATAATTTAAGGTGTGGGCAAAAAATTCAAATTTAGTTTTCCCTTGTAAATCAAAAATTTTAATTTCCGAATTGCCGCCAACGCCTAAGCCGGTAATAACTTCGGCAATTCGGTCATTGTCAACATCGCCGGCAGAAATATTAACACCGGTTAAAGAATTCGGATTAGCGGCAAAAAAACTGCCCGCCGGCGAACCAAGATAAGTAAAAACCCTGACTTCTGGCACCGCATTATTTTCAATCGCAGCAATAATTTCAGGCTGGCCGTCACCGTGCAAGTCAGCCACGGCAACATTAACCCCACCCCTAGAATTTTTATTAAAAGCAAAAAATTGGGAAATTAATTCGCCATCTGAACTAAAAACTCGAACATGAGGCCCGCCGCCACTGCCCGCCCCAGTCACAATATCGTTCTTACCGTCATGGTTAAAATCAGCGACCGCAACCTTAACTCCGCCCCGAAAAGTTTGGTTATAAGCCAAAAACTTTTTTAAAAGATTACCTTGCGAGTCAAAAATTTTAACTTCTGGCTCGCTCCCCTTGCCCGCACCAGTAATAATTTCGTCAATGTTATCCCCATTGATGTCAGCCACGGCGATATTAATCCCACCGCGCAATTTTTTATCAGCCGCAAAAAATTGGGAAATTAACTGACCTTCAATGTTAAAAATCCGAACATGAGGCCCGCCGCCACTGCCGGTTCCGGTGACCACTTCATCTTGACCATCACCGTTAACATCGCCCGCCGCCACTTTCACTTCCCCGTTAAAAGTCGGACTATAGGCGTAAAATTCTTTAAAAACTGAACCATCAGTTCTTAAAATCTTTAATTGCGGAAAAGATCCTGAACCTAAGCCCACCAAAATATAATTATCTTCACCGCCCTTTTCTTTAGACACTCTTTTGCCCAAGGTGACTTCCACTGCATTAGCCACATCAAGCATTCCCGCTCCCAATTTATTTTTAAATTCGGCATTGTATTGATCAATATCAGAAGCACCTTCAAAAACAAAATCTCTGATTTGCGAGGCAGTTAAAGAAGGTCGCAAAGCCTTAATTAAAGCCAGGGTACCGCTGACTAATGGCGCGGACAGTGAAGTCCCGGACCAATAGCCATCATAATAATTGCTAAAGCCGCTAAATTTAGGATTATAAACCTGGGCCGCATAAAAATCCTCGCCTGGCGCCGTAATGTCAATACAACTGCCATAATTGGAAAAGCTTGATTTCTTTAGATCCTTGCCTACGGCCGCCACGCCAATGACAAAATTTTCACCATTATCCCCGTCAAAACAAACTGGATAATACTTATGAAGATCAAGATTAACGCCATTGACCGCTGGATCAGTATTACCCGCCGCGGCCACCACCAACACATTTTTATTATAAGCATTTCTGATGGCCGAAAACCAATTAGCTTCAAAATGGCTACCAATAAAACTCATATTAATAATATCCGCGCCGTTACTAACCGCATAATTAATCGCCTGAATAACCGTATAGATATCCCCAGCCCCACTGCTGTCTAAAACGCGCAAGGGCATAATTTGGCTGAACCAACTAACGCCGGCAATGCCCTGATTATTATGCGAGGTCGCCGCGGCGAGACTCGCGACAATTGTTCCATGCTTAATCGCACTTTCATCAAAACCGAAAGTAAAAGATGGATTGGGATCATTATCCCATTCAACAAAATCCCAACCAGTGATGTCATCCGTATAGCCATTATTATCATTATCAACTTGGTCATTAGCGATTTCTTTTTTATTGCGCCAAATTTGTCCTTTTAAATCTGGATGATTTAAATCAACACCGCTATCTAAAACAGCAATGACTGACTGCCGACTATTAAATTCCTGTTCCCGGACCACCAAGGCTTTTGACCAAGCCGCTTTCGCGTTAATTGGATTTAAGTACCACTGCAACAAATAGTCCGGGTCATTAGGAAAAGCCGTAGCCCTAACTAAATAGTTTGGGCTGATATTTTCAATTTCACCGAAATTTGTGTATTGATTAATAATTTGCCCAACGTCAGTCTCGACGGAAAATTTTAATTTATAGATCTCCTCATCGCCCTTAAACTTTAACAAAACCTCGCCTAGACGATAGTCGATTTGTTCATTTTTAGCCAAAACATCTGAATTATAAAAAAACACGAAAAATTGAAATAAAAAAACAAATAAAAAAAATTTTAATCTAATTTTTTTAGAAATTAAAGCCATGTTTTTTATGGCTGAAAATTAAGAAAATTAATATCTAATTTAGTCTGCTGATTAACCTTAACCTATTCTTTGTTAAGTAATTCTCCTGATTCTAAAAGCTGCAAAAATTTTTCTGATTCTTGGGTAAAATTTGGATCAATCTTAACAGCCATGTCTGTTAATTCTCTGGCCTTAATGTTGTTGCCAATTTTAGCGTAAAGCGCTGCTAATTTGGCAAAATTATCCGCTGATTTTACTGATTCAATAATTTTCTCCTGAAACTGAATCGCTTGATCAAATTTTTTAACCTTAACATACAAATCAACTAATTTTTGATAATCATCAATGTCCGGCTGCCAGCCCAACTCATTAATCATTTTCTGATATTGGTTTTGGGCTAAATCATCTTTGCCAAAAAGCGTGTAAATAACTAATAAATTCCAATTGTCATCAATGACCCAGGGGGCAAGCGCTAAACCGCGGTTGAAATATTTAATTGCTTCATCAATATTATTGAGAAACAAATAGGCCTGTCCAGTTTCATAATAAATCTGGGGTCGGGTGGCATTCAAGTCAACTTCTTTTTCAAATAATTCAATGGCTTTTTGCGGATATCTTTGGTTAACTTTAGTCATGCCATTATAAAAAGTGGCCAGTAAAAGGTAATGTCTAACGTTTTTAGGTTCTTCAGCAATGCTTTTATTTAATTCTTCGCTGACGTAATCGACTAATTCCGCGGCGTAAGCTGGCGAAATATCGTCTTTTTTAATCAAGCCATCAAGATAGTAAGAGAGTTGCTCCCTGACTTCATAGCGACCGACTAAAGATTTTTCAAGCGCCGTTTTAAAAAATTTAATTGAATCCTGAACTGTTTGCTTGGTACCCTCCTTCGGCCGTAACGCTTGAAAAATATAATTATTGGCCGATAAAGTTTTGACATTAATCGCAAAAGTTATAAAAATTAGAACTACGACTAGCGTTGCAAGATAGATATAATTCGGATTTGATTTTTTTTCTGAATGATCATTGACTAACGCATTTTTGCCGGTCAGAAATACGACAAAAGCTAAAAATAAATAAAAAGGTATTTCACTGTTTAAAGTGTCAAAGACAAAAAAGTTCTGAATAAAATAAGCCACAATTAAGCCAACCCAAAGCCAGCTTGAACTTAAAAATTTTTCTTGAGAAAAATTTTTAATCAGGGCTAAAATCGCAAAAATGAGAAGCGAAAGATAAATCACTAAACCAATCATCCCGGTCGTGACACCAATATCAAAAATGACATTGTGGGCTCGGTCAAACCAAACCTGAGAACCGGCGTCCTTATAAATTTTTACCGGAAAATATTTGTTAAAGGCATAATAATAATGCTCCAAACCATAACCGATCAATAACGACTTAGGCGTTTCTTTCCAGCCTTGCCAGCTAGCATTCCAGGCCAGTAAGCGCGATTCCGTGGTGATGTTAGTAGGCGAGATGGTGGCCAAACGACTTAATGGACCAATATTTCTAATTAGTTCTGTATCTCTGCCTAAATAAAGCGCCAGCGGTGAAATTAAAATAATTAATAAGCAAAGCAAACTGACAAGTTTTAATTTTTTGTCCTTAATGACAAAGAGCGCCGCCAGCGCTAAAATAAAAATTCCGATCGCTAAGCCAATAATCGCACCACGCGTTTGGGTATTAAAAAAGATGATAAATTCAAAAATAAAACTAACTAAAATTAAAGCGGTGACACTAAATTTTTTAGAGCGGAAAAGCCAAATTAAAAGAATTAACCCCTGAAAAATAAGATAAGAAATCACAAAAATAATAATGCCGCGACGATACGGCAGATAGGCCTGATATTCAGGGCTACTAGACAAACTGCGCATGGCTTCGCCTAAAAATGGCACTTTAATTAAATTAAATAAACCCCAGTCCAGGCTTTTTGCCATGCCATTGGTCACTAACGCCCTGGCTAATAAATCAAAAATTGAAGAAATAATTAAAAAACCATCAAGCGCTAAAAAACTTAAAGAAAATAATTTAAGGTTAAATTTTTTTTCGGCGGCGAAAAAATAGAGGAGAAAAAATAAATGAAAAAGCAGATAGGCGGCAAAAAAAGTCGGATTACCAACCGTGCCGGAAAGCCGACTGCCGCCGGAAGACTTAAGTAAAAAAGGAACACCGAGCCATTGCCCCAAGGCAATAAAACTCATAACCAGGCTGGCAAAAACCGAAAAGGTAAAAAATGAATGCCAATCTTTGTCTGACTTGATGACATTCGCTAAAACAAAGAAAAATAAAAATAGATGAAAAAGATGAAATAAACCGGCCATTCTTTCGTAATTCCCCCAAAAACTTCGATAAAAACCCAGACCAAACAAACTGCTGATAATGGCCACGGCGACAAAGGCCAAAAAAACTAAAGTGATCCGATTAAAATTTGGACGGTATTGACGATCAAGGTAGGCTAAAATTAAATAGGCAACAAAAATAATCTCAACTGAGATATGAAAAAAAACGTTTTTGATGATGATAAAAGGAAAAAAGAAATTGCTATTCATGACTAAAGGCAAAAAAATAATCACCAAAGTCAAAACAAAAATAATCTGTTTTAACCTTAGGGAAACCTTGTCCACTAACAAATTATTTAATCCCATATTTTTAAATAATTAAATTAACTGCTAAAAATGAAGCACTTTAATTCTACCAAAAATCTAATTTCTTGGCAATGATTTTAGTTGACGAAAAATGAAAAATATCGTATAATTTAGCTATTCTTAAGTATGCTTGCAAACTCAACCCTGAGTTCAAAAAAAATAATT
>MHII01000011.1:618-8370 GCA_001817425.1 Candidatus Buchananbacteria bacterium RIFCSPHIGHO2_02_FULL_39_17 | reverse complement strand
CGGAGGACGTTTACGACGTCTGTCAGATTATTCCCACGGGGTCATGAGCTGGAAGTAGTTGCCGTCCGGATCGGCGAAGGTTGCAATCATGGCGCCCTGCATTTCATACGGCTCTTTAATAACCGTTGCGCCGGTTTTTTCGATTCTCTTAAATTCTTTTTCCACTTCTTTTGTCTCAAGATTGACGATCATCCGCTGCGGTTCCTTTGCTTTCCCTTTCACTTCAGAATGTTTACCGACAGAGAAAAACGTACTGCCAACAGACCAGCCGTACCATTCTCCTTCTTGCATATCCGGTTTTTGATCAAAGACTTTTTCGTAAAACTCAGCCAGTTTTTTTGGATTGGTTGAACCAATCATGATCGAGTTGAGATTTAACATATTGTCAGTATATCATAATGCGCTTATCGTTTCCATAGAGAAATTGAAAGATCTACGGTCTCGCCGTTAAACACAATACCTTCTTTGATAAGCATTTTCTTTTTTGCTTTGATACCGCCTTCGCCAGAGTAACCGGTTAATTGCCCTGTTGATGAAACGACTCTGTGACACGGCGTCTGCGGCGCGTCAGGATTCTGTTTCATAAGCATTCCCACTGCACGCGCCGCTTTCGGACTTCCGGCAAGGCGAGCAATCTGTCCATACGTGGCTACTTTCCCTTTCGGGATTTGACGGGTTATTGAGTAAACTTTATCTGTAAATGCACTTTTGTTCATAGGTTGATTGTAAACTATTGATCCAAAACCGGCATTCATTTATAAACTGCTCCTCTATATTTTATTTTTCGTATCCAGATTTCCTGAGTTTTATCGTCTACTTCAAACAGTACGCGCACCTTGCCGATGCGAAGTCTGTAGAAATTCGGAGTATTAACCATCTTTCGTATATCCAAATTCTGCGGAAGGGGAACAGTAAGCGTTCCTACTTTCTGAATCACTTTTTTGACATCAGTGTGCGCAAGCCTGGTAAGTTGTTTCTCTGCTTTTGTCGTGAAGAAAATCTCGTACGACATGTCATTTATGCGTACTTCTTCGCTATATCTTTGAAAGAAATACCTTTCCCGCGTGGCTCTTCAGAAAGTTTTTCGGCGTCTTTTTCATCCATATAATCTTCGAGCATTGCCTGTATTTTCACGAACTCATCAAGTGACATAACCACCGCTTTTGGGTGTGATCGGTGAAAGATATACAAATGACCACGTCTCTTGACTTCATTCAAAAGGTTGAGTGTGTTTTCTCTCAAATCGGTGACTGTTTTTGTGTTTACGGATGTTGGTATTAACATACGGTTATTATCCATAAAAACCTAAGGTTTGTCAAATATAAAGATCTTATTTTTCCTTCACACCCACAATCATCTCGCCATCATCGATTGACCCTCGTGCTTTATGCACCGTGCCGGACCATACCTAACGAATAGTCTCTTTAAAAAGTTCAGGAAATTCAGGTGTGCCCATGGTGAAAATGAGAAAGTGACCTTTGTTTTCAAGTTTCACCACATGGGGTTTCAGTGATCTTTTATACAATTCCAATGATTTCAGATGATGAGGGAAATCATTTGAAGTAAAAATGACAATTTCATCAGCAATGGTCGATCCATCCTCAGGCAAATCGAACTTATATAGATCTTGTCTTGTGTCGTTTTCTGTTTCAGGAATCTTTGCCGGAGCAACGAGGATCAGTTTCTTAACATGGTTATTCGTTTCAAGGAGCCATCGGACAAGAAAAGAAGCACCACAGCTGTGGCCAACGAGTAGGGAATTATGAGTCACCGGATATTTCTCAAACATTTCTTTCCATTCTTCGTATCTGGGCTTCCACGGCGTCGGCATAGCCGGTGCGATTGCATTGAATCCTTTCTCTTTTAACTTTTTCTCCAACCAATTCATCCACCGTTTTTCTTTTGGAATAATATTATCAGCACTCGGCGGACAGCCGTGAAGGATAATACAGGTATCAAAATTAGGTAGATTCATTTCAGTGCTTTTATATAATCCTGCAACTTTATATTCGCTCTTTTTACTTGGGCTCTCAGGAGAAATGGAGCAACTTCCTTGTGAAGAGGAATGGATAATGTTGGAGCACCCGTCTTTTGCAGGATTGCGTGGTCTCCCGATGTGTGGACGTGAGTGTAGCCAAATTTCAAGAATGCCTTGACTGCTTTTCTGCCGGAGATATTGGTAAGTTTAGGCATGCATGAAAGGAACTGAAGTGTTTATGGTTTTTCGCGTAAATTCTATGCCTTTTTCTGACTTTGTCAGTGCTTTCATATATGCTTTTATAGCTTTTTCTGAATTTTTCAGTGCTTCTTCTTTTGTCTTTCCTTGAGACATACAGCCATACAAATTCACAACATCAGCTACATAGCCTTTGTATGTTTTGTCGTAAACCAGTTTGATGAGGTAGTCTAACTTTTTGGTCATGAGTAGAGTATATCATAAAATTCACTTTGAGCATTTCACGGGCGGGTGGTTTGGGGGTCATACTTTTTCAGAATCCCTCAGAGGTTGTTTGAAAAGTATGAGTAGTGCCGATTATAAATCGGCCGAGGTGGCCTACCGGTTAGCTCCCTCATGCGGCTTACTAAGCCGCACTACCTCATATTCCGAGCAAG
This sequence comes from Candidatus Buchananbacteria bacterium RIFCSPHIGHO2_02_FULL_39_17, assembly GCA_001817425.1. Taxonomy (GTDB): domain Bacteria; phylum Patescibacteriota; class Patescibacteriia; order Buchananbacterales; family UBA6539; genus HO2-39-17. The sequence goes on along the minus strand of MHII01000011.1, from coordinate 5,757 downwards.
AAACAGACTTTTAAAACAGACTCTAAGCTTATCATGGATTTTTTCAATCGTTCCATCCCGTTTCCACTGGGAAAAATACCAGTACACTGTTCCCACCAGTGGAAAATCTTTGGGAAGCATTGCCCATTGGATTCCTCCTCGTGTGACGTAGAAGATGGCATCCAGTATGTTCGGATATTGACAGATCGTGGTCTGCCACCTTTCTTTGCCGCTGCAATCAACGAGCGGATGATTTCCCACTCCTGATCTCTCATATCCGATGGATATGATTTGGGCATAGAATAGTTATCTTACACCATCAGGAAAAACTTTTCAAATGGGTTCTTAGAGTCGTTCAATTTTGGAGAGGGTATTGACGAGTTTTGGTGTCAGGGTATACGCGGGTTTGTACATACAACAAGTATACCGCCAGTTGCAATAATTGTAAACCTTTTTGTAAACTTATTTGTAAACCTCTTATTACTTGAATTCTTTGAGCATTTCACGGGCGTGTTGTTTGGTGAGCATGTTATATTCGTTTAATTTTAAGGATTCTCTTTGCTATTTCAAATAGCATCTTCTGATCGCTTCCAATTATTGTTCGAGCGTGTCTACGAGTTCTAAAATTAATGTTATCTACTAGTTTTTTATCTATAGGAGTATATAGACAATCTGTTTCCAATAGCCAACCGCATATAAGTGCAATATCTGACGACAATGGGAGTGTTATCTCTACATCTTTTTGAATCAAGCCGGGAGCAGATCCAATTGTTCCCTTCCCATATCTTATCTCTGTAGCAGGGTTCATCATAACACAAGGATTATCTGAAGTTATAAAGGGATAAGATTGTTTATTTCTTAAAACGAAACCCCACTTCATGTTGAAAATGATCGTAGCAAGATCTGGAAGCAATTTTGGAATAAGAGAACTATGAAGTGATCCAACATCTTTACCCAATTTCAATAAGTCCTTTGCCGGTACCCCTTTTTCTTTAGATGGTATTGTGAAATTGGCCATTTGCTTTTTGACGCTGTTGGGTAAATTTTGCATGTGTTTTATGCGCTTTTCAAGTCTGTTGATAAAATCTGTTAACGCATCACGTAACATAGATTGCCGTTCCATCATAGATGCAACAAAAATAGCCATCTTTGCTTTTTCTTCAAGATTTAATACTCTTATATTTCGTATTTTCTGTCTATATATATCTGAGTAGCTCCCTTCGATTCCGTTCAGAAGTTTTGTTTCAATTTCTAATGTACCGCCTCCTGTTGGGAATCTAATGGTGTAATAATCATTTTCCGTGAGGATATTACTTGGTTTTTGTTGAAATATTTTGAGTCTTTCATCACCCACCCAGACAAGGCCATCTTGATTAGAGAAAGCTTGAAGGTAAGTTCTGGGTATTTTATGTTGTTTTTTGTTAGGTCTTGCCATTATAAAAATTATATCAGAGCTTTACAACGGTCTTTTATCAATGTGAAGGATATCAATGCACTGGTACTTCTTTCAAGTCAATCTTATTCAACGTCCTTGTGATCCAGAGGTAGCCGGCGACTCCGGCGATCACATTCCCGGCCATCAGACTTGCCCAAACAGAGATGATAGGGAAGTGGAACACATGAGTTAATACAAATAGTAAGCTCTACTCCATATTGAAATCTTTCCAATAACCGTGAATAGAGACCACTTTATGACTTCAATTCACGTTTTTCTTGATATTTTCCGTTACTATGGTATGATAGTCACCAATACCCTATTAAAACCATGGCTACGAGTACTCTATTAAAAAACAAGCTGCAATCGCTAAAGAAACAATACGACTCACTTCGTAGTGGTAAAGAGTCGCTCCTTCACATGATCGATGAGGCAGAAATTGCTGAAGCAGTGTATAACTCAAATGCAATTGAAAATTCAACACTTACTTTGAAAGAAACAGAAAAAATACTTCTTGAGCTCGAAGTATCAAAAGAATTAAATTTACGAGAAGTGTATGAAGCAAAAAATTTGGCTCGCATCGTCGAATACACCCGCATAAAATCTCAAGAAATGACACTTACAAAAGAATTGATACTTCTTTTGCATACGATGCTTCTCGGAGCAATTAATGACAAAATCGCCGGAAGGTTCAGAATAAAAGGAGAGTATGTGCGAGTTGGTACTTATATCGCGTCTGCGCCAGAACACGTCGAGAGAATGATTGAGGATATTCTTACCCAGTATGCCAATGATGTTACCTCTTTCTATATTGACAAGATAGCATTGTTTCATCTCGACTTTGAAAATATTCATCCGTTTAACGATGGTAATGGTAGGATTGGGCGGGTGCTTATAAATTTTCAATTAGAGCAACTCCATTTGCCGAGCATCATTATTCGAGATAAAGAAAAGCAACACTATTATAGAGCATTTTCAGATTACCGAGATGATAAAAACACCACAACTATGGAAAAAGTGGTTGCCTATGTACTGATTGAAGCCCTTCATAAACGCATAACTTATCTTAAAGGAGATACTATAATTAAACTATCCGATTATGCTAAACAAAACGATTTTTCCCTGCAGTCAATCCTCAATAAAGCGAGGCGTCAAACCATCCCCGCGTTTCGGGAGAGAGGTGTGTGGAAGATAGGAGTTTCAAAATGACACCCTTTCCGCCACCATCATCAGTTTCTTTCGTGAAGACAAAGTATTTTTCCCTTTCCCAGGATACCATCAGAACGTCGTCTTCTTTGTCGTATCGGTATTTAGTCTTCGCCATATCATTACACTTTTTCTCTGAATTTTTTGTGTATTTAATCATCTTTTGAGCATTTCACGGGCGGGTGGTTTGACGGGCATATACACGTCTCATCAACTTATTTTCTCCGAATTCTTATTTTCTTTGGTGAAAGAATAATCAAGTTTTCTGTGTAATCTTCTTTTTTAATCTGTAAAAGGACTTTAAAGACAAGGCGATTTATTTCCTCCGTCGGCATTTCATTGGGGAATCGAAGGATAACTATACTCTGATGTGTTCCTATTGGAAATGAGAGAATGTTCGAGAACCCTAAATCGGCAGAGAAGAGGACAGCTTTCTTTTTTTGTGCAAACGCATAAACCTTTTCATCAGATTGACCACGAAGTCCATGATCCCGAACATCAAATATCTGAAATCCAAGTTGTTTCAATACATCTGCAAGAGAACGATGAAGATCTTCATCTATAACTGCATTCATAGTGTAGCAACATCTTCATGAGCAACAATATCTGCTGCATACTTGAGAGCTGCATACACCTGTTTTTTAGTAAGATCATACTCGTGCATGACCTTATCCACTGTCATGCCGCCGGCTATTTTTCCGATAACAACAGCAACTGGTGTTCGTGTGCCCGCAATAACTGGTTTTCCAAATCGCACATTCTTTTTAACAGTGATATGGTTTTTCATGGTTAAAGTATATCATAAGTGATTGAATTCCTGTGCATTTCAGGGGTATGTGGTTTGGTGGTCATGTTGTTTAAGTATGATAAGCACTATCTTCTAAAGATGCCGACGAGCGGTAATTTTTCTAGCATAAACTGTCGTTCCATTTTCAATTTTTCTAACTTATCTGTTAATGGTTTTTTTCTTTTTTCTATTATTCTATTAAATGCACTTTGATTAACCATACCTGAATTAGTCCGTCTTTTTGACTCATCATCATGTTCTAAATTGTCAATTTGATTCTTAATATCAAAAATCTCCTTTTCCTTCCCGTAAATTTTTCTTAATTTCCATACATACCACACAGTAATTACAATTCCCAATAATTTCATCAAGTCATCAAATCGTATTTCCATATTTTATGGTTAAAGCGGATTATATCAGAAATAAAGCATAAACTCTTATTTAAGGAGAAAGATTGAGTATCAATGCACCGGCACTTCTTTCAAGTCAATCTTATTCAGCGTTCTCGTTATCCAGAAGTAGCCGGCGATTCCCGCGATCACATTCCCGGCCATCAGACTTGCCCAGACAGAGATGATGGGCAGATGAAATACCTGCGTTGACACATAGGCAAGGGGGATGGAGACGACGCCGGCGCGAAGGAGAAATATCCAGAATCCGGGCCATGAGCGGCCGATGGCCTGAAACGAATTGGCTTCTACCAGAAGTGCGGCAAGAAATCCATAACTTAACGCCACCGTCCACATGTACTGGCGTGCATAGGACATAACAACCGGATCAGTTGTAAATATCGAAATCACTGCGCCGGCAAAAATTGCAACGAGAATTCCTACACCGCTAGCACCTGCAACTGCATACGTGAGCGCTTTGAAAAATGCTTCTTTTGCACGTTTCAAATTGCCTGCACCAATACTCTGGCCAATCATCGCCATGGCACCAAACCCGAATCCGGCTGCCGGCAGGAATGCAAAGAATTCAACTCGAAATCCAAGACTGAATGCAATCGCGCCGGGTTCCAGGAAACTCAGGGAAGTTATGTATGTTAACGCCGCAAGACCGACGGGAAATACGACTTGTGTGAGTGCTGCAGGGATGCCAATGTTTAAGACTTTTTTCACCGATTCCCCTTTGAGCGTCAAGTTGTGGAAACGAAAACGTATGTGCCGGTGCGGACTCGAAAGCTCGCGGATCGCGATAAAAATAAATATCGCTTGAGAAACGAGCGTTGCGGTCGCGGCACCAGAGATTCCCATGGCCGGGAAGCCGAGCCAGCCGAATATCAGTACCGGATCAAGAACAAGATTCACCAACGTTGATAAGGCAAAGAGTTTCGTGAGGGCAAACGTATCGCCTTGTGCATTAAATACAAACATCACGGCAATGAGAATAAAAAAGAGTATTGAGCCGCCGGCGGTGATCGTAAAATAATCAAGGGCCGGATCAAATATGGCGCCGGCAGCACCCGATGCGGTGAGGAGTTCGTTTCTAAATATAAGAGCAATTGCGGTGAAGAAAATCCCGGCAATGGCTGAAAGGACAAACGATTGGCCGATGACCCGCTCTGCTTCTTTGATGTCTTTGGCGCCGATATGCATGGCCATGATAACGCCCGATCCGACGGTGATGCCAAAACCGAGCGAAATCATGATAAAAAGGGTTATTTGTGAAATGCTGACGGCGGCGATAGCTTCTGCCGATATCTTACTCACCCAAAAAGCATCGACCAAATTGT